>CAZSSX010000110.1:0-8449 GCA_964609545.1 uncultured Phycisphaeraceae bacterium | reverse complement strand
CGGCTTTGATGCCTAGCAGTCCTTTTTCCCAGCCTTGGATCACGCGAC
Organism: uncultured Phycisphaeraceae bacterium; assembly: GCA_964609545.1. Classification (GTDB taxonomy): domain Bacteria; phylum Planctomycetota; class Phycisphaerae; order Phycisphaerales; family Phycisphaeraceae; genus CAZSSX01. The sequence goes on along the minus strand of CAZSSX010000110.1, from coordinate 8,401 downwards.
GGGTGCCTAAAATAAGCGATAAGGGGCCTCGGCCTTTGGAAGTGTCAAATTGTGTCGTTTTTTTCCCGTTAACGAATAACCAACCCGCATATGACATGGTGAGCTGGTCACCGTTTTGCGCGGCGCGGCCTTTGCCGGGCGTATTGGTGACGGTTTTAAGCTTCTTGAGTTTTACTGTCGCGGCTGGGATTGCGATGCTCTTTGTTGCGGGCTGTATGGCTTGAGCAGGCATGGCTGATCCTGTTGCGATGCTCAGAGCTAGCGTCATTATGATGGGTTTTAACATTGAATTGATTCCTTTTAAAAAGTGTTTGTTAAGGGGAAGCTATCCCCAGCGGGATTGTCACATCGTCCCACCGATTCGGGGAAGATGCAAGCCCACGGCGACAACTTATGTAACTTATTTATTTACAGTTATTTATGAGATTTCGTCTTTCCACAGTGTTTCTTTTTGGGCTGCCCATTCGACAAAGAGTCGCTTATGGTGTAAATTACGCGACTCGGTTGGCGTGTCAATGATTTCCGCTGACCCTGTTGATGTAGTATTCCGCAGTGACTGATCACTGCCCAACCCGATCTCTGATAAAGAATAGAGAACAAATTATGAGCCAAGCAAGCATACTCCAAGCTGTCGTTAAAGACCAAATCAAGACTGATCTGCCTGATGTTAAAGTAGGCGATACCGTTGATGTTCACGTCCGTATTATTGAGGGCGCCAAAGAGCGTATCCAGATTTTCAACGGGGTTGTGATTAAGATGCAAGGCGGTGGGATCAATCGGACGATTACAGTGCGACGTATTGTTGCCAACGAAGGTGTTGAGCGTGCATTCCCGATCAATTCGCCTCGCGTTTCCAAGCTTGTGGTTAAACGTCATGGCGATGCCCGCCGTGCTAAGCTCTACTTTTTGCGTGACCGTATCGGCAAGAAACGCCGTCTACGCGATCGCCGCCGTGGCCTAAGCCATGCGCTACTTACTGTTGAAAAAGCCGCTAAAGATAAAGCTAAAAAAGAAGCGAAAGCCAACAAAGAGGCATAAGCCAAATCCTTAGCTAATAGGCAAAATCTGGTTATCGCCAAAGCCTCATGCATTGCATACCCTAAAGCGGGATTCGTCAAAACAAACGGATCCCGCTTTTTTATTAGCCTCCTTACCCGCTTCCACTTATTTCAAATCGAGAATTTCAAGATGGCCCAAGAACAATCCACCGCAACAGAGCAAACCACGTCCGAACTTATCGCAGACCGCAGAGCCAAGCTGGCCAAATTTCGCGACGAGCTAGGTATCCATCCTTACGGCCAGCGTATTGATGATAAAATTTCACTTAAGCAGGCCAAGGACGTTTACTCTCAAGAGGCTGACGATAAACATAAAGCAGATAAGGAAGTTGATGATCGGCCTCATGCGCGGGTCACAGGGCGGGTGATGCTTCACCGCGTGATGGGCAATCTTATTTTCATGACGTTGCGTGACGAGTCGGGAGATTTACAGATTGCGGTTTCTAAAAAAGCGGTGGGCTTAACATGTTTTAAAGCTGCAAAATTTGTCACGCTAGGCGATATTGTTTTTGCTCAGGGGAAAATAGGAAAAACCAAGACCCAGGAAATCACTTGCTGGGCTCAAGGAGATGAAGGCTTTACTTTGGCCACGAAGTCTTTGGCGCCGCCGCCTTCTAAGTGGGACGGGCTTAAAGATGCGGAGCTTCGCTATCGCAAGCGTTATGTTGATATGTATACCAATCCGGAGGTCATTCAAACCTTTCAATGGCGATCTAAAATCGTTAACGAGACGCGTAAGTTTATGGATTCTCGTTCTTTTTTAGAAGTTGAGACGCCGATGCTGCACCCAATAGCTGGCGGTGCTGCGGCTAAACCTTTCACGACTCATCATAATACACTTGATATGCAGCTTTATATGCGTATCGCGCCTGAACTTTATTTGAAGCGCCTTCTGGTCGGTGGGATGCCTCGCGTTTTTGAAATCAATCGAAATTTCCGGAACGAAGGGGTTGATCGTTCGCATAATCCCGAGTTTACCGCGATGGAAGTTTATCAGGCATTTGGCGATTATATGAGCATGATGGAGCTGACAGAATCTTTGATTCGGCATTTAGCCACGATTGTTGCCAAGGATAAAAATGGGGATGCCAGCGCGGTGATTGAATGGGATGGACATCAGATTGATTATGGCAAGCCGTTCCGTAAAGTGACTTATGCAGACTTGTTTGAGGAAGCCAACGGTTTTAGTATATTTGAATTTGACCGTGTACGAGAGAAGGCAGCGGAGCTAAATCTAAAATATCAGGACATGGATGATTGGTTAGTGGTGAATGAAGTTTTTGAAGCCACAGCGGAAGGCGGTTTGATTCAGCCTACGTTTGTGATGGATTATCCCTCGGTGATTTCGCCGTTGACGCGCCCTCGGCGAGACGATGATCGGCTTTGCGAGCGATGGGATTTATTTATTGGAGAGATGGAGATTGGCCCCGCGTATACAGAGCTTAACGATCCTGATATTCAGGAGGAAAAGTTTACGCAACAATTGCAAGGACAAGATGCTGATGAGTCTACTTTTCGGAATCTTGATCACGATTTTCTAGAGGCATTGCGGGTGGGGATGCCTCCTGCTGGTGGGCTTGGTTTGGGGATTGATCGCTTGGTGATGTTGCTAACAGGTCAGCGTTCGATTCGCGATGTCATTTTGTTTCCCTTGATGCGTACAGAAAACCGAGAGTAGTCTTTGGCATAAGCATTCTTACCGCTTATAATAACAAGACACTTGGCGAGGCTGAGTGTCTTGTTTTAATTTGGCTGAAATGCTTCGATGTACAAATACAAAATCATTTTGAAATATCTTTTTCGCAAGATCGCGCCACTGTTTGCCGCGGCGTCGGTGATGCTTTGCGTTGCGATGATGATCGTGGTGATGTCTATTATGGGGGGGATTTTAAATACACACATCGCATCTTTTGAGAAGGCCGATGGGGATGTGACGATTTCTGCGGGTAGCGTGACAGGTTTTTCTTCTTACGAAAAAATAATTAAAAGGCTTGAGGCGCGGGATGAAATTTTGCGGGCTACGCCTGTGATTAGCACGCTGGGGCTTTGCAGTTTTAAAGGGGCGTATACGACGTCAACCTCGCCGGTGCAGATTAAAGGGATTTTGGCAGAGGAATATGCAGAGGTTACCAATTATCAGCAGGCGCTGCATTGGCCGCCTAGGGATCCTAAGCAGCTTAAGACGTGGCTTGATGATTTTACGCCAAGCGTTCGTGATTATGTCAATCGTCATTTTGAAAAACATTATGCGATGCATTTGGATAAGCCCTTTTCGCGTGGAGGCAAGGGGACAAGGGACAAGCCTACGGTTGTGTTGGGAATGCATGTTAGCAATTATCATTTCAAGGACAAGAACGGTTTTTACACCTTTAGGCGTTCTGCCACGGCTAGCAATATTTCTTTGACCGCGATTACTTTTGATCGGCAAGGCGTGCCTATTGGTTCTCAGGCCAAGCAGTTTACAGTGGTTAATGAAATCAAGACCGGTTCTTATGAAGCGGATAAAACTTTTGTTTATGTTGATTTTTATACGCTTCAAAAGATGCTGATGATGGATGCTTATGTCGCGTCAGATGTGAGTGAATCTGATCGGGCGCTGATTAATTCTTTTGAGGATGAAACGCCTGGGGAGACCCAAGCTGATGTGCTTGGACGTGTGCATGAGATTATCGTAAAAGCTAAAGCAGGCGTGGCGCTGAATGATGTTAAAGCGATTGTTAACCAAACACTTAATCAACTCGAAAAAGAATCCCCGGTGGCGGGTTCTTTCCCGAGAGATTTAATTGTACGCACATGGAAAGAAAAGAATAATCAGTTTTTAGGAGCTGTTGAAAAAGAGGTCAAGATGATTTCTTTTTTGATCGGCTTTATGAGCATTGTTTCTGTTTTCATGGTGGCGCTGACTTTTTATATGATCGTGCTTAACAAGACCAAAGACATGGGAATTTTGCGCGCCATCGGGGCATCCCAGTTTGGGATTATCCATATCTTTTTGATTTATGGTTTGGCCATCGGGGTGCTGGGCTCGCTAGCGGGGTTTGCATTGGGTTATAGCATTGTCACGCGGATCAATGATGTACAATATTGGTTGGCGCATTGGTTGGGTTCAACCGCGGCGTATGCCGGAGCGGGGGCGGGGGCGTTTGCGATTGCTTTTATCGGGATGCTGATCATGGGGCGATTAAAGGGGCGGTACCTCAAATGGCTGATGCTCTTTTTTGGGGTCTTATTACCTGTCGCGCTGATTGGTTGTTACTTGATTTTAGGGATGAATGATGAGGCGTACGCGCAGGGACTTAATGAAAAAATAAAATTTGTAATGTGGGATCCACGCGTTTATGTTTTTGATACGATCCCTAACCAGGTAGATCAAGAGCAGGCATTTTATGTGGTGATTGGCGGTATTTTTTCGGGGCTTTTGGGTGCGATTATTCCGGCGATTATTGCCAGTTTGAAAGACCCTGTCGAGGCGCTACGCTATGAATAAAACCCATCCGATTTTGCTGGATTGTAGCGGATTGCACAAGCGCTATACCCTTGGTTCGCAGCGACTTCATATCTTAGATGACGCGACGATTCAGATTTCAAAGGGACAATTTATTTCTATTCTAGGGGCATCCGGTTCTGGTAAGTCTACACTTTTACATATTTTGGGGGGATTTGATACGCCCGACCAAGGACAGATTTATTTCAACGGGAAGCAGATTATCACCCATACAGGCGGGTCGGTCGATCGGTATCGTAATAAACAGATCGGGTTTGTTTTTCAGTTTTATCATTTGTTACCCGAGCTGACAGCCATTGAGAACGTGATGATTCCCGCGATGGTGGGACGATCCATTTTCGCATGGCAGCGTGAGAAAAAGCGGATCAAAAAAGAGGCGGTAGATCTTTTAACGCGGATGAATTTACAGCATCGCCTTAGCCATAAACCGGGGAAGCTTTCCGGCGGGGAACGACAGCGGGTGGCGATCGCCCGTGCGCTGATCAACCGCCCTGCTTTGCTACTTGCCGATGAGCCGACGGGTAATCTTGACGAAAAAACAGGCAACCAAATTATGAAAATTTTCCATCAGCTTCACCAAGATGGACAAACGATTGTCTTTGTGACCCATGACCAAAAAATTGCCAACCAAACCCAGCAACAATTGATCTTAGCCAACGGCAAGGTACGCTAAGCCGACATGGATGAGGCCTGAGACTAAAAACAAATTTTGTTTTTTTGCGTCATTTTGAAAAATTATTTTTTCAAAACAGCTAATTACCCCCATGAGTCCTTATAATTTTTTCTAAGCAGGCATTATAAACGGGCTGAAGGGCTCTGGAATTTACATTTTTTCTTTTTTAAAGCCCATGTGACGAGCGAGCCTAATTTTTTAATTTTACTTATCCGATAGTATTTAAGCTTGCATTGTGTATCACTTTATATACACTGGCGACACATTTGTTTTGTACATTTTCTTACGTAAATCAAAGGCTCGCTATGAGAATTTTATTGACCACTACAAGTTATCAGGATACACCCGGGGCACATCACCAGCTTTTAAAGGATTCGGGCTTTGAGATTGTCACAGCTCGAGGTCCGCTCACAGCGTCTCAATTACAAGAAATCATTAAGAATAATGCTCCCTTTGATGGTCTTTTATGTGGGGATGATGAGATCACTGCGGATATCATTGATAGGTTTGGCGAGTCTCTGAAAGTCATTTCTAAGTACGGTATTGGTTTGGATAAAATTGATGTGCCTTATGCGACACAGAAAAGGCTTGCGGTTTTGTTTACGCCTGGGGTGAATCATACAACCGTTGCAGAGCATACTTTTGGTTTAATGATTGCACTGGCCAAAGATTTTCATACCCATATTTCAAAAGTAAAATCAGGCCAATGGTATCGCGCAACGGGCAGGGAGCTTTGCGGGTTAACGCTTGGGGTATTAGGCATGGGGCGGATCGGGAAAGAAGTGATCAAACGGGCCAAGGCTTTTGGGATGAATGTGATTGCTTATGATACTTGGTGGGACAAGGATTTTGCTTCCGCGCACGGGGTTAAGCAGTGTCATTTTGCTGATAATGTTTTGAGTGGAGCTGATGTTATTTCATTGCATATGAATCTGAGTCATGATAATACGCATTATATCAATGCCCAGCGGATTGCATTGATGAAAGATGATGCGATGCTTATCAATACAGCGCGCGGTGGTATTGTTGATGAAGCTGCGATTGTTCATGCGATTCAACGAGGCAAGTTATCGGGATATGGCACTGATGTGCTGGAGGAGGAACCGATGCGCGAAAATCATCCGTTTAATGATGAAGCTAATATTATTGTGACGCCCCATATCGCATCACGTACTAAACAAAGTGTACAGCGGCAGGCATCTCGCGCAACGCTCAATTTAATCCATTATTTAAAGGGTGAATCAGATTATATTCAGGCTAACCCTTTTGATGGACAAGACTGATTTGGGGTGATTGAATTTTTCGAGGGATATTATAAATTGTTAATTTGATTAGGTTCATTGCGCTGAAGCGATGAGTGTTTCTTATAATCGGAGTATAAAAAAAATGGCTAAAAAAGCGACCCCTACCGCTGACATCGGACTCATCGGCTTAGCAGTCATGGGCCAAAATCTTGTGCTTAATATTGCGGACCACGGCTTTAAGGTTGCGGTTTATAATCGAACAGCTGCGACAATGGAGACCTTCGTCAAAGCCCACCCCGATACACCCGGCGGGCTGCTTGGTTTTAAACAGCTTAAGGCTTTTGTGAAATCTATTAAGCGGCCTCGCAAAATTATTATTTTGGTTAAAGCTGGCGGGCCTGTGGATGCGGTGATTGGACAACTTTTGCCGCTGCTTGATAAGGAAGATATTATTGTTGATGGAGGCAATAGCCTGTGGGATGATACCATTCGTCGAGAAAAAGAATTGGCGGGTAAAAAAATTCATTTTGTGGGTTCTGGTGTTTCGGGTGGCGAAGAGGGTGCGCGGTTTGGCCCATCGCTTATGCCTGGGGGAACCAAGCATGCATGGCAACATCTCAAACCGATTTGGACCGCCATCGCAGCGAAGGTTAATAAGAAAACAGGTAAGCCTTTGGAGGGAGCCGCACCGGGTCGGCCGGTGACGGGAGGTTTTGCTTGTACCGCACATATTGGGCCTAACGGCGCGGGGCATTACGTGAAGATGGTGCATAACGGGATTGAGTATGGCGACATGCAACTGATCTGCGAAGCTTACTTTTTAATGAAAAATGTTTTAGGAATGGCGCCGCCTGAGATGGCAGAAGTTTTTGATCAATGGAACCAAGGCGATTTGGATTCATTTTTGATTGAAATCACTGCGGATATTCTCAAACAAAAAGACCCCGCCAATAAACGCAAGTGGCTGATCGATTCGATCTTAGACACTGCGGGGCAAAAAGGCACGGGCAAATGGACTGCCAAGAATGCGCTGGACATGGGTGTGCCTGCGGCGTCGATCGCGGCGGCTGTTTTTGCACGTTGTATCTCAGCGCAAAAAGACCAGCGCGTTGCCGCGGCCAAGCAACTCAAGGGGCCTAAGGTTAAGGTCATGAAATATCGCAAGCGCATGCTGGAAGCCATTCATGATGCACTTTACTGTGCTAAGATTTGTTCTTACGCACAAGGCTTTGCGTTAATGACCGAGGCGCAGCAGGAATACCAATGGAAATTAAACTTCGCCCAGATCGCACAGATCTGGCGCGGCGGGTGTATTATCCGCGCGGGATTTTTACAGAAAATCACCGAAGCGTATGAGAAAAACCCCAAGCTGACCAACCTCATGCTTGACCCTTATTTCAAGCGAAAAATGCAAAAAGCACAAGAGAACTGGCGATACATCATTGGCGTTTCTGCGAGCAACGGAATCCCTTGCCCGCAGATGATGTCAGCGTTGGCTTACTTTGATTCTTATCGTTCAGCGGTTTTGCCCGCGAATCTTTTGCAAGCCCAGCGTGATTATTTTGGCGCTCACACTTACGAACGGATTGATCAGAAGCGTGGCAAGTTTTTCCATGTGGATTGGCCCAAAGCCGATCGCCCGCAGCTTAAAGCGTAGCTAATCGAGAAAACAGATTTATTCCAATGTCTTAAAATGCATGAACAGCGCTGCCTTTGAGCAGCGCTGTTTTTTTATGAAATGATTATCCTTTGCGACATTTTTTTGAAGACGGGGAAGGTTGATCAAATCGCATAACCAAATTAACTGATGCATCTAACGTCTCCGCTAAGTCAATGATGCAATAAAGGAAAAGGGATTACGAGAAAAACGTCCCCGAGAAAGTCTATCATTTGTTTTTTTGATAGGGAGAAATGCTTATTG
>CAZSSX010000109.1:0-8474 GCA_964609545.1 uncultured Phycisphaeraceae bacterium | reverse complement strand
GATGTTTATTTCACACCCGATACGGAGATCAAGGAGCCTTGCCCTTTGTCAAAGTTTTCGCCTAGCTGGGTGATATGCAAAAGGCCATCTGCATCGAAGGCGCACGATGTTGGGCCTCTCAATGTTTTGTTATCTAGGATGACCACTGTCGCATCATGAGCTTTTTTCTTTCGGATCGCTTTTTGGGCCGGGGTCAAGCCAGCTTTAATCGCTAAATAATCCAGTTTCACTTTGGCTAGCTGGCCCTTGTTAACCTTGGTCAATGCCCAGTTATTATCGACCACTACCAAGGTATTTTTTTCACCGGGCAATAGCGCCATACCCATGGGGTCTACCAAGCCAGGCAGATTCCAGACTTGGCTGGGCTTATCGCTTTTCACATGCCACTGAACAATCATGCCATCCGCCACGCCGCCTTTGCCCGAGTATAGCACGAGGATATGATCCTCATCTTGAACGACCACTTGCATGGGCGAGTTGGTTTTAATCCCATGGTCATCGGCAGAGAATCGCGTCACTAGTTTTCTGCTGGCAACATCACAGCTTAGCACCCATGTTTTTTTATCCGAGCCTTGACCACAAACATAAATCGTTTGGCCATCTTTGGAGACAGCCATGCCCGTGAGATTGCCCTCGCCCGCAACGGTGTTAGATTTTTTGACTTGCGCATCGGGACCACGATAAAACAGCAGTGCTTCTTGCCCATCTTTTTTACCACTATCAGCCACAACCAACATCTCGCCTGCAAAAACCGCGGACAAGGGGCCGACCTTAAATCGCTTGATGCCGGTCTTGGGATCCACCTTCCAATATTCCGTGCTGAAGCCTTTCATCTGCTTCTGTTTCTGTTGCCCCCCCATCATATCGACCAAAACACGCCCATTGCCACCATCACAAACCAGCCGCATCTGTATGTGGGGTATGGGTTGAATAAAGGATACCGATGAAGGGTTATTTAAATCTTTGAGCACCGTTTTAAAAACAAGCTTTCCGTTTTGTTCACCTTTGTTTTTTTGGCCCTCTATCCCCGCGCCGCCTAGCATTGCCAAACTTAATGCCCAACCCAAGACCGGTTTTATTCGCTTTAACATCTCTATCTACTTTCTTATCTATCAAATTTATTTCATCCGCGCCCACGCGCTAAAATTATTTTTTTTCAACACCAGTGCAACAAACACGATGCGATATTATTTTCACCCAATGCTTTACCCGTTGGTAATGGCGATCAGTTTTTCAAGCGAAGCTCTGGCTTTGCCCGAATCAATGGCTTCAAAAGCCAATGCAATGCCCTCGGGTAAATCCTCAGCCAAGTCCGCGACGATTAGCGCTGCCGCGGCATTGAGCGCTACAATATCCCGCGCTGGGGAATGATCCCCCGCTAAGATACCCGTAATTATTTTAGCCGAAGCCTCGGAGCAATCCACTTGTAATGCGGAGGGGTGCCCCAGTGGCAAACCTACATCCACCGGATCGATTTCGTAGCTGTTGATTTGGCCATGATTAAGCTCTGCGATCTGCGAAACCCCAGTGGTTGATAATTCATCCAAGCCAGCCAGCATGCGGTCATGCTCTCCACCTGCGGTAAATTGGCCATGCACCACCATGGCATGCTCAGAGCCTAGTAATCCTAGCACCTTGGCCATCTTATGCCTGAGCGCATGATCATAAACGCCTATCACTTGGCGTTTGGCACCCGCGGGATTAGTCAAAGGCCCCAGCAGATTAAAAATTGTCCGGAAGCCTAATTCCGCTCGAATCGGCGCTGCATATTTCATCGCGGGGTGATGGTTCGGCGCGTAACAAAAACAAATTCCCGCTTGCTCCAGAGCGCGCGTATGCTGCTCGCCTCCCGCGTTCAAATTCACGCCTAATGCTTCAAGCACCTGCGAGGAACCCGAGCGCGAGGTCACCGAACGGTTACCGTGCTTAGCCACGCCCACGCCGTGTCCTAGACAAGCCCCCGCGGCCACAATGGCTGCTGCGGTCGAAATATTAAACGTATTGGCATGGTCTCCGCCAGTGCCACACGTGTCAATCACCACTAAACCATCGGGCACGATCGTCGGCGTTGCTTTGGCTTGCATCACCTGCGCCGCCCCAGCCAGCTCTTCCGCAGCCGCGCCGCGATACGCCATAATCGAAAGCACCGCGCTCATCTGCACCGCAGTGGCTTTGCCTTCCATCATTTTGGTAAAACACTGAACCGTGCGCTCCCGAGAAAGTGCATCACCGGTGGCAAGTTCGTTAAGAATATCTTTCATTACTATTTTTCCATCCTACAAGCTGTCATGACAGGCCAACCAATCGCCTAATATCCCTATCGACAAGAACCCGCAATCCACTTCAGAGCAAATAGACCAATCCATAAATCACACAGGCAGACAAGCCCATCGTCACTAAAATCTGTATCGCCCACTTCAAACTGCCCAGCGGGATATCCCGCAGCCGCTTAGCTGAAAGCGTCTTATAAACAATCGCCACGCCAAAAGCCAAAGGCACAATCAGCCACAACCAATCACCATCCACCGGATAAGGATCAAAAAAAGGACGATACCCCACACTCATCACGCAAGCCAGCAATGCATCTATCATCCCCAAGCCTCCTCAGTAGCTCCCGCGCGGTGCTCCAAAAACACTAGGTCAATCAACACCAACAAATTCAAAAGCCCCGCCAGCGAGGTGTAAAGTAAGCCTTGCTCATGCGTCTTAGAAAAGCTAGGCTCATAAGGCGCCTTGGCCGTATCAACAAAAGGATACCAGGCATCATTCTCGCTGTACTCTTCAGACAAAACCTCGTCCCGATAAACCTCTTGCAAATGATGATTATAAATATTTAAGCCCAGTGAAGGGGCAATCAGTGCTTGTCCCAAAAACCATAAGGCCAAAGGGCGCTTCCCGCCATCTTCTGCCTCGGGTGATTGGCTATCAATGACGCCGATTCCGCCGATGAAAATTCCACCTAGATAAATCATCAAAATCGTTACCCCTAAAATCACCCCCCGAGCTGCTTTGCCTATCAAAACATGGCCCAGGCCAGGTAGCAACCACCCCAACAAAACCGCCAAAACATGTAAAATCGGATGCACTCCCGCTACATCTTTACTTTTTGACCCGCCGCCTCGACTCGTACCCTCCGTAACAGCAACCGCTTCAATCACGATCTCGTTCACTTCCCCGTCGGCGGTTGGCGGGGATGCTGATGTCGTTTGGGCGGTGGGTTCTGGCATAGGCGTCGTCATCAACTGGTTTTTCTATCGATCAATTCTAGCGAATCAAGCCACAGTTTACACTGCAAGAGGCCCATGAGCTAACCCCGCCCAGTCTTTCTGCCCATCGGGGATATCATATGCACAATTTGAGCATATCTCCGCGGGCTTACTGCTAAGAAGGCGTGTTTTTATGATGTTGTTAATACGCTTGCACGCCATGTGTCAATCGCATTTTATCATTTTCACCCCTAAAAAAACAGACCGCCCAGCTTTAATCTCGCCCCCCTTAGTCAGCTTAAAGATCCAGCCCATGCCAGATTGAAAGGTCGATTTCTTCGGACAAGATTTCATCAAACTGGGCTTTAAAATCCAGCAAATGGGGCGTCTCTAGGTGTTGATCAAGCGCCTGCCGAGAGGTCCAGTTTTCATAAAACACAAACGATCGCGCATCGTCTGGGTTTTGGTGCAAATCATAATTGATACAGCCTTCTTCTTGGCGTGTCGGGGCCAACAATCCGAGCAACACTTGCTTGGTTTGTTCTATTTTATCGGGCTTTGCTGTAATACGTGCGATCACTGTAATGCGTTGTGCCATGCTTGAATCTCCTATATGGGTCATGGATTAGACGCCTACCATATCTTGCCCCGATGATTCTTGCAAACGCTCGGAGGGCGGCGATATGTCTTAAGTTGAAATACGGAGTTATATAGTTTTGAATTTAAAGTGAATGGCTTGCTATTTATTGCCGAGAAAAGAATATCTACCTCATCGGCAGATATTGATGCATAGCCCTATAAGGTTAAATGGCCTGAAAAATGAAAACCGACACTCCAAAAAAATCAATCAACCAAAGGCAGCGCGTCTTATTTATCGATGCCCCCTACCCCGGGGCTAGCTCCTTGGATGTAAAAACAATCCTTCCCCAGCAGCTCGGCTTTGAACAAACCCAAGTTCACTCGATCGAGCAAGCCATTCAAGCGGTAGGCAAAGGGCTAGCCATCGGGCAAGCCTACTGCCTAGTCTGCCTCTACGCTCCGCCAAATCCCAATAAGACTTGGTTGCGTGATTTACAGATTTTATCGGAAGTGAGCATCGGCGCTGATGTGCTGCTACTTAAACCTAGCCAAAGCCCGCCCGTAAGTAAAATCCCCGGACTAGAAGAACTCCAACAACGCTTAGTCATCGTCGATGAAATGCTTAACCCCCAAGAGCTCAATCGATTGATCCATGTGCTGCTCGCCTCTTGGTCTAGCAGGGCTAGGGGACTCAAAGGCGATAGCCAATTTACCTATGAGGATGCATTGCGGGAAATTGATCATCTGCGGGACCAATTAAGCCACGCGCAGATTTTCGCCAAACGAGAGGGCATGCTCAAACATCAGATTTTGATGAATGTCAGCCATGAATTTCGCACCCCCATGCACGCGATCATGGGCTACCTAGAAGTTTTAGAAAGCCATATTCAAAGCCAAGAAATGCCCGAGCAGTGCCGCCAAGCCGTCACCCGCATGCGTGTTAATGGTGACAAGCTGTTGGAAGTGGTAGGTAAGGTTTTACAGGTCTCAGACCTAGACAACGGCGAGTTCAAAGATCTTCATACGCCATTTGATATCCGAAAAATCATGTGCGTCGAATCACATCGCTTCGAGCAGCTGCTACTAAGCAAAGGCGTCGCCTTTGACCTAGACATTGCCTCGGACGTGCCTCAAACTTTAAAAGGCGATTCGCTACGTATTATTCAAATCATCCGAGAGCTCACCGATAACGCAACCAAATTCACAAAAACAGGCAGCGTCAGCATCGGCATCTGGTTTGAAACCGACAACACACTAGCCATCGAGGTGCGCGACACAGGCGTGGGCATCAGCACTCAAGATATCGACCAAATCTTCCAGCCTTTTTACCAAGTCGATGGCTCTCTCACGCGCCTCGAAGGCGGGATGGGTCTAGGCATGTCCCATTGCCGCATGAATGTGAAACTCCTCGGCGGGCATATCTCCGTAGACTCGGCCGTGGGCAAAGGCTCCGTCTTTCTCGTTAAATTACCCATTGCCTTGGCAGACGATTCACCACAAAACACACAAGATCATACTGCCCTTGCCAAGCCAATCCCGATGACAGAAGCCGCCCCGCAGAGTACCCACAATCAAAAAACAGACACACCCACCCAAGCTCTTACCCCTAAAACCCACGGCAAAAAAGCGCCAACCAGCGGATTCATCAATTTCCAAAGCTTAGATTATCGCGTCCTACTCGTGGAAGATGGGCTTGATAATCAAAAGCTTATCTCCCTGTTTTTACGCAAAGCCGATGTCGCGGTGGATATCGCGGAAAACGGGCAGGTCGGGGTGAATATGGTAGAAAAAAGCATCGAATCCGGCGAGCCTTATCACTTGATACTCATGGACATGCAAATGCCGGTGATGGATGGCTATCAAGCCACCCAGTATCTACGCGAGCAAGGCGTGGATTTGCCTATCGTTGCCATCACTGCCCACGCGCTGGCTGGAGATCGGGAAAAATGCCTACAAGCCGGCTGTAATGATTATGCCACCAAGCCCCTCAAGCGCGTCCATTTACTGGATATCGTCAAGCGATATGCCGGGTCATAACATCAACTCCAGAATCCCCATCGCCAAGCAAAGGCCGGGTCCAATATAGCCGATGAAACACCTACTTCGGGATGTTTTATGGGAATAGCACAGCTCGCCAAAACTCAAAAAAATCAGCAGTAAGCACTCAAAAAAATAGCCTCGCAGGAGTATCCAGCAATGCCAAGTCAGCCGCAAAATAATCGTATCCTACTCATTGATGACAATGAGCAGATCCATAGCGATATTTGCAAAGTCCTCATGCCCCAGCCAGCCAACGAAACCCTCAATGCACTGACCCAAACCATTTTAGGAAAAATCTCCTCCGAAAAAGTAACGACATTCTGTTATCAAATCGATTCGGCTTACCAAGGGCAAGAAGGCTACCAAAAAATCCTACAAGCCAAAGAAGCAGACAAGCCCTACGCCATGGCTTTTGTCGATATGCGCATGCCCCCCGGGTGGGATGGCGTTGAAACCATCACCCAAATATGGCAAGCCGACCCCGATATCCAAATCGTCATCTGTAGTGCCTACTCGGATTATTCCTGGGACAAAATCATCCAGCGATTCGGGCTCACAGACAAACTCTTAGTCCTACGCAAACCCTTCGACAGCGCAGAAGTGCAGCAACTCGCCTGCGCCCTCACTGTCAAATGGAACCTAGCCAGGCAAGCGAATTTGCGTATGGAAGCCCTCGACGAAATGGTCGAACAACAAACCAAACGCCTACGCAAAACCAACGATGTCCTCCAAGTTGAAGTCGAAGAAAGGCGTAGAGTCGAGGACCAATTGCGTCACAGCGCCTTCCATGATGCACTGACAAGCCTCCCCAATCGCGCTTTACTCATCGAAAGATTAGAACGCTGCATCGAACGCTCCAAGCGCAACGAAGACTACCATTACGCGGTGCTCTACCTTGATCTAGATAATTTCAAAAAAGTCAACGACAACCTAGGACACCGCGTAGGCGATGGCCTCTTATGCGAAATCGGGCAACGGCTCACCACCTGCCTACGTCGCCTAGACACCACCGTCCAGCCAGATGATGACACCACCGCCAGACTCGGGGGCGATGAGTTTGTCGTGCTATTAGATGGACTACATCATCCCGATGATGCGCAAATGGTCGCCACCCGTCTGCTTGAAAACTTTGAAGAACCTTTTTATATTTACGACAAAGAAATCGTCGCGCGTATGAGCATCGGCATCTGCGCAAGCCACCATAGCTATGATGATCCGGGCGATATTTTACGCGACGCCGACACCGCGCTGTATGAAGCCAAAGAAAAAGGCAAAGGCTGCTACGCATTATTCAGCGCAGAGATGCGCCAGCGCGCGGCGATGAGGCTGCAACTCGAAGTAGACCTACGCAAAGCGGTAGAACGCAAAGAATTCAGATTACAATATCAACCCATCGTAGAATTAAAAACAGGAAAAATTATCAGCGTCGAAGCCTTGGTCCGATGGCATCACCCCGAAATGGGCATCATCGCCCCGCTCGACTTTATCCCCCTCTCCGAAGAGACAGGCGTCATCAACATGATGGGGCAATGGGTCATGGCACAAGCTTGCCACCAAGTCAAACATTGGCAAGAAAAATTCGCGGCCTATCAGAACCTCTCCGTCAGCATCAACATCTCCACAAGGCAGCTCGTCGGTCCTATACTCGTCGAGCAACTCCAACAAATCTTACAAGAAACAGGGCTACGCCCCGAATGTGTCAACCTAGAAATAACAGAATCTATCATGAAAGAAGACACCCAAACAACACGCACCACGATTGATCACCTCAAAAAAATAGGCATCAAACTACACATGGATGACTTTGGCACAGGCTACTCATCGCTCAGTTATCTACATACCTTACCCATCGATGCCCTCAAATTAGATCATGCCTTTATCAGACACATGACACCCAACGGAGACCATGGCGCCACCGTCCAAGCCGTCATCACGCTAGCCAAAAACAGGCACATACAAGTCATCGCAGAAGGCATCGAAACAGCATCGCACCTCTCACAATTGCAATCATTACAGTGCGAATATGGGCAAGGCTATTATTTTTCCAAACCCCTCGATGTCCAAACCATGAACCGCCTACTCGAATCCGGAAAAATCTGGACCGGCATCGCCGCCTAGCCCATTCACCACAAAACAAAAGCCAAGCAAACCCAAACATTTAAACAGCCCCCCAATAGAAAAACGCCCACAAAAAATGTAGGCGTTTTTCGTTTTCAAGTGTGGGTCTGTCATCTAAAATTTAAACAAAACTTGCGTGAAGAAAAAATCCGCATCTTCATTGGCTGGCAAAACATTATCAATAAAATCGCCAGCAAAAAAGTGTGAATAACCGCAGGTCAAAGTCGTGCTCTTATCAATCTTATAAACACCCGTCAGGTCAACCTCGCTGCCGACATATTTACTTGAAGATGCCGCTGCAGAAAGTGTCCCATTACCCGCATTATAAACCGCATCGGCAGTCTGGGCTTTATGGAATACGTGTAAGTCGGCTTTAAGCGTCAACTTATCCGTAGGCTTAACCGCCACACCCGCAGAAATATCAACAATATTCTTGCGGCCAATCATATCCATCGCACCAAAGTAAGCATGCCCCAAAGGGAAAAGATGATCAAACGTCTGCACATCACCGCCAGCTTTATCATCCCCCGA
>CAZSSX010000108.1:0-8477 GCA_964609545.1 uncultured Phycisphaeraceae bacterium | reverse complement strand
CTATAGGCTTGATGTATGTTTACATCTAGAAGCCATTGGCTGGGGGTGATTTTGACTTTTTCGGGTTCTGCAAATACTTCGGGCGCGGCGGCGGCTAATAGATTTAAATGTGTTTTCGCGCGATCGGTGAGGCTGAGTTTACTGAGTTCATTGACGTGATATTTTAGTTCTTCTGAGAGGTTAATCTTTTTCCAGACTTGTTGTTTGTAAAATTGGGGATTGTGGACGAGGATATTTAGGCCGCCTAGGAAATATCGCATTGTTTTGGCGTCTGGTTTTGTCTCTTTATTTTGTGTTAATTGCGCCAGCGCGCCTTGGTATGAGATTAGATCTCGGCGTTCTAAAATTAAGATGGTGCGCTGATTGCCTAGCATTTGATGAAGGGATTGCGCTTCTGCGGTGCGATTTTGCGCGGCGGTGTTTGATGATTTTTGAAACACTGAGGAGACCCAATCGGCGATGGTTTTGGCTTGTGTTTCAAGATGGGCTAGTTCTGTTTGGATGGCGTTGAGCCGTTGATCTGCTGCGGTGCGTAGATAAGCAATAACGGGGTCGGGGTTTTGATTTTTGAGGGCTTGAGTGAGCTTCTGCCAATCTTTGACGGTGTGTTGGTCAACGCGATATACGGATAAGGATTCACGATGTTGTAACATAAGCAAGCTGTCGCGGGCTAGGGTGCTGATGGGTTTGATGCGGCCGCCTTGTTGAATGGGGATGCGTCCAAAGCCGCTGTAATCAAATTCACCTTTGACGACGGAGGAGCCGATGAGTAGCGGGTATAACAACATGACGGAGACTAGGGCTGGGAGGATGAGTCCTGGGCGCATGGCTTTTAGTTTTTGGCCTATGGTGCTGGGTTTAAGGCTTGTCAGATTTTGTGTTGCGAGCAATTTGGATTTTTCTTCGCGCTTTCTTACTCTGGCTAAATAGGCTAGGAGCATTGCGACGAAATGCCAAAACAGGCCTAGGGTTGCGATGCCACAGGCAATCTCGGGGATATAATATTTTCCGGTGGGGTCTTTGACGACTTGTAGGCTGGTTCGTTTTTCTTGGCCTTGATCAAAACCGCTTTGGTAGAATGTTAGGCCTTTATAGCGGAGGGGGCTATTCATCTTAATGGTTACGGATTGGTTTCCCGCTTTGGGGTCGATAATGACGAGATCGCTTTGGAAGTTTTTACTCATGCCTGTGCCGGGGTAGCGGTCGAAGCGGAAATCTTTTAATCGCATGGCGTAAGGCAGTTGATATTTTTTAAAGCGCAATCGTACTGCGTATGATTTATTGTTGATGATGAAATCTTGTTTTAAGTCGCCATATATAGCGGTTAGCAGGATTTTTTTGCTTGCGATTTCTTTATTATTATTATTGTTTGTTTTATCGCGTATTGAAATAATGGCGCTGGGTATATTCACGCCGCCGCCTGATGCGCCTGAATGGATTGCTTTGCCAATGGCCCGAATCCGCTGGCCTATGCCGATGAAGCCTTGATGGATTTGGTTTAGCCCGCCTAGCTCGCTATTTTTATAGTAGGCGTGCATGACTATTTCAAAGGGCAGATTGGGTATCGATAAGTTTTTTTGGCCTGAAGTTAGCTTGTTTTGTGGGATAATAAATACTTGTTGTGTTGCGTCTGTATTGTTTGATTGTTCTTGGGTGATGACTAGCTCTACATAGCGGCGGTCTGAGTATGTTCTCTGCTTGCTGCCTTCTACGATTTGCATCACGCCTTCGGTTTTGCATATGGAGGTTACGGCTTCGCCGACGAGGAATAATAAGATTGAGAAGTGTATTAAAATAATGCCGATACGTTTGATGTTAAATCGCCAGCGGGTGGCGTGCGCGGCGAGGAGGTTAACCAGTAGCATAATGCCTAGCAGATAGCCGCCTGGCAAGGGGATGCCTACGATGCGCTTGAGTGTGCCGGGCTGATGATTATGCTTGATGGCTTGTGCGATGAGGTCGAATTCGCACCATACGATCCAGCTATGGAAATATGCGGTCATCATTTCCCACATGCCGCCGTTGATTTGCGCTAGTGTTCCGAAAAAGACTAATAACATGGAAAGCACGAGTAAAACCACGGTCAGTTTTAATGACGCTAAGTTTTTTAGGAGGTCTCGCAAAAATCCCCGACGATGACGGTGCGTATTCACTACTGATGCCTATCTTTTTTTATTCAACTAAGTCTATATGGAGGAGTCCGTTTGGGTCTTATTTTAAAATTTGATGGATTTAATCCAGCCATCAAATGCGGCTTTGTGTTTAGCCACTTGTTTTTTAGGTCCTATCAATTTGAAGAACCATTTTTGCCCTTGTATGTCGATGTAAACGACGTGGCTTGCTTTGCCTTGGGGGTCGTTTTTATCTGAATGAAATGCTAGGACTTTTGCGGGGAAACCGCTGAGTTTGATTTCTGTTGTTTTTTGAAGGGAGATGTCTTTGATTTGGGGCAGGCCGACTTCTTTGCGCCAGCGGTTGTAGTTAAAGACTAGCATGCTGGTGGGCATTGCCATGCTTGTTACTTTGACTTGTAACTCGGGGTTGCCTTGGATGAAAAAGGTTGCGTATCCGATTTTGCTTTTGCGTTTTTGTTTGACCCAATCTTGGGGGACGACCCATCGGGGCTGTCCGGAGGCGGAAGGGTTTGTTGCTGTTGCGGGGCTGTGTCCGTGTCCATCTCCGGGGCCATGGGCGCTTGACATGGCGCTGTTGCCCATGGCATGGGCGGGCATTTGTTTATTCCAGATGGCTTTGAAGGCGATGTTTTCGGTGGTTAGCTGCATGAGTGGATAGGCTGCTTTTTGTCGTTGTGAGTAGCTTAATCTGGGGAAGTCATAGCTTTTGCAGAAGCCATCGAGGGAGGCTTTGAAGGGCCAGAATTGGTCGCTTTTTGCGATGCACCATGTGAGCCAATAGCCTTGGTCGTCATAGCGCACCCAGTTAAGATAGAGATGGCTTGGCTGATTGACAGACTTCGTTCGCGCACGGTTTACGGTCACCTGCTCAACGCTACCGTTAGCATCTGAAATCATTCTTAAGTTATATAGGCGGGCGGAGGTAAGCTCGCTGTTTGATTCTATATTAAAGTTGAGTTTATCCCAGGGGGCTAGGTCTATGAGGACGCGGCATTGATTGATTTTTGCCAATAGCGCTTGGTCGTTAGGAAAAAACTGGAGATTAAATTCGAGCAAACGGCCGCTGACGGTGGCGGTAAATTTCATCTGGTTTTTAAAGTTTGCTGTCTGATCAAAATTTTCCACCCAATGCTTGGGTAAGTTCCAGCGGATCAATTGGGCTTTGCGTTCTTGGGTTACGCGGATATCTTCGCCACAGCCTATGATGAGAAAGCATGTGATGAGTAGCCAATGGATTTTTAAACAACCGATTTTTGTCTTCATGGGAAGCAGCCTCTAGTCAAACAAACGTCATGGTTCATGCCAAAACGGAGAAACATCATTATACCCAACGTCCGGTCAATTGGTAATTTTTCATGAATTTGGGATAATAATTGATCGTTGATGAAGAAAACTGATTTTAGGATTTAAAGATGTGGTTGAATCTCATATACATTGCAGTGGGTGCATCGCTCGGGGCGATCTCACGATATGCCATTCACGCGTCTGCGCTGCCTAAATACATGCCTACGTTTACGGTTAACATTTTGGGTTCGTTATTTTTTGGCATTATTTCGGGATATCTGACGACAAAAACCACGGGGCATCATCACGTTATTCGCTTAACGCTGTTGGTGGGATTTTTAGGATCCTTTACGACCTTTTCCACATTTACGCATGAGATCACGCACGCAATCAAAGACCAGCAATATTTTACTGCATCACTGAATTTGATTACGCAGAATTCTTTGGGTATTTCGGCGATTTTTTTGGGTTTGAAAATTGCATCGTGGATGAGCGGGCCGGATGTGCCTTCTGTTTAGCTGGGCATCATGATTGTTTGGCCGCTGGTAAATTCGCGTTTTTCTAAATAAGCTTCTACTAATACGCTGGCGACCTGTTGGGGGCTGAGGGTTTGATCTTTGGGGATGGTGTCTTGATCGAATAGGCTTCTGAGCATTGGAGTTTCTACTGCGCCTGGGGCCACGGCTAGGCTGCGTATGCCGTGTTCGGCGCCTTGCTCAGCTACACATTTGATAAACATATTGACGCCAACTTTGGCTGCGGCGTAAAGGCTAAAACCTGGGAATGGGTCTACGCTGGCCATTGACGAGACAAAGCCTACGAAGCTACGGGGATGCTGTTTTAGGTGGTTCCAGATGTTGGCTACGATTTCGATGCCTACGCCTAGATTCACGCGTAGGCATCGGTCTATTTCTTGGCCTGTATATTTGTCGATACTTTTCATGGGGGCATCGCCTGCGACGTGGAAGATCGCATCGATATCGCCTAGGAGGTTGCTTGCTTTTTCCGCGATCAATTTGCCGGCGCCGAGTTGGTTGAGATCAATGCTATAGACGTGGACCGATGCGCTGGAGATATCGCTGATCATGGCGGCGGTTTGCTTTAGTTTTTTTTCTGTTCGGCCTACTAATAGTAGGCGTATGGGCTGTGCATTCTTGGCCAAATCCAGTGCCACGGCACGACCAATTCCGCTGCCTGCGCCTGTGATGATGGCATCATGTTCTTTCATTTTTTTATGACTTTCTTTTAATCTTTATCGGGATATAACAACAGGACGGCGTGGCATTCGATGGCGCGGTTTTGCCCGACGGCATCTACTTTTTCGTGGGTTTTAGATTTTAAATTCACGCGATCAAAATCACATTTTAACAGTTCTGCTAAGTTGCGTTTCATCTGTATTTTGTAACTGCTTAGCTTTGGCTTTTCTAGGATGATAGTAATATCTAGGTTTCCGATGCGGTAGTTTTTGTTGTGCATGAGATCCACGGCTTGCTGAACAAATATACGTGAGTCTTGGCCTTTCCATTTTTGATCGGTATCTGGAAACAGCTGGCCGATGTCTTCGAGTCCCAGTGCGCCTAGGACGGCATCGGTTACGGCGTGGTAAACGACATCTCCATCGGAATGTGCGACGGCTCCTTTTTCGTAGGGCACTTTTTCGCCGCAAATCACCAAGGGGCGCCCGGCTTCTAAGCGATGTAAATCATAGCCATGTCCGATACGTATTGCGTTCATTTTTAGCTCTCGTCTTTTGCGCTTTATGTTTTAGACTTATGACTTTAAGCCTATTATTTCAAGCCGTATTCTTTAAGCTTCCGGTATAATGTTCTTTCGCCAATGCCTAGCATTTCCGCGGCTTTTTCACGGTTGCCCGAGGTTTCTTTTAGGGCATCGCGGATGGCATGTTTTTCCATCTGATCTAGGCTTAGCCCTTTTTGCGGTGTTTGATATTGTGCGACGTGATCGCTGGCATGGATTTCAAGGGGTACATCTGGCATTTCGATGACATCACCGCGGGAGATGACGACCATGTTTTGTACGACATTGATGAGCTGCCTCACATTGCCTGGCCAATCAAAATTGACTAATGCGCTGATGACTTGGGGGCTGAAGTTCGGTGGTGTTCTGCCGATTTGTTGGCTATATAATTTGGCGTAATGGGTTGCGATGAGGGGGATATCTTCGGGACGTTCACGCAGTGCGGGCAAACGAATTTCCACGCCTTTGATTCGGAAGTAGAGGTCTTCACGGAACGATTTTTCTGATGTTTTATGATTTAAATCTGCATTGGTCGCGCTGACGAGTCGGACGTTGACATGTTTGACGGCATTGGCTCCTAGCCGAATGACTTCTCCACTTTCGAGCACGCGTAATAATTTGGCTTGCATGACCAAAGGCATGTCCCCTACTTCGTCTAAGAAAAGGGTTCCACCATCGGCATATTCAAAGCGCCCTTCTCTGGGTTTGTCGGCGCCTGTAAATGCGCCTCGCACGTGGCCAAAAAGTTCATCTTCTAAAATGCTTTCGCTTAGTCCGGCGCAGTTTAAGGGTACAAATTGTTTTTTGTCTCGCAAGGAGTGACGATGAATTGCTTGTGCGACTAACTCTTTGCCGGTGCCCGATTCGCCGGTGATTAAGACCGAGATGTCACTGGGGGCTACGCGTTTGATCATTTCGATGACGCGGGCAATGGATTCTGACGAGCCGATGATGCCTTCAAATCCGGCGTGTGGCGATAGTTTTTCTTTGAGGTCTAGATTCTCGGTGGACAGCATGACCTGCCGTAATGCGTGGCTACATAAAGTGCGGAAAACGTCTAAATCTAGGGGTTTTTCGATAAAATCGTAGGCGCCTCGCTTGATGGCTGTTTTGCATGTGGGGACGTCGCCGTGGGCTGTTACTAAGATTGTTTCTGCATTTTTTTGTGTGGCAATGGCTTTATCTAAAACGAGCAAGCCGTCTTCATCGGCATCCATGACTAGGTCTGTGACGACCAAATCAAACTGGCCGTGCGCCAATTCATCCTCTGCTTCTTTCAGGCTATGGACGATGGTGCAGACATGGCCTAGGCGTCGTAGGGCTTCGCCCATGACTTCGGCGTGATCGGCTTGATCATCTACCAATAAAATCTGAGCGCTTGGCAAATCGTTTTCTCGTATGATCTTCGACATAAGAACCTATTCTATGGCGCTATTGTGAGCGCCAAACAAAAAATGAATTTAACTTTTAAAAATACCAATACCCGAAAGATCGGTGAAATTTGCCACGGTTCGCGGGGTTGTTTCACCGGCGATCCAAATATCATGGACGCCAAATTGATCTGAGCGGTTTGGGAAATCTTTTCGGTAATGGGTGCCTCGACTTTCTTGGCGCCACAATGCGGAATTTGTCATTAATCCGCCTAGCATTAGCATGTTTTGGATATCCCATCCTCGGCGGTCCTCGAATATTTTATCAAGTGTGTAGCGCGACCAGAAATCGATCATCTCGGCTACTTCTAACAATCGCGGCCCATCGCGGACGATGCCAACGCCGCGCCACATGACGCTGCGTAGGGAGGATCGCACGTCTGCTAGGTCAAGCTCTGTGCGTTGGGATTCTTGAATTTTCGAGATAATTTTTACGGGATATCCTGTTGAAGTGGCGAATTGTCCATCGATCATTTCGCGGCAAGTTTGTCCGGCAACTTTGCCATAGACCAATCCTTCTAGGAGGCTATTGCTGGCTAAGCGGTTGGCGCCGTTTAATCCTGAGCAGCTTACTTCGCCTGCGGCATATAGGCCTCGTAAGCTGGTGCGTGCATCTGCATCCACGACGACGCCGCCGATCATGTAATGGGCGCTGGGGTAGACCGGGATTTTATCTTCGCAAGGCACTAGATCGAACTGTTCGAGCATGCGTGTGATGCCGGGGAAGCGTTTGGCAAAACGGGCTTTTCCGATTGGGCTGCAGTCTAGATAGACGTAGCTGCTCCCTGTTTTTTTCATCTGGTCAAGCATCGCGCGTGAGACGACATCACGGGGGGCTAGGTCTGCCATCTCGTGATAGTCTTTCATGAATGGCTTGCCTTGCTGATCGACTAAGATGCCGCCTTCGCCACGGACGGCTTCTGTGATGAGGGTGCGCGATGCGCCAGCGACGTAAAGGGTTGTGGGGTGGAATTGCATAAAGGCCAAGTCGGCCAAGGCGGCGCCTGCACGATAAGCCATGGCTAATCCATCGCCTGTGGCGACTTGCGGATTGGTTGATTCGCGGTAAATTTTCCCGCAGCCGCCACAGGCTAAGATGGTGGCTTTGGCCCAGATGACTTGTAGGCCGTAGCGCTTGTGCTGTGTGATGGCGCCTAGGACGCGGCCTGGGTTTGCGGGGTCGTCTTTTTCTGTGATTAGGTCGATGACAAAACAGCCATCGAATAGCCTGATGTTTTCATGGGTGCTGACTGCGTGGATGAGTGTTTGGGATAATGCTTTGCCGGTGGCATCGCCATCGACATGGACCACTCGGAAGCGGCTGTGGCCTCCCTCTCGGCCTAGTGCGAAGCTTCCTTTTTCCGATCGCTGATTTTCATCTGGCGTATCGGTTTGGTCTAAGGTTAGCCCCATTTCTGCGAGTTGATGGAC
This sequence comes from uncultured Phycisphaeraceae bacterium, assembly GCA_964609545.1. Classification (GTDB taxonomy): domain Bacteria; phylum Planctomycetota; class Phycisphaerae; order Phycisphaerales; family Phycisphaeraceae; genus CAZSSX01. The sequence continues at coordinate 439 of CAZSSX010000108.1, read as the reverse complement.
GGCTTGGTTGCCTTGCTGGACGACTTGTTTTACGACCGCGGGGTCGCATAGGCCGGCGCCTGCGTTGTGTGTGTCTTGACAATGCTGCTCGACGGTGTCGCCTTTTGCCATGACTGCGGAAATTCCGCCTTGGGCATGGGCTGTGTTTGAATCATTTAGGGCGCCCTTGGTGACTACGATGACATCGCCAAATGTCGCGGCTTGGACGGCGGCGGACATGCCTGCCACGCCCGATCCAATGATTAAAACATCGGTAAAAATCTGGGGCAAAAGTGATCCTCGAAAAGGTATCAAGTAGCGACGATGTTTCAAGTCTTCCTTCATAGCACCGCATTATAACCCAAATCTAAACAGCTGCACCCACGGCTGATTTGCCTTGGATTTGGCTTCTATTTGAATTTGCCTTTGACGCTTATTTCTTTCCAAGGCAGGGGTAAAT
>CAZSSX010000107.1:0-8559 GCA_964609545.1 uncultured Phycisphaeraceae bacterium | reverse complement strand
TTTTTGCGTGGCGAGATGAGCCTAGTGGGGCCTCGTCCTGAGCGTCCGGAGCTTTTTAAGCAGCTTACGAAGATTATGCCCGATTTTGAAAAGCGCCTTGCTGTTAAGCCTGGTCTTACGGGATTGGCACAGATCAAGAATGGGTATGATGTTGATGATGATTCGGTGAAGCGTAAGTTGGCTTATGATCTTCATTATATTGAGAATATGGGTGTGCGTATGGAGTTGAAGTTACTTTTTTCAACGATCGCAAAATTCAACGACAAAGGCGCCCGATAACAAGGGTACCTTGGTGTTTTGGGCAGTTCTTGCCACTTTTTTAGATTGTCTATAAAAAAAACGTGCCAGAGCGGGGAAAGATGGCTATAGTATAGACTTCGTTCTACCGAATAATAACCCTATCGGTAACAGCTTAGATCATGTTCGCTTGTTATCGGTACTACTAGGAGATATGGCATGTTAAGAAGATATATGAAATGGGTCCCTGCGTTTGTGATGGCTGGGCTAAGTGTGAGCTTTGTGGGCTGCGCTCCGCAGGTGATGAAAGATTATGATGCTTTTGTGAAGCGTCCTAGCCCCATTATTGCGGGTAAGCCTTATGTGATCGATGCGCCCGACCGTATTCAGATTGTTTGCCCGGCTGCACCTGAGATCAATCATTATTCTCCGGTGCTTAGGCCCGATGGTTATATTACGGTGCCGTTGATCGGGGAGCATTTTGCCGCTGGCAAAACGCCTACGCAGCTTGCTAGCGAGTTGCAAGAGAAGATTTTGAAATATTATGACGATGTGAGTGTGCAGGTGACTGTGAGTAATTTCGCATCTAAGAATTATTATATGGCGGGCGAGACGTCTGCGGGTCCTAAGCCGTTTACGGGCAGAGATACGGTGCTTAAAGCTGTATTGAGCGCGGGGCTTCCGGATTCATCGTGGCCTAAGCATGTGCTTGTGATTCGGCCTAATGAGAACATTCAGTATGTGAAGCGAATGACTGTGGATATGGACCGCATGATTAAATACGGGGATCTGAAATACAATATTATTTTAGAAGAAGGCGATATTATTTATATCCCAACGCATCCTTTGGCACTTTTTGGCAAGACGATTCAGAATATGCTTTCGCCTGTGAATCCTGCGTTGCGTGCCGCCACGACCCCTGGGCGTATTACCGGTACGAATTATAACCCATCTGGCGGGGGCTCATCTTATAACGGCAACCGCGGCGGCCAATAAGCTTTGGCTATTATATAAGATACCGCTATTGAAGGCCTTTGGGAGCGAGCGATTTGATGCCTCAAAGGCGTTTGTTCAAGAGCGCTGCTGGTAGGTCTTTCATCCTTTGATTAGTTGACATCGAGAACTTATATGGCATTGCGTAACGTAAAAACCCCAAAAGATGTTTCGAGAATGATTTTCCGTCACCGGAAGCTGTTCTTTTTTAGCAGCGTGACGACGATGATTACGATCATGATCGCCACGCGGTGGTTTCCTCATCAATATAAGTCCACCGCATCTTTTGAGCGTGATATTTCGCCTACCCTCAATAATACGGGTTTAAGTGGCGTGATTTCCTCGCATATGCACCGGATCGAGCTTCAGAGGCGCGGGGCGATTATGGGTGATGATGCGATTCGGACGCTGATCGCTGATCCTAAATTATTTAAAAACACGGACGAGGAAAACGCTCGGGGTTTACCTCGATTGCCTCAGCTAGATTATTTGATTGATCGGGTGGATAATAAGCTAACCGATACGGGTAAGCTTGAGATGCAGACTTTGATTAAGAAGATTCAATCTCAGATTTCTATCTCGAAGGTCATCGGCCGAGGGCGCGGGGTTCAGCCTAATATCAAGGTTAATATTTCTTATGTGTCTCCCGAGCGCAGGCGTGTGCCTAAGATCGCGGATTATTTGGTGGAAAATTATATCACCAACGTGAAAAACCAGGTCATCGAAAGCACGGGGGGAATTAAAAAGAGCTTGAAAATCGAGATTGCGAGTTTAAATATTCGCTCGGCTAAAGAGAGGCAAGCCCTTGAGCAATTTAATTTTGATCACCCCGATTTTAAAGGCGTAGATTACACAACATATAAAAATAACATTAAAAAACTAGAGGAAGATCGCTTAGAGAATTTAGCGGAGATTGCAACGAGTAAGGTGGCGGCATCTGAGAAAAAACTATATTTAAAAAGCTTGCCTAAGTATGTGCAAGGAATTCGGCTGATTGACAATCCGGACAAACAAGAATTACTGAGACAAATAAGTAAACTTAATGATAATCTCACGGATCAGCGATCATTAGGGCGTAAAAATACGCACCCCGCGGTGAAAAAAACGCTGGCTAATATCATCCAGCTTAAAGATAAGGTCAGGGATATCCCCGACAAAGTCGAGGAAAAAACAGCCAAGACGCCCAACCCCGAGATTCATGAGATTGAAAAAGAAATCACACAAATTGAAGCTGATGTCAAAATTCTTCAAGCTAAAAATGAATCCATTAAAATCAAGAGAACCGAAAATGTACGATTGGACGGCTTGTTTGAATCAGACCGCAAGGCTTTTAAGAAATATACCGACGATTTGGCAAAGACGACCCATAGCTTAAAAAAGAAAATGGAATTTCTTGATCAGACGGAATTAAGCTATCAAAATATTGATACGGGTGTGACTTGGAGGCAAAGTGCTTCTGCCAACAGCCCAGCGCCGTTGAGTAAGCCTTATTTATTATTTTATATCGCTGCAAGTATCATCGGTGGGCTAGGGATAGGTGCGGGGTTAATCATCATTTGCGAATTGCTTGACCGGACGCTTTCGACGCATGAACAAGCCGTCGATGAGCTTAAGTTGCCTATCTTGGGTACCATTAGTGAGATTGTTTCTCCGGGAGAAGCTTTTCGGCGTAAGATTTTACACCGCGGCATTTATCCGGTTTTGGGGCTACTTGCGGGAGTTATTTTTCTCTCGATTATGTTCATTACCCATATTTCTTTGGACAAGCCCGATGATTTGCCTAAGCTCACGGCCAATCCTATCGGGTATTTATCTAATGCCGTTTTCCCCAAGGGCAAAGAATGATATGATATAGCTATGTACGAAAACTATTATAACCTTGCGGGCCAACCATTCCAAAATACTCCTAATCCCCGATTCTTTTTCGAGACGGACCAGCATAAAGAAGCTTTGGCGAAATTAGAATATACCGTCAAAAATAGACGGGGGTTTGCTTTAGTCACGGGAGAAGTCGGTTCGGGCAAAACCACATTGACTCGGACGTTGATGCGCCGGCTTGATCATGATTCGCGGGTGGCGCTGATCAATAATACGCGCGTCACAGCCAGCGAATTGCTTCGGCTTATTGCTAAGGATTTTGATATCGCCGTAAGCGATCATGCAGACAAAGCCGAGATTTTATCTAAGCTCAAAGATTTTGTTCAGCAGCAATATAATCTGGGGCGTAACGTGGTGGTGATTTTAGACGAAGGTCAATGCATGAGCATTGATGAGTTTGAGGAGCTAAGGCTTCTGACGAATCTCGAATCGGAAACGGATAAACTCATTCAGCTTTTGATTTTAGGTCAGCCCGAGATGCGAGAGACGTTGAGGCATCCGAGGCTTAAGCCTTTGATTCAGCGTATCGCGCTTTACTGTCACCTCAAGCCTTTAACTTTCGTGGAGATGACGCGATATATTGCGTTTCGTTTGGTGCGCGCGAGTAAGGATAAGCCTAATGTTGATTTTTCTAAGCATGCTCTGGATGCGATTTATCAGCGCTCTGGGGGTATTCCTAGGCTGATCAATCTGATTTGCGACAATGCGTTATTGGTAGGCTATTCCAGCGAGACGCGTTTGATTGATTCTAAAATAGTAAGCCGAGCAATTTCACAGATGCTACCCAATTTTGATGCCGAAACAGCCGATATAGGATTAGACTTCTTAGTCTCTGAATCTGAATAGGATCCATAAAAATGGGCGATGTATTTGATGCCATGAATCGTTCCTCGAAAGAGGACACCAGCGACCAAACCGAAGCAGTGATGACGCCTATTGGCCAGGATTGTGATGATCAGCCTGCGTTGCCTCTTTCGGATATCAAAGCGGCACCGATTTATCACGGAAAAAACGAGGACGTGGGCGCTCTTGATTTAAGTCCATCTGCTAATGTTGGGAAGCAAACAAAAACTACGATTAAGTATGATACCGATTCGCCTCAGACAGAGAATCAATCTGTCAATATGGATCAGTACGCGCCTCATTCGGTTAATAAAGATCTGAAATTTTCTAATGATATTATCGTTCATAACGACCGAGGCTCAAGTGTGACCGAGCAATATCGCGCGGTGCGGACGCAGATTTTAGCTCGTTCTCGGGCTAAAAAATTGCAGGTCCATTCGATCACCAGCTCAGCGCCTAATGAGGGCAAAAGTGTTAGCACGATCAATTTGGGGGTTGTTTTTGCTGAGCTTAAGAATAAGAAAATTTTGCTTGTGGAATGTGATCTGCGTAGGCCTACTTTTAAGAAGTTGTTTAAAACCGACCCTAAGCCCGGGTTGCTGCAAATTCTTCGGGGCGATGAACAGGATTATAGCAAAGCCATTTATGACACGCCTTACCCGAATTTACAATTTTTGCCCGCTGGTGGCTATGATTATACGACCAGTACCGAGCTTTTATCTAGCCCAAATATGACTAAGTTTTTAGATCGTATGCGCAGTCAATATGATCATATTTTCATTGATACGCCACCTGTGGTGACGGTGACCGATGCGTGTATTGTCGGGGCGCAATCAGATGAAACGATTCTTGTGGTTAGGCTCAACAAAACGCCTACGGAAGTGGTAGACCGCGCCAAACGGCTTTTGCGCGCTGCTGACTGTAACGTATCGGGTTGTATCCTGACACATATGAAACACCATATCCCCAAATATCTTTATCGTTACGTTTAAAAAGAAATAGCTTTTAATGATGACAAATTTAGAGACAAGTTCTAGCGATACGCCTAGGAAACATGTGCTGATGCTTACGCACCGTTTGCCTTATCCGCCCGATCGAGGCGATCGGATTCGCTCATTTAATCTGCTTAAAGTTTTAGCCAGCCGTTATGATGTTTCCATCGCTTGCACTAGCGAGGAAACGGTTTGGTTGCAGCATCATCAGCTCTTAAGCACGATGGCTAAGAACGTAGCGATCTATCCGATTTCGCCGACGTTTAGTAAGCTGAAGATTCCGGGGGCATTACTTCGCGGGCAAGCGATTACCCCGCAATGGCACTACCGACAGGGGCTGGCTGATACCATTGCCCAGTGGCACCAAAAAGATCCTTTTGATGCGGTGCTCACCTTTTGCACGGGGATGGCTCAGTACACCAAGGCTTTGATGCAGTCGATCGAGGGGCTGCCGATTCCTTATCATATCTTGGACTTGGTGGATGTGGATTCTGTCAAGTGGAAGAGCTACGCCAAGCAAGCCATGGCGCCTAAAAAATGGATCTACGCAGCAGAAGCTAAAAATCTAAGAAAAATAGAAGCCTGCCAAGAAAATCCGTATGACGCCATCACAGTGGTTAGCCAAGCAGAAGCGGAAACTTATCAGCAGCATGTTACGAAAAATGATAAGCTGCATGTGGTAGGCAATGGGGTTGATTTTAAATATTTCGGCGAGCAGCCTCCAGCTAAAGAAGAAAAACAATTTAATATTATTTTCGTAGGTGTGCTAAATTATCTGCCCAACGCCCAATGCATCGAATGGTTTGTTCACAACGTGATGAAGCCTCTGAGGCAGCGCAATCCGCGGGTGGTCTTTCAAGTGGTAGGCAGGCACCCGACCTCAAAAATAAACGATCTGGGAAAAATCCCAGGCGTGGAAATCATTGGGTCGGTCCCCGATGTGAGGCAATATTTAGCTGACGCGTCACTGGTTATCGCGCCTTTGCGCATCGCCAGAGGGATCCAAAATAAAGTCCTCGAAGCGATGTCTAGCCAGCGCACCGTGGTTTGCTCCCCCGCAGCTGCACAAGGGATCAAAGCTGAAGATGGCAAGCACTTTTTCTTGGCGGATAAGCCTAATCAATGGGTAGACACCATCGATCAATTACTTAAAGACCCCAAGCAGCGCCAAGCCGTCGGCCAAGCCGCCAGAGAACAGGTCATCCAGCAATATTCGTGGCAACAAGCATTAGACCCGATGATTCAACTGATTGAAAATCGGACAAAAAAAAAGCCTCAAAATGAAAGCGCAGCGTAAGGTGTAGCCCGCCTAGAGCAAGCCTTGGAATTTCAACTATAATAAACCACAGATCAAAATCTTAGCGATTTGATGACTCGTCAACCCTTTAAAATGTATTAGCTGTATGAGTAAGCACCACATCCATCCCCGCCACGAGCAGCGAAAAAAACGCCAACCCCAACGCATCAAGCGGCTGCTTTATATCGCCAAAAGCCAAGGCAAATGTGGTAGCTTCACAAAGCTTTTTATTCGTTTTAAATTATTATGCCGTTCTATTATCATGATCCATGATTCGCCCCACGCCATCGCGTTAGGCGTGGCCATCGGTATGATCGTGGGCTTTAGCCCCACCGTGGGCTTGCAGATGATTATCGCTGCGACGATCGCGACGCTGTGTGGCGCGAATCGGCTGACCGCGATTATCCCCGTGTGGATCACCAATCCTATCACCATTCCCCCCATCTACGCCTTCACTTATTACCTAGGCGGATTCCTCATCCCCGGGGAAAATCAGACCGACATCTACGGTCAGCTCCAGAAAATCGGCAACGATATTAAGCAGTACGGATTTACGAACATGATCGCCAAATTCAAACTGATGCTAGATATCGGCGCGGAAGCTTTCATCCAGATGTCCGTGGGCGGGCTTATCCTAGGCGGCGGATTAGCCTTGGCGTGTTACCCCCTAACAATTTGGTTGCTAGGCAAATCCAAGCGATTTAAAAACAGACAAAAAATAATCGCTCAGCTTAAAGCGGATAAGGACTGATGCTGTGGCATCCGAATCACATAGCAAACAAAAGTCTTTCGCTAGTATTTAGCTATCAGAAATAATCGCATGACTGACAGCATCTGAAATTTTTTATTTTTTGTTGGTTAAAATAAAACTCGATTCGTCTTTGAGAGCGTTTTTTTATATAATCCTTTTGATCCTATCAATAAGTGCCGAATCTCAGATCACCTCAGCTAAACGCTCAAATGAAAGTTTTCAAAATGTTACATTCCCTTACAAAATCAATCTTCTGCCTAGGCTTGCTAAGCCTACTGACCGCTTGCCAAAGTCTATCTCTCAGTGAGACAGGGACAACGAAGAAACCGCTAAACCCTTTAGTTGATGGGCCTTTTGATCAAACCAACGCCGAGGGCTACCGCGCATTATTCAACGGCAAAGACCTGAAAAACTGGGTCAATATCAATGGGCACGATACCACATGGACAGTCAAAGACCGGATGATCATGTGCACCGGCAAGCCTATCTGCATGCTGCGTACCAAAAAAATGTACGAAAATTTTATCCTGGAATTACAATGGCAACACCTTAAGCGTGTTTCTAATGCGGGGGTTTTTGTATGGACCGGCGCAACACCCGCCATCGGTCAGCCGTTTCTTAAAGGCATTGAAATTCAAATCATGGCTGGGCATCATGCCAGCTGGTACACCTCCGATGGCGACATTTTCCCGACTTGGGGCGCCACCATGGTGCCCGCGCATCCGCGATGGAGGCAAAGATCTTTTCCTACTGAAAAACGAATCAACCCCGTGCCTCAATGGAACCATTTTAAAATGGTATGTGTCGATGGCAATATTTCCTTGCACGTCAACGGCAAGCTCGTCAATCAAGCCATCGGCTGTCACCCGCGCGTGGGTTATATCGCGTTAGAATCCGAAGGCGGGCCCATCAATTTCAAAGACATTGTCATCAAAGAATTACCCCCTTCTCAAACCAGGCCAACCCCCGATGAAATCTCAAAACAAGATCAAGGGTACGTCAATCTTTATACCTCATTAAAGCTCAAACAATGGCAGATCACGCAGCAAAATAAAAAACATTGGAACGCCCGAGGCTGGATGATTCATCATGATGGGCAAGGCGACATTCTTTGGCATAAGAAAAAATATCATAATTTTTCGCTTTATACAGATTTCAAATGGCAAGGCAAAGCCAAGGCATTATCCAAGCTACAAGACGATTTAGCAGGAGCTATTTTTCTCAAAACAGATAAGCAAACCGTAGGCATTCAGCTCCACGCCAAAGGCAAATCCGGAACGATTAGCTATAACACCAATAGGCCCGCTGCCCCAGCATCTCAAAATGCAGACCGTAGAGTGACCTCATGGAATCGGCTAGAGATCACAAAAATCAATCAACACATCACCGTGAAGATTAACGGAAAAGTGGTTAATGAAAACATTAATTTAAAAAATATCCAAGCATCACAAATCGGTATTTTCTCAAATTCAAAAATGAGCTTCGGCAATATTCTGCTCAAAGAATTGCCCTGAGCAATAAGAAATTAAATAGCATTCATGCCTGTTTTATAGGCTAAAAAAATATTT
>CAZSSX010000106.1:0-8618 GCA_964609545.1 uncultured Phycisphaeraceae bacterium | reverse complement strand
CTGTAAATCAACGCCTTTTAAAATCGGCTCATTTTCAAGATATGAAAATTTTACATTTTTAAATTCGATTTGCCCCGTTAACCGATCTTTCATGACGCCACCCGATGGTGGGCTTACGATATCCATCGGGGTGTCTAAAATTTCAAACACCCGGGCGCTGCCTGTGAGCGATCTTTGAATCGTGTCGGTGATTTGAAATAAGCCAAAGATGTATTCTGTGATTTGGCGGAGCAGCATAAAAAAGACGACGATGCCCGCGATGCCGATTTCTTGATGGGCGTATAAATAGCCGCCATAGCCTAGGAGCATGAGCATGTTGCCTAGCGCGAAAAATTCCATCAGCGGGATCATCGTGCTGGTCCGCCAAAAAATCCATTGACGCTGTTTGCGAAAAGTTTCGTTGGCTCGATCAAATTTTTGTTTTTCGATGGCTTCTTGTGCAAAGGCTTTGATCACACGCTTGCCTAATAAATTTTCCGTCAAGCGATTAACAATCACATCGTGTAGCACCCGGCTTTGCTTATACGCAGGCTTGACCAACCTCGAAAAAACAATAGAAGAAATCGCCAAAAAAGGCACCGTCACCATACACACCAGCGTCAGCTGCGCATGAATCCCCAACATCACATAGATAAAAACAGACAACGCCAAAACCAATTTGATCAGCTCAACGATCACCCCATCGACAAACAGCCTCACCGACTGCACATCTGTCGTCACCCGGTTAAGTAAAGACCCCGAATCACTGCTATCAAAAAAACGAAAACTCAACCGCTGCAAACGATTGTATACATCCGAGCGCAAACCCACCACAATTTTCTGCACAAGCTTAGCCTGCCAAACCACTTCTAAATATCTAGCCACCGCATGAAAGATCGCAGCAACCACCACCACCGCGCAGATCAATCCCAAAACCATCATCGGCGACCAACTCGGATCCGGCGACCAACGCCAATGGCCAATGATAGATTCCACCACAAAAGGCGTATCCTTTTCTGCCCCCGACATGTGCTGGATATATTTCACCCCACTGCCTAACCAACCAAAGGTCATCACCAGAAAAAATAAAAGCACCAGCTGCACAACAACCACTTGCAGGCAGCTCAACCAATAACCCGATGCTAAGCGCAGCATACGGAGGATCAATGCCCACGAACTAAAATCCCCGCCTTTGACATCGCGCCAATTTGTTTCTGCTTGCTTACCTTTGACTGCCAATCAAAACCTCTTTCTTTGCTTAAGTCCATTTATTTTCAAACCAACCCACACCGATAACCACACAAAAAACAGCTCACAAATGAGCTATCCTATTGTAACCCATCGAAAAAACCTTACCCAAAAGATACCCCTCTGAGCACGAAAATATTGCATCCACATCGTACTAAAAATGCGCAATCGATTGCTGCAAATAAAAATAATCTCAGAAAACCAAAAGACCAACCCATCAAAACCAGATCACGCAAATCATTTTGACATGCTATTGCACGCCATGCCTTAAATGATTCACATTTAAATGACACCACAAAACACAATGCGCTACATCTGAAATACAATGTTGCCCAGCCCCCCTCAAAAATGGTTTAATCAAAAAACCTTAACGATTGTCAACAGAAATATAATCTCTGCTGGTGGAGCCGGTATAAACCTGTCGCGGGCGGCTAATACGAATGGCTGGATTTTCAACCATTTCTTTAAAGTGGGCGACCCAGCCCGGCATCCTGCCCACCGCAAACATCACCGTAAACATCTCCACGGGGATCCCCATCGCACGCATAATAATGCCCGAATAAAAATCAACATTAGGATACAAATTACGGTCTTTGAAGTAACTATCTTCAAGAGCCACTTCTTCCAGCCGGCGGGCCATATCCAACAAAGGATCACTCACGTTAAGTTTGGCTAAAATAGTATCGGCCGAGGTCTTTAAGATGCTCGCGCGTGGATCAAAACTTTTATAAACGCGGTGACCAAAGCCCATCAGTTTGGCTTCTTTATTTTTCACCTTCTCCATAAAATCTTTATAGTCTACTTTGTTGCGATCAAGCTCTTCGAGCATGTTAAGCACCGCAACATTGGCCCCGCCATGACGCCAACCCCAAAGCGCACTCACCCCCGCGCTACAACTGGTAAACATATTAGCCCCACTCGAAGCCACCATGCGCACCGTGCTTGTCGAACAATTTTGCTCGTGGTCCGCGTGCAAAATCAAAATTTTATTCATAATCTCGATATGATCGGGGTCTACCTCGGATTTCTTGCCTTGCCCAAACATCATATGCAATAGATTTTCTGCATAATCAGCGTCATCCAAAGGCGCCACGACTTCTTGCCCATTCATGTGCCGGTAATTGGCCGCGGCAATCGTACTGGTTTTAGCAATAAGCTTGGCTGCAATCGTCACCAAGTCCGTATCGGTATCCATGATATCCGGATGATAACATCCCCCCGCGTTGAACATGCTGCTGAGCATCGCCATCGGGTGAGCTGTCCGAGTAAAACCCTTATAAACATTCAGCAAGTTCGGGTCCAGATGCGCGTTATCATCGATTTTTTTCTGAAAATCGGTCAACTGATTCACCGTCGGCAATTGGCCATGAATCAATAAATAAGCTGTTTCGATAAAGTTACTTTTCTCTGCCAACTGCTCGATGGGATAACCTCGATAGCGTAGCATCCCTTTTTCCCCGTTGATAAAGGTGATGCCGCTCTTGCAAGACCCCGTGTTGCCGTAGCCTTCGTCAAGCGTGATGTAGCCTGTGTTTCCTCGGAGCTTGCTGATATCCACCGCGTGTTCATCCTCGGTGCCTATTACCACAGGCAGTTCGAGTGTTTCATTTAGTAAGGTTAATCTCGCTATCGGTGCATCGGTCATTATTCAGTCACACTTTCTTTTTTAAAGAGACGCTCCAAACCCACATTAAACACGCGTCAGCCGCTATAAAATCCATTTCCTTGGCCTATCCAAGGGGGCAAACATCATACACTAAAACAGCTGTTTTGGCTACTTTTGATCTTAAATCTTGAGCATATCCCTAGCCTTTAACCCAAAAAAGCCCGCAAGGATTCACTTGCGGGCTTTTTATAAAATAATCATCTTCACGCCGATGTAAACGACGCTTGTTCATCCACCACTTATGCAGACCAGCCTGCTCTAAATGCTTTCATTTCCTCAGTAAGCTTGGCTTTAAGCTCATCATTAAGCGCTTTTTTTTCCGCCAATTCACTTCTTACCCCTGCGCCGGGACCATTAAAATAAGTGAGCAAATCTGATGCGAATTTACTCAAAGTCTTCAAGTCAATGCCGTCCATAATCCCCGTGCTACCCGCATAAATCTGAAGCACCTGATCGATCACATCCATCGGCACAAACTGGGCTTGCTTGAGCAATTCAACCATCAACGCACCACGGTCAAGCTGGGCTTGCGTGGCTTTGTCTAGGTCCGTGCCCAATTGCGCAAACGCTTCGAGTTCACGATAAGCAGCCAAATCTAGGCGCAGCGTGCCAGCAACTTGTTTCATCGCTTTAATCTGGGCATTACCCCCAACACGAGAAACCGAGATCCCCACGTTAATCGCAGGCCTCACACCCGCAAAAAACAGGTCGGGCTCAAGATAAATCTGCCCATCGGTAATCGAAATCACATTCGTCGGAATATAAGCCGAAACATCACCCTCTTGCGTCTCGATAATCGGCAAAGCAGTCATCGAGCCGCCGCCATTCTCGTCACTCAGCTTAGTCGCCCGCTCAAGCAAACGAGAGTGCAGATAAAACACATCCCCCGGATAAGCTTCCCGCCCAGGAGGACGACGCAGCAACAACGACAATTGACGATAAGCCACTGCCTGCTTAGACAAGTCATCAAAGACCACCAAAACGTGCTTGCCTTGCCACATAAAATGCTCACCTAGCGAACACGCCGCGTAAGGCGCAATATACTGCAAAGGCGCTGGATCAGCAGCCGACGCGGTAATCACCGTCGTATATTCCATCGCCCCGTGATCCTCCAACGATTTAACGATCGATGCCACGGTGGACTCTTTCTGTCCCACAGCAACATAGATGCAATAAACAGGCTCATCGGTTTTATGCGTGCTTTTTTGGTTCACAATCGCATCAATAGCCACCGCCGTCTTACCCGTCTTACGGTCACCAATAATCAGCTCGCGCTGACCACGACCCACCGGAATCATACTATCTACCGCTTTAACCCCAAACTGCATCGGCTGGGTCACAGGCTGACGCTCAGCAATACCCGGAGCAATAATATCCACTTTGCGATATTCGTTGCCCGGGACGGGGCCTTTCCCGTCGATAGGATTGCCCAAACCGTCTAGAACACGCCCAAGAACGCCTTCACCAACCTGAACCTCAAGCAAACGCCCCGTGGAACGCACGCTCATACCCTCTTTAATTTTCAGATAATTACCGAAAATAACCGCTCCAACGATGTCTTTTTCAAGGTTAAAGACTTGGCCCGCAACAACTTGCCCGTTGCCAACCTCAAACTCTAACATCTCCATGGACATCGCATTGCTCAAGCCATAGATACGCGCGATCCCGTCGCCCACTTCTAATACGGTGCCAACCTGTGAGACCTCAAGCTCGGTTGAAAAACGCTCAACCTCTTGTTTGATCACGCTGGTGATTTCATCTGTTCTAATTTTCATAACTGGAAGACTCCAAATTTTTTAAATATACGCACATTTGCGTAAATACAAGATCATCATCTCAATCAAGTGGCTCGCGCCAACCCTAACAATGCTGGTTTAAATCAAATCGCTGCCGCTGCCAACTTGGCCTGCTCACAACCCGCAGCCACCAATCGCTGCTTTAAGTTTTTAAGCTGATTGGCTACCGAGCCATCCAGCAGCTGATCGCCAATACGTAATTTTAAGCCGCCGATAAGCGATGGTTCAACCACCATATTCAGCTTGGCGGTCTTACCCAAAGCCTTGCCGATTCCACCCGCCAACTCAGCCAATCCGTTTTCGTCCATCGCCTGAGCCACATAAACCCCCACTTCCACCAAGCCCATCGCTTGGTCCGCAGCCTTAGCAAAAGCGCCACAAATAGCCTCAAGCTCACCCAGCCTCCCTTTGAGATTCACAACACCTAAAAAATCAAAAGTGATCTGAGAAATCTGCCCGCTAAAAATCGCTTTTAAGCTCTGAGCGCGTTTTTCTACCGATAAAATCTGGCTGGCGCAGAGGCTCGATAGCCCCGCATCCGCCCTAAGCAATCTCCCGATCTGGGACATCTCGTCGATGACCTCAGCTAGGCAATCCTTGGCTTGGGCTAGCTCAAGCAGTGCCCGGGCGTAAACCGTTTGCGCCGCAGAGTATGTTTTCGTTGAATCTGACATAGCTTTACTTCCTAAATCCAAGTCTCTGTTGATAGTTAGCTGATTTTACCAAGCTCTGCGAGAGAAGCGCTAACTAAGCCCGCCTGATCGCTGCCGCTCATATCACGCTTCAAAATCTTACCCGCAACCGCCACCGCCAGCTCCCCCGCCTGGGCATAAACATCAGCAATCGCTTGCTCCCGCGCAGCGGCAATATCCTTCTCACTACGGGCCCGAAGATTCGTAATCTCCGTCGCAGCCTCGGACTTCATCCGCGTCACCAAATGCTCGGTATCTACCTTGCCTTGCTCAATCATCGCGTGAACCTCCCCCGCTGCCGCCGCCAACTTCGCCTCATATTCTTTAAGCCTCGCTTCCGCAGCCTGGGCAGCAGCCTGGGCAGCTTCTAAATCCCCTTTAATCTTACCCTCACGAGCTTGCAGCCCCTCTAAAATAGGCCCCCACGCTTTGAGTTTCAAAACAATCATCACCACCACAAACACGCCCACCGCCACGATGGCAGGCAAAATATTGCCAGCAAAAGGGGAAGGCGCCGCGCCGGTATTCTTAGCCAAAGCGGTCATCGTCGGTGTTACTGTTAACAAGAGGGTCAAAGCCTTTTTCATCGCTTATCCTGTCCTATCTATCTGATTTTTAAAAAAATAGCCGTATGCTTCAACGCCTCTGCCAACCACACAAAGGCACTCAAGCACACGGCTACAAGTAGCCGTGTGCATCAAATATACGTTTATACAGTCTCTTTAAGAGCAATCAAAAGTGTTACCACAACGCCGAAGAGTGAAACACCCTCGATCAAAGCAGCAGACAAAAGCATCGCTGTAAAGATTTGTCCACCAGCTTCAGGCTGACGAGCGATTGACTCAACTGCCGCCCCACCGATGCGACCGATGCCTTTAGCAGCACCAAAAACAATAATCCCAGCGCCTAATGCAGCACCAAAAAAAGCACCCGCTGTACCACCTGGGAATACCCAAGAACCACCAGCTTGCACAGCCGATTTCACAGCTTCATGACCTACTTCAGGTGCACCAAATGCAGGAACTGCCAAAATAACCAATGCCAACGCGGCCAAATAAGTACAAAGCTTCATAATGAAGTCTCCAAAAATTGTTAGGCACGGCAAGGACGCACCATCTTAAAAAACCTGCCCTCTCGGGATCTCGCCATCGCCTCACTCGACAACGCACCAGGCATCATTTCAATCACAAAAAATCAATGAGCATGCTCGCCATGCGATTCATCATGATCATGATGAAGCACCAATTGGCTCAAAAATAAGCAGCTTAAAAACGTAAAGACATAAGCCTGAATAAAACAAACCATGATCTCTAAAAAGTAAATCACCACCGTGCCAATAAACGGAACCGCGGATAAAAACTTCAAACCAAAACTTTCGCTCGTGGCCAAAGTCCCCACAAAACCAAGCAGCGTAGCCACAATAATATGCCCGCCCGTCAGGTTAGCAAACAGCCTCAACGCCAAAGCCACAGGCTTCACAAAAGTGCCCAAGATTTCAACAGGCACCATGATAGGCCACATGAAAACAGGAGCCCCCGCCGTCAAGTGCTTCAAAAAACCCAATGGATCTTTCACGATCGCAACACCGTTAAACCAAACAAACGCAACACTTGCCAGCGCACCGGTGACCCAGATAGACTGCGTAGCCGTCCCGCCAATACCATGCCCATGATTAGCATCCCCCAAAATCGCGTGCGTCACATCCCCAATAGGCACTAGGCCTAGCAAATTATTGATCAGAATAAACCAAAACATCGTCCACAACATCGGCGTATATTTATCTGTCTCATCCCCCAAAACCGGACGAAAAACATCATCCCGCATATACATGCACACCGCCTCAATCAAATTCCCCCAGGTCCCCCGCGTCTGCAAGTCCTCAATCGTTCCCCTATCGCCCTTGGCAATACGCTTGGCAGCGGGCAAAATCAACAACAAAGTCACAATACCAGCCAAAACCAGCATCACACAAGCATTGGTGATAGGCAAGCCCCACACATCGGGAAGCAAAGAAATGTCCTTGTCAATGACATGCCCAACAGGATTAGAAGATGCTAAAAAGCTCATCATACCGATGTCTCCATCGCAAGCCCAGAATCACCCGTATTCGGGTTATCTTTGGCTCTAAGATAATTCAAAACAAAAAACATACTCACAGGCAGCATCGCCAGATACATCAGCGCCAAAGTAAGCATCACAGGATTTAATTGATAACCCCAAACCTTAATCAATATCACACCAGCGGTAATACTAACCAGTAATTTAAGACCCGTCCCAATAAACCAGCCCCGCACCACACCCATCACCCCACCCCGACCCAAAAGACTCACAGGCAACACACCCAACAACCCGCTCAGCCACACCACCAGCGCCATAGCTACGCAAGATTCAAAACTGCCGCCCTGCCCTTTTCCCAATAACGCCTCCAACCCCACGGGCACCCCATAACTAGCCCCAGCCCCCACCACCAGCGCAACACCACTCAGCGCCAGCATGCAGCTGATCAATGGGAATTTATGCTCTGATAATGCTTGATTCATAAGATAAAGACTCAACCAATTTCTTAACGCTTAAAAAACGTCTTGCCAATCCGCCACAAGCGGTACATACCACCCACAGCACCAAAAACCAAGCCAATAATCACAAACATCGGCCCCGTCTCCAACTCCCCATCCAACCACCAGCCACCCCACACAAATCCACCCACAATCCCCGCAAATTCAACCCCCATACTCGCCATCTCCACACCCACCCGACGATCCTTGCCCAAATAACGATCAAAACGCGGATCAGAAATCGCTTTCTGTATCGCATCCTCATCATCCTTTATAGCTGGCAAAGCCTTCCTAGGCTCCTCCGAATCTTCCTCGGGCGCGATCAAATCATGACTCCTGCTATCAAAAGAGTGCTTTTAATATCATCCAAGATGACTCACAAGCACTCAAAACAACACCAACCGACACAAAATCATCGCCGCCGAGGCGCAAAAGGTATCGCTCCACCACTGATATGTCAATACCACAATCAACAAAATTAAACCTACACACAACACCCCCAATCCAGCACCTTCCCAAACACCAAACAAAAACCAGCCAAAAACAACATCTAACCCGCCAAACCCCCTACTTTCACACCCTCGCCCCGACACGCCAGCCCCCCACACAAAATTTCAACCCCACAGCCCAAACCTGCCGAATCTATTTATGCAAACCTCTCCTCCTCTTAACCTTGGCGACC
>CAZSSX010000105.1:0-8648 GCA_964609545.1 uncultured Phycisphaeraceae bacterium | reverse complement strand
CGCGTACTATCAATCGCATAAGCCTCATCCAGCACTCGCCCAGCATCTCCATACCGCTTCAAACGGTGATACAACAAACCCAAGTAATACTTCAAACGAATATCCCCAGGCCTGACCTTAATCCCAGACAAATAAACACCCACAGCGCGATCAACCTGACCCAAATCCACCTCATAAAAACCAGCCAACAAATTCACAGCCTGAACATCACCCACATTCAGCCTCACCGCAGCCTCCAACTGCACCAATGCCTTATCTAAATCTCGATGACTCCGATAAAGCTGGCCCAACGCAATACGCCAGCGAATCTCCCTAGCATTGATCGACACCGCACCAACCAAATCAGCCACCAACTCCGCATAAACCCCCTTCTCCTCCTCCGTCGCGCTAGCCACATCCTTTAAATAAGCACGCAATAAAAAACGCTGATACAAATACTCACCAGTCCCCGGATTCGTAGCAATAGCCAAACTCATCGCTTTCACCGCTTCCCGTCCCAACCGCTGAGCGCCTGCCCCATTACCCACACCCAGCGTACGCTCCCAACGATCAAAATAAATCACCCCGCCCAAACCCGCCGCCATCGCCAAACCCGCCTTGTCCTTACCCAAATCCCCAAGCTTCTTTTGTGCTTCATCAAATCTGCCTAATTTCGACAACGCCCCGATCTGCATCTCCAAATAACCACGATCAGATGGATAAGCTTGAATCAATACCGGCAAATAAGATAAAAGTGCTTCATATTGCCCCGTCTCATTTAACAAGCCCACCATAGCCACCCGACCCGCACCAGCAACAGCCCCCTCCACACGAACCGCGTTTTTCAAAACCTCCACCGCTGCTTCAACATCACCCAATCGCCTAAAAAATTTAGCATAATAAAGATACACCACCCCAGGAACCCGACCATTAAACCCCTTCATAAAATGCTGCCAATACAAAACCCCACCCTCAGCCGTCTTACCATACACCATCACCAAAGACTTCAACAGCACACTCTTCACACGCTCACCCACAACAACATTAGCTTTAATCTCATCCTCGATCAGCTGATCGATAATCTCTTCTGCCCGCTTAGCCTTACCATCATTGGCCAAAAGCTTAGCCAACTCCCGACGATTCTCAAACCGACCAGGCTCAGCCTTGGCTATCTCCCCCCGAATCGCGATGGCACGCGAAACATCTCCAATCAACGCCTCCATCCGCAAATACTGATTCAAGAAAATCGAATTCCGAGGCTCCAACTCATAAGCCTTCTTAAAATAAGAAAGCGCAACCTCATACTTCTTCTTCCCCGCATTAATCACACCCACCATATACTGAGCATACGACAAACCAGGCTTATAACTAATCGCCTTAAGCAATGCCCCCTCAGCCTCCTCCCGCTTACCCAAACGCAGCGCACTCACACCAAACTTCATCTGCAACGTCGCATCAGAATCAACCTCTGCCAAATAAGATTTAAGCAAATCATAAATCCGCCGCGTATCACCCCCACCATTGCGATAACTATACAAAAGCATCCTCAATTGCAGCAACTGATAATCCGTCACATCCCCTTTGGCTTGGCCCAAAATCTCTTGGCCCCGCGTCCAATCTTTACTTTTCGACAAAAGCTTAAACTCTAAACGATACACATCAAATGCCCGTTTTTTACCCAGCTTCTCTCGAATCACACCCAAAGTCTTCCCTGCATCCGCCAAATCCCCATCATCAATCTGCTTAACATAAGTGTCTTGCAAATCCCTAAGCGCCGCGTTACCCGGACTCAACACCCGACCCTCACCTCGATGCCCCTTAACCAATCCCCCCAGCACTTCCTCCTTCACACCCGCAGCCCTCGCCTTCTCAATCAAACCATCAAAAGCATCATCACCCAATCCCAATCTCATCCACAAACCAATCGCCCCAACATCCCCAGGCGACCCCGCCATATGCTTCTTCAACAGCGCCACCGCCTCAGCCTTACGCCCCACCCTAACCAAAACCCGACAATACTGATTCATCAGCGCCGAATCATCCTTGACCCCCAACTTCTCCAGCAACCCCAGCGCTTCCTCATTTTTCTTCAGCATCATCAAGACCGATATCTTGACCTTCAACAATCCCACATCACCCGGGCTCTTCACCAACTGATTATCTAAAATCCCCAACGCATCAGACAACTCCCCCACCAACGTTTTTAAGCGCACAAGATTAAGCAAATCACGCTTGCTAAACCTAACACCCTTAGCACCAGACAACCGCTGATAAAGCTTAATCGCCAAACCATATTGCCTCGTATAGCGTTCATGGAAGAAAATCTCCAACCGCAAAAACGTCGGATTGACCGCATCAATCTCACGGTTGGCCCGACCCAAATATTTCGCTGCCCGGGGAATATCCCCGCGATACATCGCCTCTCTGCCCCGCAGATAAGCAACATATCTCCCATTAGTAGCCTCAGATTCTGCCAACAACTTTTCAATTAACTTAGCCGTCCGCTGATATAAGTCCTCACGCTCAGACTCGCTCAATTGGCCATATCGCCGATAAAGAAACTCAAGCCGATATTTGTCCGCCTTGGTCCGCGTGATCAAATTATCATAAAAAACAAGCGAAGGCTCCTTACCTTTAAGCTCGATCTCATCCAACAACCTAAGCACTTCCTCACCGCGCCCCAAATTATCCATAAAATTAGCCAGCACAAATTTCAAATTTACATTCTCAGGATACCACTTCAAACCCCGCTCAATAAGTGCCTTAGCCTTTTTAAGCCGAACCAAAACCCCCCGCCCATTCTCCCCAGCAGTCAATTCATGACCCATCACACCCAAAGATGCAAAAATACCCGCCTCGAAATACTCAAACCCAGACAACTGCTTATCACTCCCAAGCACCCCACCGCTCAACGCATCAATGCTCTTAACCATCAGCTCATCACTCACCAGCGCCTTGCCACCAACCTCTCTTCTCAACAAATTAAATAGCTTTAAGCGATAAATTAAGCCATACACATCCCCTTCCCCTTCCCCCAAACCCTTCGCGATAGCTAAGCTTTTCTCATAATGCCCCGCGCCTTGTTCTCTGCTCCCCCCACCGATCCCCCAAAGCCGCCTACCCTCAATCACATGCCAATACCCCAAAAAATAATGCGCCACCACATCATCACTTTTTGCTTTCACACAATCGGACAAATACCTAAAACCCAACACTCGCTGAGATTGACTCATCGCCGAATCATACGCATACCGAAGCGTCTGCTTAATACCCGCATACTTCTTCAATCGCACATCATCCAAATGCCCCTCAATCACATTCTCCGCCATCTGCAAACGCCGCATAAATTGCAGCTTCAACCCAAAACCCTCGTGCAGATGCTTATAAATATAATCCAAATAAGCCGCCGTAGGCTCAACATCATCCGGATTCAACTGGATCATCGCATTATAAAACGTAAAAATATCCTTCAGATTCTTCGCCGCGCCAGGCAAATCATCAAACTTCAACAGCTGAGCAACACCAATCGCCGTCTTCCGATCCTCAAGCGTACCCCGACCATTACTAAAATACTTACCCCATTCCTCAATCGCCTTGGCATACTCCTTCTGCTCGACAAAAGCCATCGCCTTCTCTTTATTCTTACCCTTCTCCAAAATATAAAGACCGAAAAAGCCAATCGCACCCATAGCCACCACTGCAACCAAAATACCGATAAATTTTTTATTAATACGTCCCGCCATTTGCAGGGTCTCCATCTTCACTTATGCTTCACTAGCCAAAGGCATTCTATAAACAATCAATCCGCTGCGCTTTTCGCTTCCAACGGCCAACGACCCCCACGAACATCATTCCAATCAGGCAAACACGCCATCAACTCAGGCAACATACTCGATAAAAAAATACCCGCACGACGAACCGCTTCATTCGGATCCGACACATGCATCAAACGAACCTCAATCTTACTATAAAACGCATACGTATCCCGCGGATCAAATCCACTGGCACGCACCTTATTAGGCGTCTCCAAGAAACGACCATTAGAAACGAAAAAATAAACCACATTCTCATCATCAGCACTCACCACCGTAGGCCGATAAGTATAAACCGTCACCGGAATCTTAAGGCGAGGCAAATAAACCCGCTTACCCGATCGCGTCAAACCCTCATACCCACCAGGATATGCCTTCGATGGCGCAAAACTAGCATTATCAATCACCAACGTCTTAACCTGCTCACCAACCGACTTAGCACCGCTCGCCGAAAAACAACGCGACGCCACATGAGGCACCGTATCAATACCACCAGAATAATAAGCTACATGCAAACCCACCTGCCAGCTACCATCCAAACCCTCATCACGCTTCCAATAACGCCTCGTGAAATAATTCGTCGTCCCCAACTCCTTCACCGTCGCCTCATCCAAAGGCGGGTCCTCACCCATAAATTGCCAAGGCCCAACCATCTTATCATCAGCAATAGCCATACGCGTAAAATCAACACGCATCGGCACTGCCTTCTTAAACAACACCATCTCCGTAAAATTAAAATAAAAACCCATACCCAGCAAACCCGCCAACAACACACCCGCACACATCCCACCACCCGCACGACGCAAACCATCCCAGCCCCCCTTAGACCCCAACCTCAAAAAAATACCCAAACTCACCAAAACCCCAATCAAACCCACCACCAAAATAATACCAAACAAACCCCCACTCGCCCAATCAAAACGGTCCAAATAACCCCCAAAACCAATCCCCGAAAACGCAGCCCCCAACAAACCCAACGCCAACATCATCCCAGGCAACAACGTCCCAAGCACACCACCCCCATCACCCCCGCCAACCCCGTACCAACGCAAACCCACCACCAAACCACAAACACCCAATAAACCCGAAAGCGTACTCCCATAAACCATCACATCAGGCCTAACCACCACCGTCAAACCCTGTAACAAAAGACCCAAACCACCCAACAAAACCGCAATCAACAATCCACGACCACCCAAACCTTCCCACCTAGCCCAACCACCACCAAAAACAACACGCTTCTGCCGCTTAGTTTCAACCCCCCTTTTCGCATGATCATCGCTGATCACCATCTGATCCATCACCCAACCCAAGCACCAAATCAAACCCGCAGCAGGCAGCAACATCAACATCCCAATCCAAATATGCGCCTGCCCCTGCGCTAACTCCGAATGCACCAACGTACTAGCAAGACCAATCACCGTCACACGCATAATATTAACCAAAATCGCCACAGGCACAGCCAAACCCGCCATCACCCACCGCTGCCAAACCGGACGCTTACTCCCATAAGCCATCGCAAAGCCAAGCGCAATAAACGCCATCAACATACGCAAACCCGCACACGCCTCTGCCACATTCAACGGATTCTTAAAATCACCATAAATAAGCGTCAGCGTATTACCGCTACGCGTCGTCTCCATCCCCAATAAACCACCCACAACAACCAAAACCTTATCCGCACCACTCACCGTAATATCCTGCATCGACTCCGCAAAACGACCCCAAATACTCTGCGAAATCTTCACACCCACTGCCAAATAAACAATCGGAAACCAAACCACACCCATCACCCTAGGCCCAAGCATAAACAACACCAAGCCAAACAGCGAAAGCACCATGCAATAGCCCTGAATCATATCATTCCGCACAGGCGTAATCGCAAGAATATAACCCACCATACCCGCCATCATCGGCAACAAGCCCCAAACACAAATCCCAGACTTGGCCTCCATTAAACGATAACGATTCTGATAAACAAAATACAAACTAATAAAAGGAACCGCAAAAGCAAAAGACCAATCGTCATCGCTCCAAGCAATAGACCCCATCCGCCAAAGAAAATTAAAATGATACATCAAAAACAACAGCCCCAACCCCACACACAAAGTCAGACCAGCCATCGAAAAGCGAGCCTCGCCTATCGGCACACCACCTTCCAAAGTTTCCACACGCGCTGCTGCCATCATATCCAATTCAAACACATAAAAACAAAAAAAGAAACCGATCTAACCCAATCCCCCGTCCCCCCCCAAAAAAAACATCAACCCAAAACGATTTACTGACGACCAAACACATCGTTAGCAAAATTACGATCTAAAATAAAACCAAAACCATACGTCGCACGCAAACCATTACGCACGATCGCCACTGGCGTAGCCAACCAATTCGTACCGATCCGGAACGTATCATTAGGCTTCAAATAAAAGTCAGGCTGAGTACCATCCGCAATCGCACGAAAATTGATACGCATCATCGCAACACGATCCTCGCCCACACGACGCAACAACTGAACACGCTCAGGAACCGCCAAAGGACCCAACCCACCAGCCATCGCAACCAACTGCGTCAACGTCAAATCCTTATCGCCAGACAACGCATAAGTACCACCACGCGCAATCTCACCCGTAATATAAACAACACCAGACTGAGGCGAAGGAATCGAAATAATATCACCAGGACGAATCACAATGTCATACTGAGCATGACCCTCCTTAAGCTTATCCCAAGGAATCTCAATCACACGCTGCCTAGCACGCGCCACCTTACCGTCAACCTCCTCCAAATAAGGATCCACATTCCGCTTGCCACCAGCACGCTTAACAACCTCCCCAACAGAACCCGTTTTCGACCAACGACCATTATGCTTCCAGCCACCCCTGTTTTTCTTCTTAACTTCCCCATCCTCCAAACCATCAGCCAACAAATCCAAACGCCCCCGATCCACACCCTTCACCGTATCCACACCAATCTCACCCTCACCAAAAATCGAATCCAAAGGATCTTCCCCATCCTCAATCGGCACATCCTTACGCAACGGCTCACTCACACCACCCTCAACCAACTTCTCCTCAATCCGACGAAAAACATAAATCTTACGGATCGTACCAATACTCACACCACCCGTATCATTGATCGCCTGAAGCAAACGCAAGTTCCGTTTAGTAATCGGAAACGTCCCAGGCCTCACACCAGAAACACGAGGCTCAGCGTTAATCGTATACGTATTATGAGACTCCGTCTGCATCTGAACAACAATGTCAGGCGTTGACTGCGCCGCAAAATGACCCGCGTCCTTCAGCTTCGACTCAATCAACTTTTCCAAACGCGAAGGCGTATAACCCGCAGCCTTAATCGAACCAACAATAGGCAAACGAATATAACCCAAATCATCAATACGGCGCAACATCGGCTCGGGACGACCCTCCTGACGCAACTCATAAATCGTAATCGTCAACTGATCCGTCGCACCCATCACATACTCGCTAGCAGTAGCCACCAAATCCTCCGGGCGAATCTTCGACAAACCTGGAGGATCCTCCGTTGGCTCGTCAATCAACGCCAATTCCTTCAAAATAGGCAGCACCGTAGGCGTACGATCAAAAGAACCCACCTTCGTCGGATCCATAAAACCATTAGTCTCACAACTAACAAGCCCAACCAAACCACACGCCACACTCAAGTGACACAAAATTCGGCCTAAACCTAAACCATTCCCTTTTCGCTGCCTCAACATCATGCTCCTAACATCCTTAAAAAATAAGCCGGCCCAAAGACCAATCCTTACTTACACTAATCTAAACTAACTCTACGCTTCGCGTGACTCACGATAACCCGTCATATCCACCCCGAGTCGAATCTCAAAACCCTAAGCCACTATTCTAACCACTACAGCCAAAAATTTCTAAAAACATCACATCTTTTTATAACTCGCAATACAACACTAACATAACGCACACCCCACCCACACCTTCCATTAGATCGGACCATAAAACAACTTAAGTTAGCCTCAATACGAGATTTCACCCCCTTTATAGCCAATTTAAACACACCAAAATCCCAATATCAGCTCCAATAAATTCAAAAATCTTCACACGTTATTCACATCAAACCAGAATTATCGCAAACCCCCAACAATTCTACGAAATTAAACCACACTAAGGTTGCCTCATTTACACAACTTCGCCAAAATATATCAAACAAAGCCCCCAACACATTATCGGGCCAAAAGGAAACAACACCGTGGACAACAAACACAACAAAACAAAACAAAATATATCAATCATTGGCGACGGCTCCATGGCCACCGTACTAGCCCTACTCCTAGAATCCTCCGGACACAACGTCACACTATGGGGACACAACCCCAAACACGTCCACAATTTCATACAAACACGCGAAAATAAAAAATACCTACCCGGATACCGCATACCCGACACCATACGGCTCACCGCCGAAAATCACAAAATATTCAACAACGCAAACATCATCCTATCAGCCGTACCCACACAATTTATAAGAACAATCTGGACAAAATTAGCAAAACACGTCCCACACCAAACACCCATCGTCTCAGTATCCAAAGGCATCGAAAACACTACATCACTCAGACCCACACAAATCATCGCACAAGTCCTAAACCAAAACACAGATGACCCAGACAAAGCATCAAGACCACTAGCCACACTCTCAGGCCCATCCATCGCCCACGAACTAGCAAAATGCCTACCAGCCACCGTCTGCGCAGCTTCAGACGACCTGCAATTCGCAAAAATCCTACAAAACACATTCACCACAGACTGGTTCAGGGTCTACACAAACACAGACCTCCTAGGCGTAGAACTCGCCGGAGCAACA
>CAZSSX010000104.1:0-8664 GCA_964609545.1 uncultured Phycisphaeraceae bacterium | reverse complement strand
TTTCCCCAACTGCCGGGGGTACCTGTTTTGGCGCGGCCCATTCGTTTGATCAAAGATTCGGCGTAAAGATTTTGAGAATTTTTATTGCAACGATTGAGTATCACGGCCAGGTCTTGGATTTCTTTGCGGATGATCACGCGGCGGGTTAATGGTAATAAATCAGTGGCTTTGGGTTTTCCGATGTGCTTTACGATGATGCCTTTTCGGGCAAGTTTCTCGGCTAACACATGAGCGAAAAATAATGCGGGATCGTGAACGGTGACTGAAATAGGGTGCTTGCGTTTACTTTTGATTTCGCCACGAAAAACCATTTGGTTGGTGCCTGATTTTCGGCTGACCCAGAAGGTGTTGCGCGAGCCTGTCTTTGATATATTACGTGATTGATTGAAAATGTAATTGGATGAAGGCGAAATTTTCACAACGGTATTTTGTCCGCGATGGGTGGGCATGGGGAAGACATCTAAACAATTGTTATGAAAATTAAAGCCCGACACCTCGGCGGCATACCAGCGATTTAAATCTTCTTTTTTCCAGCTTGGATGGATGCGTTGATTGTTAAAGACACGGTCGTCAATCATGAGATAATCAATGGTTTTGACGTTTTGCGATTGGATTGTTTTTACCCAGTCGTTTAGGTAATGCTTGACGGATTCGAAGGACCGCATCTTGCCATTGACTTGGATTTGATAAGGTATTTTTTTTCCATCTTGGCTTATTTTATAGCCAAGGCGTTTGAATAATTCGGGATCACCTAGGCTCGGGTCGCCATCGCCTTTGATGACTAATGTGACGCCTTTCGCGTATTTGTTGCCTGCGGTATTGAGTGTGTTTTTCCAGTCGCTGGGCTTTAGCAAGTAAGCGTATGTTTTGAATTGGAAGTCTGGGCCGAGGAGATGGATTGCACTAGCGGTGGTTAGAATTTTCATATTGCTGGCGGGGATCATGGCTTTATCTTGGTTTATTTTGACAAGATATTTTTGTTTGCTGGTGTCAAATATGGAGATCGCATAGGCGGTCTCTCTGATTTCATGGGATTGAATGAGTGCGGCGACGCGGCCTTGGATACTGGCGTTTGCGGTATTAGATATCGCTGTGATTAGGCAGATGATTTTTAAAGATAAGAGGAGGATGCGGTATTTTTTTTTCATCATTTAATCCATGTGATTTTCTAATTTTCAAAAAAATATTTCAGCACGATTTTTAACAGAAATAAACAAGTATGGCAAGAAGGTTAAGGCAGCATCTGTTGGTATAGCAAGCGATAGGCGTGATGCATTTTTTCTTGGGTAAATAATTGTGTAAAATGTTCGCGGCCGCGTGTGGCCATTTCTTTGGCTAGTAGCGGATGATTGAGTAAGGTAGCGATGTGATCGGCTAGTTGTTGGGCATCTTGACGAGGGGATAAGAGTCCTGTTTTGTTGTGTAAGACCACTTCGCTATTGCCCCCTACTTGTGTGGCGCAAATCGGAACGCCGATGCTCATTGCTTCTAATAGCGTGACCGAAATGCCCTCGCTTAATGAGGACAAAACAAATAAGTCGGCGGCTGCGAGTAGTATGGAGATATCCATTCTCAGGCCTAGGAAACGCACGCGATGATTGATGCCTAGATCGGTAGCCAATTTTTTTATTTTGGTGATTTCTTGGCCAGCGCCGACTAAGACTAATACGGCGTTGTCATGGTTTTGGCAGTAAATTTTAAATGCTTGGACTGAGGTTGCATGATCTTTCACGGGGTGGAATCGGGCGACTTGGAGGATGATTTTTTGCTGGTCTTTGATGTTTAGTTCTTTGCGGATTTCATCGCGAATTTTTGGGTCTGTATGGGTTGTGAATTTTTTAGCATTGACGCCGTTGTATATCACGGCTACTTTTTCTGGGCTAAACCCTTCTTTTTTGACGAGGGCTTTTTTTACAAATTCACCGACGCCTGTGACGCGATCGTTTTTGCGAAACATCAGTTTGTTAAAGAGAAGGTGTTTGAGTTTTTTTTTATCGGGATAATGCCTACCATGTTCGGTAAATAAAATCGGTGGTGTTGAGCTAATGCTTCGTGACATCGTGGCGTAAAAATAAGGGGTATACTGGTGGGCATGGATGAGATCGATTTGCTCCTCTTTGATTATTTTTCGGATGCGCTTGCCTAGAGACCAATCGATGCCTGCTTTGCGTTTGAGATCATAGACACGCTGGCCAGTGTTTTGTAGGTCTTTGCCTAAACTTCCCACGCCATCTAAGCAAAGATATATAAAGTCGAACTGATCGGCTAAATCACGGGTTAAATCTACGGCTAGCATTTCAGCGCCTGCGGGATTTAAGATATGCATGAGTTGTGCAATGCGTGGTTTTCGTTTTTTTTCACGATCAAGTTTCAATTGGGCTCTTATCTGAAAAGGATTGGGTTAAGGCTGACGGACTTGAGCTAATTCGGGGATGATGTCGTCGCCGTAGTGGGGCTCGGCGATTTGGAGTTGCTTGATGTAGCTGACGGTGATCAAGCCTAGTGTTGCAGTGACGTAACCAATTTCTACGGATTCCATCCCGATGAAAAGGCTGCAGATCATCATTCCGCCTAGTGATATGCAAATCATTGTGCCGTAATAGACGGGCCAAACGAGTTTTTTGGCCATGCGGCTACGCGCCATTTTATAAGATTGAAAAATCGTGCCAAAGTAAAACATGAGTAAGCCGAATAAGCCTATGAAACCAAAGTCTGCGCCCATTTGCAGGAATAAATTATGTATCCGTTTTCCGCTTTTTAAGCCGAATTGTACGACATAAGCACCCGACCGGTCGGGGCCTACGCCTAGGGGGTGGGATTTCATGATTTGCCAGCCGGCGTTCCATGTATCAAAGCGACTGGCGGCTGAACCATCTAAGTGATCCGATCCTACGAAAATACTGGCAAATTCTTTTCGCACGTTTTCGCCTGCTAAAAATAAGGTAATGCCAACCATTACCAAGGTTAAGCTAAAGGTCAGTAGCTTGCGTGGTAAAGTGATAATACATGTTACGAAGATACCCGCGCCTACAATGATTAAGCCTAGCTGTCCGCCTCGTGAATAAGAAAATAAAACCACGTGGACCAGTAGCACAGCGCTGGCAAAACACACGCCTTTCATGAGTAAAGATTTTACATTTAAGCCCATAAAAAAGACTAAGGGTACCGCGCTGACCATGACCATTGCCACGCCATTGTTGTCGACGCCTCCCCACGACCAGCCGTCACCAACTAGTTGGTGATCGAAATACTGTTGGTTGAGATTTAACGCCAAATAACTTAGGCTTAGCGTGATTGTCCATGCAAGGGCTTTGAGGTGATTGGGTTTGTTTAAAAGGGTTAGTGTGATAATGACCACTAAAAAGATTTTGGATAATTGATCTAAAATTTGATCGCCACGCAGAGAGGGGATAGAGGAGATTGATGTTGAAAAATAGCCACTGGCAATAAAAATAAATAGGCCTAGTACGGGTAGCCAAACATGCTTAATTGCGCTCCAATTCCCGGTGCCACGTAGTACCCAGCCGATCACCAACGATACGCCTACCATCATATTGTATCTACCAAAATCTCCGCCAAAGCTATACCACCAGGTATGCTGAGGCCTTAGTACGCTGAAGACATAAAATGACATTAAGCCCGCGACGGGGTTAAACCATCCTGTGCCTACGCCAAAAGCGACTAATAAATAAGTGAATATTTTCCCTAACATCCCTTAGTTTCCTTTTTCAATCTGTAGCCACCGCTCTAAAACCCAGACGCCCCAAAGCAGTTTGCTATGATTAAACTTTCCGCGACGATGATCGGCAAAGCATTTTCGAATAAATTTTTGGTCGAGTAGGCTATTGATTGCAGCGCTTGGGCATAAGACTTCCTCCTCAAATCGTTGCGAATGGGTATGGCTTAGCCAGCGACTGATGGGCGCGGAAAATCCTTTTTTAGGCAAATTAAGCAGCGCTTGGGGCAAGCGTTTTTTTCCTAATTGTCGCAATAAATATTTAGACTGGCCTTGTTGAATTTTAATCTTACTCGACACGCGGTATGCTAACTCGATGACGCGGCGATCGAGCAAGGGGCAGCGTACTTCTAAACTATGGAGCATGCTCATGCGATCCACTTTCACTAGGGGCATACTGGGCATATACACTTTCATGTCTGCATACATGGCGCATTGCATCGCATCATCAGAACCACAGGCTAAGTAGTGTTTACTGACTTGATTGTAAACGGGGCTGAGCGTTGGATCGCGTTTGCCTTCTTGTCCCATCAACCGTCTGGCATCCCAAGGTTTGACAAAGCAGAGGTCTAGGTAATAGGCTTGGGCTCTGCTTGTTCCTAGATTTTCAAAAATGGTGGATAGCCTTAAGAGACGGGGCAGCCAGGGATAGCTAGGCCAAATGCGGCCGATCATTCCCATGGCTGGTCTTAAAGCTACGGGCAAAAAGCGACGGATTCGATCTTCTGCGCCATGCGGCACATAGCGAAAATCATAACCGCCAAAGGGCTCGTCACCTCCGTCACCACTGAGGGCTACGGTGACGCGCTGCTTGGCCATCTGACACACATAGTAAGTTGGGATGGCGCTATCATCTGCAAACGGCTCATCGAAAGCTTTGACGATCGGGTCAAAAATAGTGTCAAAATCTGGGGAGATCATTTGCGTGTGATGGTTTGTTTGGTAGCGCTTTGCGATGAGCCCTGCGCCTGGCAATTCATCGTGTCCTTTTTCATCAAATCCCACGGTTGCGGTTAGGATATTTTTCCCTAGGACGTCGGCCATGTAAGAAACGATGAGGCTTGAATCGATACCGCTAGAAAGAAAAGCGCCTAGGGAGACCTCGCTTTCTAAACGATCGCTGACCGCATCAGCTACGACGGTTTCAAGCTCGCTCACGATTTGCTCTACAGGGCGGTCATCACTGTCAAACTCGCGTATATCCCAATAGGTTTTTTGGGTGATGCGTCCGTCTTGTATGCGCATCCAGCATCCTGGGTCTAGTTTTTTTATTTTTTTATAAACGCTATTTTCTCCCACGAAATAGCCTAGGCTTAAATATCCCTCAAGGTCCGACCAGTCTAATTGGCCATCCCAGAGGGGGCAGGGTCGCATGGCTTTGATTTCGCTGGCGAATAGGATGTGCCCATCGAATTGGCCATAAAACAAGGGCTTTTTGCCTACACGGTCGCGCGCCATGAATAAGACATGATCCACTTTATCGTAAATGGCGAAGGCGAACATACCTTCTAACATGGCTACGCAATCTGCGCCATAGACTTGGTAGGCTTGGACAATGGTTTCTGTATCGCAATGTGTTTTGAATCGGATGCCGCGGCCTTCTAATTTTCCGCGTAAAGCTTTGTGGTTATAGATTTCGCCATTGAAGATAATCCAGTAACGGCCACTTTGGCTGCACATGGGCTGGGCTCCGCCGTGGCGATCAATGATGGACAGACGGCGGTGGCCTAGGGCTGCGCCTGGAAAATATTCATAGCCAGCACCGTCGGGCCCTCGGTGCATAATGGCATCGGCCATTTTAGGCAGGGAGGCTTTGACCGCGGGGTCTAGCCCGCCAGCTTTTAACGCAATAGCACCAACAAATCCACACACAGCTTATACTCCAATAATGTCATAAGAGGTTAAGTAAGAATCCACCATACGCTTCATCGAAAAATGGGTTGCAACTCGTCGGCTGCCGGCTGCGGCTATTTGATCCCGCATTTGTTGATCTTCATATAATTGACCGATCCCCTGTGACAACGCATTGCTATTTTTGGCCTTGACCAAGAGTCCATCTACTCCGCTGGTGATGATTTCCCCGGTGCCCCCCACATCGGTGGCTAGCACGCAGACTTGGCTGGCCATGGCTTCTAAGATTGTGACTGAAATTCCTTCGGTGATGCTACAGTTGATATAAAGATCTAGGCCGTAAAGCAACATCCTGACATCGTCGCGCTTGCCCATGAAAACAACGGCATCTTCTAGGCGATGGTCGGCTACTTTTTTGCGTAGCATGGGCATCTCTTCTCCATCGCCTACGATGACGAGCCTGCCTGTGTTATATTTTTTGTGAAACAATGTAAATGCATCGAGTAAGTTGCCCAGATCTTTCACCGCATCAAGGCGAGCCACGGTGCCTAGGACAAAGGCATCTGGGGCTACCCCCATCGCTTGCCTAGCGCTTAGGCAATGGGCTGGGGTGGGGGCATCTCCCTTAGCGATTCCGTTGTGCACCACTTTGAGTCGTTGTTTAGAAAAACCTTCTTGGAGCATATGCTCTCGCAGTTCGTGAGATACCGCAAAAAAACGACCTGGCAAACGGCCAAAAATCTGATTCGCTATTTTTCGCTTCAAGCTAGGCTCGCCGTCGCTGAGCCGTCCGTGTTCTGTATAAACAACACGCAGGCCAAGTCGCAGTAAGCCCGCCAGCGCGCCATAGATATAAGGCGAATAATGATGGCAATGAATCACATTGATCCGATGTTGTTTGCATAGGCGTGCAATCTTAAGACCTAGGCGCCAATCAAATCCAGCATTGCGGCCTAGGCAAGTCATCTCAATGCCTAGATCGGTGAGCTGATTGCTCCAGTCTCCTAGTTCATCCAAGCAGCTGACCATCACATAAGCGTGGCGATGAATCTCCCGAGTCATATCAATCACTAGGCGTTCGGTCCCACCTGGGCCTAAGCCGATGACCAATTGCATCAATCTTAAATCAGAATAATTCTTAGCCATCGATTCCACGATCATTAAAACTACTACGATACAATCCGTAAAAGGCCACTATAGCACACGCTAAAAATCACACCAAATATCATAACCCATAGCAACGTCATTATCGGCAAATCGAGGGTTTAACTTAGATCTTCCGTTTAGATAAAATTAAACTGTTAATTGAAGTATTCCACCCAATGGGTGCTCCATTTCCTTATCATAACCACTATAGTTATCATATCCGGTTACGCTTATTGATTCTGATCCAATAGATTGAAGATCTGAAAGATAAGTGGCGATAATAAAAAAAATTGCCAACCCACAACAGTTTACTTGGAGCCATCGCGTGTCCGACACCGTATCACCATCATCCACTGAAATACACATCAGGCCCAGAAAAGGCTGGCAAGCTATCCCTTTCAAAGAACTATGGGAATTCAGAGATTTACTCTGGATATTCTCGCTTCGGGACATCAAAGTCCGATATAAGCAGGCGACGTTAGGTATTGCATGGGCTTTTCTTCAGCCTGCGGTTCAAGTTTTTGTGTTTACGATTTTCTTTGGCAAATTCATGGGGCAGGCAGATCGCGTTGCTCAGCTGGCAGACGGCAGAGAGATTCCTTATCCGCTCTTTATGCTCGCGGCACTCTTGCTTTGGAATTTTTTCTCCGCAACTGTATCTTCGGCAAGTATGAGCCTCATCGCCAACGCGGGGATCGTACGTAAAATTTATTTTCCTAGGCTTATCATGCCTCTGTCGTCCGCGGGCGCTACGTTGATGGATGCCACGATTACTTTCGGCTTACTGATTATCCTCATGGCATGGTATGCGATGGGTGCGACGTATTTTTTGCTGCTGATCCCCTTACTTTGTTTGTCTATTCTTCTGGCGGCGTTGGGGATAGGCTTATTTCTCTCCGCGTTGTCGGTGACTTATAGAGATTTTAAGTATGTGGTTCCCTTTTTGATGAGTATTTGGATGTATATTTCCCCCGTTTTTTGGGCTTACGAACAGGCTTACGAATACTTTGATAAAAATAATCTAGCATCCTATAAATGGTTGCTTAATATCAATCCCGTTTCGGGCACGATCAATCTTTTCAGAAGAATCATATTGGCGCAGCCTATTACCGACCAAGCACTTATTAGCTGGGCTATTTCAGCGACGGTAAGTATCATCTGCTTTATTTTCGGCCTCATGTATTTCCTCAGAATCGAACGCAAGTTCGCAGATATCGCTTAATTACGGATACTCAATAAAATGTCAGAAAATATCATCGAAGTCAACCAACTCTCCAAGTGCTATCAACTTGGCGCAACCACAGGCGATGGGCATTTACGTGATGCGATTATCAATGGCGCTAAAAATATCGGTAAAATGTTGACCGGGCAAAAAAAAATAATTAGCCATAAACAAGATTTCTGGGCACTGAAAGACGTTTCTTTTAACGTCAAACAAGGCGAGGTTGTGGGCATCATCGGCAGTAATGGTGCGGGCAAATCAACGCTCTTGAAATTACTCTCCAGAATTACAGACCCAACCTCGGGCTATGCTAAAATCAAAGGACGTGTAGGCTCATTACTCGAAGTAGGCACGGGATTTCATCCCGAACTTTCGGGCAGGGAGAATATTTTTCTCAACGGCGCCATCTTAGGCATGACCCGATCTGAGATTAAAAAATCGTTCGATTCTATCGTCGATTTTTCAGAAATTGAAAAGTTTATTGATACTCCTGTCAAAAGATACTCCTCGGGCATGTACGTCCGGTTAGCCTTTGCAGTCGCTGCCCACCTTGAGCCCGAGGTGCTTATTGTAGATGAAGTGCTGGCGGTAGGTGATATGGCATTTCAGAAAAAATGCTTAGGGAAGATGAAAGATGTGGCCAAACATGGTAAAACAGTACTCTTTGTATCACATAATATGGGCGCAGTGCAAAGCCTATGTATGCGTG
>CAZSSX010000103.1:0-8724 GCA_964609545.1 uncultured Phycisphaeraceae bacterium | reverse complement strand
TGGCAACTCTGAAAAGGCTTATCAGAATTTTAAAGAATCCTTAAAAATAAGACGCCGTACTCTCAAACAATTTGGAGAATCCCCTCAGCGTTTGACAGATATCGCGGTTTCTCTCGCGAGTCTCGCAAAAATCGAATTATTAAAGCTCAATGAGCCCGAAAAAGCTTATCAGAACTATAAACAATCCTTAGAAATAAGATACGATGTTTGCGCCCGATTCGGTAAATCCCCCACGCGCCTCCGAGATATCACTATCCCATTAATGGGACTCGCAGAAATAGAGTTGGATCGCGGCGACTCCGCATCAGCCTATCTTCGTTACGAGGAATCTTTAAAGTTAATGCGAGATATCCTCCACCGATTCGGGGAATCCCCCCTGCGGCTGAGAGAGCTAGCCATTTTATATCATACTTATGGTGTATATCATCATAATAGCGATAACGGTAATTACAGCAAAGCCGTGGAATATCAAGAGCAAGCCTGCCAGTTGTTCAATCAAATCCAAGACACATATGGCAACGTATTTCCAGATTTTGAAAACGAAATCACACAAATGCAACAGATACTCGATGACTACACCCAAAAAAACAACCGCGTTTAAAAATAAAAAAGAGAGCCCGATGATCATACAAATTCTCAAAAAGATTTTCCAAAAGATTTTCCAGATGTTTCAGGAATTCGATGAAAATATCCCCAAAAAATTTAACCAGCTGCAAGCAATAAAAACACCACCCCCAGCGCCCGCATCATCAACAGTCCCCACAGCACCAAACGATAGCCAATATCAAACCGTGACAGATAAGCATTTTTTCAAAAGAGATTCGCTATTAACAAAAACAGAAACCGCCTTCTACAACACCCTTAAAAAAACACTCCTCCAAGAAGAAATCATCGTCATCAAGCCCAGATTAGAAGACGTCATCGGCGCATCATTCATACCCCGCAACAAAACAAAACATCAAGCAAACAGAGGCAAAATCAGGTCAAGGCACTTTGATTTTGTCATCTGCAACAAAAACATCAAACCCCTCTTCGCCATCGAACTCGACGACAAATCACACAATACCAACCACGCAAAAAAAATAGATGGCTTCAAAAATAACCTATGCCTCTCCGTCCAATTACGACTCCTCAGAATCCCCGTCGAAACAACATACGACACCGCCCTACTCCGCGCCATCATTTATCAGCAAAACCAATAACCCCCCTACCACCCCAGCCCTTCAAACCCGCCATCGGTATTCCTCCCGTTTCCAGCAGCCACTAAAAGTCGAGGTTCGTTGAATTGTTTTGATCTCACGCGCCGCCGATAGCCTTTGTTCGCAGTTCAGGCCGCTGATAATGATAAAACCAAAGCCACTGGGTTACACGCTATACCTATAACGCAAGAACACCGGAATCAAGTGAGCAATAATAGCGATGCTTGAAACGTTCACACCTTTTTTAACCCCGATTGCAAGCTATCGCCTAGGTCTTTTTTGACATAAACAGACGATGGCAAACCGCGTTCGATCTGACTGATTTTATCGATGCGGCGCTGATGCCTGCCACCGTCGAAAGGCGTTTCAAGCCAAGTGTTGATAATTTTATGAATCGTACGAATACCTAACATATCCGCGGAAATACAAAGCACGTTGGCGTCGTTGTGCCTGCGCGACAAGTCCGCGCCGATTTCATCGTGAACCAGCGCCGCGCGGATGCCTTTGATTTTATTCGCCGCGATGCTCATCCCAATGCCGGTGCAACAAATAAGAATACCCCTTTGAGCCTGCCCCAGCGAGACAGCATTAGCCACAGGGTAAGCCACATCAGGATAATCACATTGCCCATCATCTGGGCCTTGCTCGATCAGAACCACTTGATGGCCTTGTTGTTTGAGTTCAGATGCGACATGATCTAATGCATCTACGCCGCGATGGTCTGCACCAATGCTGATTTTCATATCGTTTCCTAGCTAAGCGTTGCGTGATATTTTGTTGAATCACATCAGCGCACTTCATGTATTGTTCCAAAGAGCTGCCAAAGGGGTCGGGCACATCGGATTCATCCACACGGATCATTTCCATTTTTTGAGCAGCTTGGGGAAAATGCTGCAAAATCGTGGCTTGATGCGATCGCGTCATGCAGTAGATTTTATCCGCAGCCTCAACCATTTGCCCCGTCAACGCCGAGGATTGATGCGCAGAAAGATCAATATCCATACCGCGTAAAGCTTCCACCGCCTGGCTTGATGCTTGCTGTCCATCAGATGCAAACACGCCCGCGGATGTCACCGTGATCCCAGCGCTGGGTAAATCCTCACGCTGCAAGCCTTTTTGTTTGGCCAAATAATCCTGAGCGATAGCCTCCGCCATCGGCGAACGGCAGGTGTTGCCTGTACATACAAATAAAATCCGATACATCATTTTTTCCCTGATGATTCTTTCATCCCATATGCCTGGGCGAAGCACTTCAAGCGCCATCCGCTGCGCCGCGTGGCTCACTTTAATAATCGTCGAAGCCTGCTGTTGCTGCGTTTGCCCGCCGTCGACATAGGCTTGCCCTCGGCTACCCGTAGCAGCCAAGGCTTGCTCCATATTTCGTGGCGCGGGCTGACCCTTTAAGTTCGCACTTGATGCTACGACCAAACCGTCCCCAGCGTTCAAAATTTTTCTAGCCAAACCATGCGCAGGGCAACGCAAACCGACCGTCCCCCGATGATAAATTATCTCCCTCGCGCTAGCGGGCAAACCTAATCGCTCAACGTTGGCCACCATCGCTTGATGCGGGACATCCACAATACAGGTCACCGGTGCCGGCATGAGCTTCTCAATGGCCAATCGCAAAAATGAATCCGCTGGGTCTATCAAACTCCCCACTTGCTTGACCTCGCCCAAATGCAGCGTAAAAGGCGTCAAATCCTCGCGAGATTTAAAAGCCCGTAAATTCGCAACCCCTCGTTTAGAAGTAATGCTTGCCCCGATACCATAAACCGTCTCGGTAGGAAAAACAACCAATCCAGAATTTGTAAAAACCGCACGCAAGCGATCTTCCAACAAGTTTGGCGGGGTTTCTTTATCGAACATTTGCAAATCGGTTGACATGATTAACCAACAGTATAGTTGATTTTAAACATCTTATCACGCCATGACCAGAGCTTACGCCTTTAATCGGTAGAGATGGCAGACAACACAAAACCTACTCTTTTTTTGCAAACAGAGAAATCAGCCCATGAAAAAAGAACTGAACTCAATGAATCCAGTGCTTCTATCATTTTAAGGTCTCGTTAAAAAACGAGAGCGACGGGGATCGAACCCGCAACCTCTGGATCGACAGTCCAGTGCTCTAACCAATTGAGCTACGCTCCCTTAATCATCCCGCTCGCCACCGTTTAGCGACGAGAAAAGTATTATATCTTCAGCCAAATGACTGTCAACCGCAATACCTTATTTTCCTTCTAAAAAAACCTTTTCCCCAAGCCAGGCAATGGATTAGCACCCTTGTAGCGATTTTAATCGCGCCTCGGATTCACCCGCGACAAAGCTGGCCTATTTGATTTCTCGAATATTCACCGGGCAACCATTTCTAGCCGAAACAATCGCCCCATGCAAGACGCGCTGCGTCTCAAAAGCATCGGCAAAGCTACAGCTAGGCACAACAGGTTGCTTCCCCGCAATGTCTAGCATCATATCCGCCGCCATATTCACAAAGGTATGCTCATAGCCGATGACATGCCCCGCGGGCCACCAGTTTTTGACATAAGGATGGCCGTCATCGCCACGGGTGACATTGATCGTGGACCAGCCTTGCATTTTGGCAGGCAGCGTATTGTCATACCATTCCAGCTCATTCATCCGTTCAAAATGAAAACGAATCGCTCCCTTTTCCCCATGAATTTCAATGCGATTAGCATTTTTATCTCCAGTAGCCAAGCGCGTCGCTTCAAAGGATGCCGCAGCCCCGCCTTTGAATTTCGCCAAAAACAAAACGCAATCATCTACCGTCGATTTGCCATAGCGTTTTTTCTTCGTAGGCTTACCCCCAGCCTCCTCTATAATCTCACGCTGCTTAATAAAAGTATGCTCAATCGCGCCAACCACTTGCGTGATTTCATCCCCCGTAATAAATCTCGCCATATCGATCATGTGCGCATTTAAATCCCCATGCGCCCCAGAGCCTGCTTCTTTGCCTTTAAATCGCCAGAGCAACGGCGTCTCAGGCCCCGCCCAATCCTGCAAATAAGCAGCTCTAACATGATAAATTTTCCCCAGCTTACCCGACGCCACCAAATCCCTAGCAAAAGCAACCGCAGGCACCCGCCGGTAATTATACCAAACAAAGGTCTTTGATTTTTTCGCCTTCTTCGCAGCCCGCATCATCTCCCGAGCATCGTCCAGCGTCCCAGCCAAAGGCTTCTCACACGCCACATGCTTCCCCGCTTCCAACGCAGCAATCGCAGGATCCTTATGAATATGGTTAGGCGTCCCAATATCCACAAGGCCAATCTCTGGGTTGTCAATAATTTCCCGCCAATCCGTACTATAATGACCCCAGCCCCATTTGGGAGCAAATTTTTTCAGATCCTTTGCATCCCTAGCAGCGATAGTATGCATCACCGGATTCAAAGGCAAGTCGAAAAATTTAGAAACATTCAGGTACGCGTTAGAATGTGTTCGACCCATGAATTTCGAGCCAATAAGCGCGACATTAATCGTTTTAGAAGACATCGGTAGATTCCTTAAAATAAGTGCCCAATCAACTTTGATAACCCCCATAAGACAACCACATTAACAGATAGACCAAAACGTGCCAAAACATAACTCACGATATCTTATAATGTTACAACAACAAAAGAGACAACCCCGCCCGCACTTGCATCCCAGACGTCAATCTCCTATAATACCTAGCTCGGATTAACCATACAGGTTGGCTTAACACAACGGAGTGTGAACAGCTAACTACAAATAGCATACAGATAGAGGTGTAATATGGCACATAAGAAAGGCCAAGGCTCAACAAAAAACGGTCGTGACAGTAACCCACAGTATCGTGGTGTAAAACTTTACGGCGGGCAAACCGCTCAACCCGGTTCCATCATTATCCGTCAATGTGGCACCAAATTCAAACCTGGACACAACGTAGGCCTAGGCAAAGACTACACCCTTTACGCTCTGAAAGACGGAACCGTACAATTTCAAGGCCGAAAAGTGCATATTGTCGAAGCATAAATCCATTCCGTTGAAATTAATCTAGTTAAAACAAAACGGGTGCCCCTTTCGGCATCCGTTTTTTTATTTTAAATAACGCACTTCATTTTTTCATCGACGCAAAAAAACCTGTTTGGAGAGTCTGCAACAATATTTATACAGTCAGGACGCGGAGGCGATGGCGCCATCAGCTTCTTACGCGCAAAGTACACCGCAAAAGGTGGACCCAACGGCGGCAACGGCGGCAAAGGAGGCGATGTCGTTTTTATCGCCGACCCAAATGTCACCACACTCCTAGATATGGCCGGGAAACATCACTGGCGAGCAGAGCCAGGAGCCAACGGCGGAATACTCCAACAAACCGGAAAAAACGGCAGCGATCTCATTATCAAAGTACCCCTAGGTACCATGATTTTTAGCGCTGAAACCAACGAGCTAATCGTCGATATTAACCAATACGATCGCCCGTTCATCCTAGCCAAAGGCGGCAGAGGTGGCTTTGGCAATGAACATTTCAAAAGCCCGACACATCAAACCCCACGCCAAAGCACCGACGGACAAGACGCCGTAGAAATGACCATCCGCCTAGATTTAAAATTGATGGCCGACATCGGATTAGCCGGATTACCCAACGCCGGCAAAAGCACTTTTCTGGCCCGCATAAGCAACGCAACACCCCGCATCGCAGACTATCCTTTTACAACCCTTGAGCCAAATCTCGGAATCACCAAATTATCAAACTATCGGCGGATGGTCATCGCAGACATCCCCGGACTCATCCAAGGCGCCAGCCAAGGACTAGGCCTAGGCATTACTTTTCTAAAACACGTCGAGCGCACCCGCGTACTCATCCACCTCATCGACATCGACCCCGCCGACAATTCAGACCCCTTAGAAAATTATCGCATCATCTCAAAAGAGCTTGACCGATACTCCGATGTCTTAGCAGACAAAATCAGGATCCTCGCCATCAGCAAGATGGATCTCCTGCCCACTGATGAAGATCGCCAAGCAGCCGTCGAAATGTTTAATGAAGAATTAGGCCTCCCCGTCTACCCCATCAGCTCAGCGTCTGGCTTTGGCATCGAAGACCTCTTAGAAGCCTGCTGGGAGATCGTCGCCAAATTCCGAAAAGAAGAAGCCGTAATCAAACGCCAAGAAGCAAAAGCACAAGAAGAAGAAAAAATAGCAATCGAAAAAGCACGTCAGGAAAAAATCCAAACAGAAGCAGCCGCCCAAATCAGAAACGCACAAGCACGCCAAAATAAAATCAATCCACCACAGGAAAAATAAAGATGGAACTTAATTTTATCGCCATCAGCATCGGCAACACACGCACCCAATTTTGTACCTTTATCGACGGTGCCCTCACAGAACATCAAATCATAGATAACCACCAGATAGAAACGCTCCCCGAAATGGTAGCCGTCAGTTATCTGGATATCGCAGATAAAAAAGACCCCGCCATTTTACTCGCATCGGTGGTCCCCCAGTTAGCCACCCAAGCCGAATCACTCATCAACCAAAAACTGGCCAGCCAAGTCATACGCATTCAACGAGACATCGATATCCCTCTAGGCCTCCAAACAGACCCCGATGCGAACACCGGACAAGACCGCCTACTCAACGGCGCTGGCGCTTACGACACACTCAAACAAGCCTGCGTAATCGTAGACGCAGGCACCGCAATCACCGTAGATTTCATCGACGGGCAAGGCACATTCCACGGCGGAGCCATACTCCCAGGTATGCAAATGATGCTCGATGCAATGCACCAACAAGCATCGCAATTACCAAAAGTCAAACTACAAAAACCAACAGAACCCATCGGACACAACACACAACAAGCCATGCTCACTGGTGTTTACTACGGCGCGCGAGGCGCCATCCTCAAACTAATCGAAACCTACGCAGAACACGCCGGAGCATATCCCCTCGTCATCGCCACAGGCGGCGATGCACCACTCCTATTTGAAGACGATGATTTAATCGATCGAATCGTCCCCCATCTGACCCTCCTCGGAATGAAAACAACATTCAAAGCCGCATTAGAATCCGAATTAGAATCCAATGCCAACTAACCCCACCACCAATCTACCCTCTGCCCCGCTAGACTTTCTCGCAAAACGCGCCCTAAAATCTAGCCGCCTACTTTGGCTCATCATGCTTGCCAGTTTGATTTTTTTTACCACCACCTTTTACGTCCTCATCAAACACAAACAACTCATCCATATCCAGCAACAAGCTTTAGAAAAACACGCCACAACACTAACCCTCATCAGCTGGACAGTCTTCATTCTTTTTTTTGCAACAGCCCACACCGTGAGAATGCAAACCTACAAAAAAAATTGGGTCCAACACAAAATATCCCCAGACGGTTATTTCAAAGGCATGGCATTATTCTTAGGCATACTCTACTTTGCTACTTTCATTCATTTCTTTATCATCCTCATCCTCCCTTTTCAATTCTCGAACACCATCCCCTTCACCCTTGACATCCTCCTCTTCTGCTTAAACTACCCCCATGGCAAACCGCTACAACAAAATGACTGATCCAATCTACCTCAACCTAACCACTTGCACCACCCCAGGCGCTATCGCTCTCATACAACTACACGGAAAAAATATCCAACCCATACTCTCCCAGCTCACGCAAAGAAAAACATTCCAACCCGGCAAGCTCTATCTCGCCAACTTCGGGAATATCGATCAAGGCATCATCGTCCTACTCCAAAAAAATAACTGCCAATGGGCACAACTCATGCCCCACGGCGGGCCCCGCGTCGTACAACAAATCATGGACTTCTTCACCCAACGCAAAGTCATACTACAAAACCAATCCCAATATCTTTTCCCCGAAGCCACCTCAAAACTCGAAGAGCAAATGCTACAAACCCTAGCAACCGCCGCCAGCCCCGCAGCCATTGAACTCCTAACCGCACAACCCCGAGCTTGGCAACAACTAGCCAAATGCAACGAAAAATCATTTGCCCAAGCGTGCGATAAAATTAAACAATCAAAAAATAAAAATTTGGATGCCCTCATCACCCCACCTAAAATCGTCGTCGTAGGCAAGCCCAACGTCGGCAAAAGCACCCTCTCTAATTTTATCTTCGGAAAAAACAAAAGCATTGTCGCCGACCTCCCCGGAACCACCCGCGACTGGGTCGCAGGCCTGGCCCAATTTCATCAAATCACCGTCCAGTGGATCGACACCCCAGGCGTGCATTTCAGCCATGACCCCACCGAACAAAAAGCCATCAAGCTAGCCCGCACCATTATCCAAAATGCCCACCTCGTCATCTGCCTAGGCAACACCTCCTTAGGCTGGCTCACATCAGAACAAATCAACAAAAAAATCGATCTTTGGGTGCAAACCAAATCAGACCTACAACTCCCTCAAAAGTTCCCCTTGCCACCCAGCATCGCCCCGCACGCAATACCCATCAACGCCATCATCGGGCAAGGCGTAGAACAACTCACTCAAAAAATCACAGCACTGCTAGGCCTTGCCAATATCAACTTCTCCCAGCCTTGG
>CAZSSX010000102.1:0-8766 GCA_964609545.1 uncultured Phycisphaeraceae bacterium | reverse complement strand
ACGGCCTTGAATGGTGTGTTTTCGGCGAGCAATTGAGGTTTATAGAAGGGCTCACTTATAGGTTTGCTTTATTTTTTTCAGAAAATATCCCTGCAATTCAAATACAAAAACGGTACAACATATGCATCATCTATGATCTGTGTTTTTCAATTCTTAGATCGCCATAACGCCACCTCTCAAAAATGGAGCTTACTTTATGAAATGTATCCCCGCTTTGCTCGCCTTTACCTTCGTTGCGTTCGTGCTGTGCCCCGACGCCATGGCTCTGCCCACTGTTCCAGCCAATCGCCATGCCAGCTTCAAGCAATACAGGCACGGGGCGCATCACAATACTTTGAATTTAGACCTGACCTATTCACCCAAGAAAAAACAAATCACCTTCGTTTACACCAAGACGCTTCCCATTGTTGCTACTGGTTATGCTAAACCCTATATCACGCAAAGGCTCGGTATTACTTATTGGGCCAACGATTTCACTCGGCCGATTTCAATTAAAGCACTTATTGCATTAGCGTCCTTTCCTGGTGCGGGAAAAATCAATCGTTTCCCTCCCATGCAAGGCTCTTTGGTGACACGTGGCAAGTCTTATCTTATTAGCCGCGATGACAAAATTTGTGATAATCATAAGGTTCGAGAAAAAAACATTTACGTTTTGACACAAACGCTGCCTTACCTTGGGCCTAAGCTTATTACGCGCGCGGGGTCTATCCACGGCATCACGCAAATACAAATTGCTCATCGCTCCTGGCAAAAAAAAGTTTTCACCTTTCTCAACAACAGGTCCCTCCACCGATCACAACCCGACAGCGAT
The DNA here is from genome assembly GCA_964609545.1 of uncultured Phycisphaeraceae bacterium. GTDB lineage: Bacteria > Planctomycetota > Phycisphaerae > Phycisphaerales > Phycisphaeraceae > CAZSSX01. The sequence goes on along the minus strand of CAZSSX010000102.1, from coordinate 7,955 downwards.
GGTCAATACACCATCCGATTCACCGAAGATACCATGAAATTCGCACCCGATCTCAACATCATTTTAAAATTTGATAAACATGATCGCTGCATTGAGATTCGCCCAGATCATGAAACAATTTTGTTGGATCACGAGACGGTGCTGGAGGAGCATTTTGTGACGTCGACGGCGATTTATTATAAGAGGAATAAAAACAACCGCTTTACGCTTATTAAAGTTCTTTACTCGGATAATGAGGATACTTTTATTAGGGTTTACGATAACAAATTGCGTGCGAAGCCTACAGTGAAGTCTATTGCGTCGCTTATTAGGGGTAATCAGGATAAGAGTTTAGATCGACCTAGCATTCCTTGTTTGCATCTGAGCACGCAAGATTTCAGCTTAAAGGATTATCATTTTTTAACGCGAAAAGCACTCACGACATCGGAGCAGAGACAGTATCGTTCGGCCTTTTCTGGCAAGTAAGTACTAAACAAGTATGCATCCAGCCAAATATACCTTTTCAAAAGATCGGTTAAATGTTACAATACTAGGTTGAACTCTGCGTTATTGTTCTGCTAGATCGTTATGAAACTGGAGGATACCTTTATGAAATATTCAGCTATTTGGTTGCTTTTGGCAATGCTTATGTGGGTGGGTGCTCCTATTCATGGAGCGCCTACGCGAGCAGAAAAAAAGTTGCCTGTTCAAAATAAATATCCAGCTCGGCAAACTTTCCTTCTCTACCGTGAATCCGCTCACAGCTTAGCAGGCCAATTCAATACAAAATCTGACGTGCATCCGAAAAAAAAGCAATTCGTTTTCACCAGCCATTTGAAATTCGACCGCCACAATAGCGCCATTTCCAACTTAACCGTTTCGGCCTGCTATACGCAGAGTCAGCCGCCTCGATTGATTAGCGCCACCTTTAGCGGCAAGCGTAGAGGCATTCATTCCTTTTCGGGCACGATCACGCAGAAAAAAGATGCGTTCATTATCAAACAAAAAAATAGCAGTACCAGCGAAACGATTGAGCCTCATACACATTATGTTTTTCTCCCGCTGTTACCTCAATTAGCGCCCCGCCTACTTCCCCAAAAAGGCACGATCTACCATGTCACACTGCTGCCTCCTATTGATATGGCCTACTTCAGTAGCGATAATATCCAGCCCAAAAGATCTTTGATACTTCAACGCCTGAAGGCTAACACCAAAGGGGAATATATTATTACGCTACAAACTGACTACAGCAGGCCACTTGGTGTATTTGAATATAATGCAAAAAACGAGCTGATCTACGCCTCTCGTTTTAGTGATCGTTTCAAGCTTTTCACCACCCGTTCAGCGCTCGGGCAGCATTTGTTTATTACTGGCGGGATCTATACCCAAAAGACATCCGACAACAAATATACTCTACTTAAAGTCCTTGCCGTGAATGAAGGCCATTTCGCGATCAAGATTTATGCAACGAAATTTGATAAAAAGCCCACCGCTTCAAGCATCAAATCCCTTACGCTAGGCGGCATCAAGCACCCCTTAGGAGCTGGCATTGCTCATCTGAATATTCATGAATTAGATATTGATATCAAAAACTTTACCTTTTTAGGCCGCCGTGATCTCACGCAAAAAGAACATCGCAGCTTAAAGGATGCGTCCAAGTAAAAGGCTTATAGGCATGTCGTCTTTTGTAATGCATCATGCAGAAGTTTTTTTAAGGGGCGGGTCTTGGCAAAACGATCCCCTTTTGCCAAGACACCTTTACATTTATTTGCGCGGTGCATCGGGTTTGAATCGTGTTTGGGGGTCTCGTTTTAGTGCGCCACGTGTAGGCTCACGCTTGAGCGTTTGATTATTTTTTTCTCAAAGTCGGCTCTGAATTTATTGACAATAGTGCGCACTGCCCAGCTGGTTCCGTCGGATAAACCGCAGATGGTTGTTCCGGGCATAATGCCCATGGAGCCTGCTAATTCTAAGAGTAAATCCAAATCTTTAAATTCGCCATCGCCCGCGTTAATGCGGCTCAGAATTTTATAAATCCAGCCGCTGCCTTCGCGGCACGGTGTGCATTGGCCGCAACTTTCGTGGCTGAAGAATCGTGCGATATTTGTTGCGACTTTGACCATGCAATCATCCTCGTCCATAACGATGACGCCCGCGGTGCCTAGGCCTAACACGCCGTAGTTTCGTCCGATGTCAAAATCTAGGGGGGCATCATATTGGCTTGCATCTAAGATGCCCATTGAGATGCCGCCTGGTATGGCGCCTTTGAATTTTTTCCCGTTTTTCATTCCGCCACCATGAACTTCAATGAGCGTGCTCATTTTGATTCCTAGGTGGTCTTCGTATACGCCTGGCCTTTGCACCTTTCCTGAGATGCCAAAAAGTTTTGGGCCGTAGCTTGCGGGCACATGTGGAGGCACCCCTTCGGGTCGCCCTTTGCCCATGGATTTGAACCAGTCTGGGCCTAGGTCTATGATGGGGCCCACCGCTGCTAAAGTTTCGACGTTATTGATGATGGTTGGGCGTCCAAAGGCTCCCGCCACCGCGGGGAAAGGGGGCTTGACTCGGGGCCATCCGCGCTTGCCTTCGAGGGCTTCTAGAAGCCCGGTTTCTTCTCCGCAGATATAGGCGCCGGCGCCTCGGTGTACGTAGAGGTTGGCGTCTAGGCCGTTGATTTTGCCGAGTTTTTTGAAAATGCCTTTGGCGTATGCTTCGTCGATGGCTTGGTTTAATCGCTTGGCTTGTTGGTGGTATTCGCCTCGGATAAAGATGTACGCGGTATCCAGTCGGCAGGCATACATGCAGATTACGATGCCTTCGATGAGGCTATGCGGATCGAAATCCATCAGTAGCCTATCTTTAAAAGTTCCGGGTTCGCTTTCGTCTGCGTTGACTGCGAGATATCTTCTGCCGCCGTCTTCGGGTGGTAGAAAACTCCACTTGAGTCCCGCGGGGAATCCGGCGCCTCCTCGGCCTCTGATTTCGCTGGCTTTGACTTGGTCTACGACTTCTTGGTGGGGCATGCTTAGGGCTTTTTCAAATCCGCTGTAGCCTCCGGTTTTGACGTACTGATCATAATCAACCAGTCGCCGATCTTTGGGGTCTGCCCATGGCCACGTGGGGATTCGCTTTAATAATGCTGGTTTTTCTAGCAATTTGTCGCTCATTTTTATCATCCATCGGCCCGACGTTAAAAGCGTCTGGCTCTCTAAAAGTACTTCAAAATATCATTGGCCGTCGGCCTTTTTGGGGTCTACCTGCTTATTTGTGATTTCTATTTCTTCGATCGTGGTGCGTCTCAAGATCGTTTTTTGGTCGATGCGCTTGGTCTGCACCTGATGTTTCACGACCTGTTTTTTGATGAGTTGTTGTTTTTTAGTTTTGTTTACTTCGGGCTGCGTGGGCTGGACCACATCGTGAATGACACTCCCTACGCCGCGACAAAGTTTGGTAAACCAACTCATTTTTGCTGTCCTTACTCTAAACTATCTAAGATTTGTTCGAAGTTTTCAGGCGTTAAATCTTCGTGTAGTTTTTCATTCACCAGCGAGCAAGGCGCGGTGCCGCAGCTGCCTAAACACTCCACGGGCACTAGGGTAAATTTCCCATCGGGGGTGGTTTGTCCTTCTTCGATGCCTAGCTTTTTCTTCACTAAATCCAGCAGGCTTTCAAAGCCCATCAATTCGCAGCTGATGCTTCTGCAAATATTGAGCAGGTACTTGCCTTTGGGTTTAAGCCAATACTCTTCATAGAAGCTGGCGGTGTCTAAGACTTGGCTTGCGTGCAATTCTAGGAAGTCTGCGATTTCTTCGATGGCTTGGGGAGGTAACCAGCCGTATTGATGCTGAACGGCGTGCAAGATCGGCATTGTGCTTGCTTGCTTGGTGGGGTAGCGAGATAAGATCTGTTCTGTAAAATCAGCTTTCATCTGCTGGCTTAAGTAGGGCTCATCTCGCCGATCGATCACGGCGCTGCCCGAGTTTTTGGTTATCCAAGCCATTGTTTGGCCTTTCTAAATACTTGATTTATTTTTTATTTTTACAATCGCTTTCAACGCGATACCGAGCGTGCTATCTATCCAGCTCGGCGGCGATAACGTTTAAGCTGCCGAGGATGGCTACGATATCTGCTAACAGATGCCCCTCGATCATTTTTCCGAAAACCGCGTAGTTAATAAAAGCTGGGGGCCTAACTTTGGTTCGCCACGAGTTAGGGCCGCCATCGCCTACGATATAAAACCCTAGCTCGCCGTTGGCACTTTCTTGTGCGCCATAGACTTCTCCGATGGGTGCTTTCCATCCGCGATTGGGCATGACTAATTCGAAATGTTGGATCAGTCCCTCGATGCTGCCGTAGACGTCTTTTTTGTTGGGTTTAATCAATTTGCCATCTGCTAGTGTATCGATAGGGCCGCCGGGGATATCGTCGATGAGCTGTTCGATGATATAGACGGATTGCCTGACTTCTTCGCAGCGTACTTGGAATCTGGCGTAGACATCGCCGCCTTGGGCGATGGGCACTTTGAAGCTTACGGGGCTGCTGCCTTGGCCGTCCCAGTTGTCGGCGTAGCAGAGGTAGGGTTCGTCTTTGCGTAGGTCTCTTTTGACGCCGCTTGCCCGTGCGATGGGGCCTGTTAAACTCCACGCGATGGCCTCGGCTTGTGTAAATACGCCGATGCCTTGGGTGCGGTCCCTGAAGATTTTGTTTTTATCGAGCATGCCTTGGATATCGCCTAGGGCTGGCGGTAGGACTTCATGGATAAATTGTTTGACCATTGCGATGAATATTTTTTCATCGGGGAGGTCTGCCATCATGCCCCCTACGCGGGTAAAGTCTGGGTGAAATCTTTGTCCGGAGATGTAGTCCATGATGTCATAGATTTTTTCTCGTTCGTTAAAGCCGTATAAAAACGCGGTAAAGGCGCCTAGGTCTAAGGCCGCCGCGCCGATGCAGAGCAGGTGGTCTTGGATGCGTCCGAGTTCTGCGAGTATGGTTCGGACCACGGTGCATCTGGGTGTTAAGCTGACATCAAATAATTTTTCGACCGCGCCATGCCATGCGATGTTGTTGCTGATGGGGCTGACATAATTCATGCGGCTGGTGGTGCAGACGTATTGGTTATAATTATGGTGTTCCGCTAATTTTTCAAATCCGCTGTGGAGATATCCGATATGCGGTATGGCGCGCACAACGCGCTCGCCGTCTAGCTCTAGCACGATGCGCAGGGTGGTGTGTGTCGCGGGGTGTTGGGGGCCGAAGTTAAGTGTCCACCGGTCGCCATTTTTGGGCTTACCCTCTAGGTAAGGCAACGTCTCGACATCCACATCATAGGGCTTTAAATCAAAGGGCATATCTTAAACGCTCCAAACTTTTGGTAAATAAACAGCCAACCTTCATACAACCCCTCCCCCTGCTTGCCCCAGATTAACAGCTTGGGGTCCGCTGACATTTCATTTTAACCCCCCCGCCCAAAAACACCAACCCGAGGCGAGGGAGGAGGTCTTTTCCCCCCAAAAAATCGGGGCAAAGGCTTGCTCTTTCGCCCGAGCGAGGCTTAGGCCGCCATCGAGCCAAGCCTCTAGGAGTTGCCTAGGCGGGTCAGGACTTGCTGGGCGGTGGTGGCGGGCATGATTGTTGAAGGCTAAGGGCTAAAAATCTTGACCCGATGGCGGTTTTCCGCGAGAATGCTGTTTTGTTTTTGCAAATATCTAGCCAAACATCGCTACGCCAGTGCAATGAGCTGGCTCAAGGAATTTAATCGCTATGAACACCCCCGAAAGCCTAAGCCAAAAATTAGCTACAAACATTACCGATCAACTAATAAAATCTAAGCTAATTTCTCACAATGATCGAGAATCTTTCATTATCAATTTATCAAATGATAAAGGAACAAAGAAAGAAAACTGGTGTCAATGGATAGATAACATACCGTGCCTCGAAGAAGAAGAAAATCCCGTCAGCAAGCTTCATTTAACGACAAATGACACTACGGTATTAACCAATAAGAATAATTCTAGAAAAAATAAAGTCCAACAAAAAACTCCAATAACTAAAATTGAAATTACTCAGATCAGAGGCGCAACAACACCAAGTATATTGGAATTTAATCCAAAATCGCATATCACATTGCTATGCGGCGAAAACGGCACCGGAAAATCCACAATACTTGATGCCATTGACATTGGCTATAATGGCGGAATTGGATCGCTAGAAGACGCAAGCCTAGGGCAACAACCATCACAATACCTAACATCACTTGGTAAAGAAACAGGAAAGATTACAATTTGGTCGAACGATACTTCCTGGTCATCTCAAAGCCCCTTCGCTTCCCCCCAAAAAAATAATTTACCACAAGTCAAAATTCTTAGGCGAAATCAAATACTAAATTTTGTACTAGCGAGACCAAGTGAACGATACAAGGCACTTAGCCAATTTATCGATATTTCAAATATTGATAAATCCGAGCAAACGTTGAAAAACTTAATTAACGAGTTGAATAATGAAATAACACCCCTTAAAGAAGATCAAAATAGCATCCTACAACAATTGAAAGCACTACGAGGAGAAGCAAATATATCGCCGAACGAACGGATTGAAGAATGGGCAAAATTACAAATACAAGCCCCAACCGATCAACAGTTCAAATTGCTACCCGCAATATTCGATGAAACCATAAAGAGTATAGACCATATACAATACCTCCAATCGGAAGTGAACCTTGCCAAAGGTTCTGTTGCAACATGTACCAAATTAACTTCCCTATCCCAAAAAGCTTTAGAAGATATTGTTGACACTCCGGCCCAACAACTCACCCAACTTATTGCTTCATTAGATTCTGCTAAAAGCTATATCCAAGACGATACCTCAGATAAATGCCCCGTATGTGATAGAGCAATTCCACATAACGAACTCTTACTTATCATTAACAACCAATTAGACAAGCATAAGACACTTAAAAACCTTATAGCTACAAACAATCGCTGCAGAGCACAACAAGAGGACGCTGAAAATTCCTTGAAGTCATCTTCAACTAAATTATCCGAGCAATTACGTGAATTCATCAAGAAATTCAAAAATCACCAAGAAACAAAAGAACTCAAAGAAATAACAGAAATCTGCAGCAGTATAAAGAATGACGATCCACTCAATTTTGACTTTACTCAGTCATTAATCAACTTACGCCCATCAATCCAGTCCAAACGCGACGCATATCAAACAAAAGCAAATCAGATACCAAGGATTGGTAAACTTTACGAGCAACATATCAAACTGAAAAAAATGATCAAAGAAAAGGACACCCAACACTCCGCTCTAGGAAAAATACATAAGCTTATCCAAGAGATGCGTACTGATTTTATCCAAAAAATACTTGAAGATATCGTCAAAGATACCAATACACTATATCAAAAAATCCACCCTGAAGAAGATATCGGTCTCCATGCACTCCGTATGAATCCAAAACAAAAAGGTTCAATAAAACAAATCGGAACTTTTCATGGCCACAATGATATTCTCCCACAAGGCCTTTTCAGTGAATCACACTTAGATACGCTGGGCTTTTGTATTTGGTTAGCTCTTGCCAAGCGTGAATCTTCCCCAAATACCATTATTCTACTCGACGATATCTTCACGTCAGTTGATCTGCCTCATCTCACAAGGATATGGGATTTGATCATCGAAGAAAGTCAAAATTTTTGCCAAGTGATTGTCTCCACGCACCACCGTCAATTAAAAAACAAGGAGCGTAGATCAAACGTAGAAATTATTGAACTAAGAGAATGGAATATCACAGAGGGCATCCAAGCACAAAAAATGCATTCTACCGCCATCAATGAATTACGTACAAAAATAAACGCGTCCTGCTTCGACCGTGAAGATGTTGTCATGAGCGCGGGACGACTTCTCGAAGAGGTCTTAAATACATTCACCATAAAGTATTCTTGTATGATGCCACGAAACGAAAAAAATGTCTATAC
>CAZSSX010000101.1:0-8786 GCA_964609545.1 uncultured Phycisphaeraceae bacterium | reverse complement strand
TTTTAGGAAGCAGGTACTGGTTATGAGTGAGCTTTGGTATAAGGATGGGCTTTCTTTTGCTTGCACACAATGTGGCAATTGTTGCACAGGCGCCCCGGGCTATGTTTGGTTTACCCCAGAAGAGGGTACCCAGATGGCTAAACATTTAGACATTGAAGAATCTGTTTTTTATAGACGGCACGCCCATCGGGTCAATGGTCATTGGACCCTTAATGAACGCAAAACACACAAAGGCTTTGATTGTGTGTTTCTCGTTCGAGACGATAGCGATCGGGCGGGCTGTGCCCTTTATGGCGCCAGGCCGATGCAATGCCGGACGTGGCCGTTTTGGTCTGAAAATTTGCAACGAGCAGAAAGCTGGGAGCGCGCGGGGAAGCATTGCCCAGGCATCAACCAAGGCAAGCTTTATCCGGCCGAAGAAATCCGGATCATCAAAGATTCTAATCCTGTTTAAATATGATGACTGATTCAGATGAAAATTCAATTGAAACCGGAAAGCGTTGGCGTCAATGGTATGGTTTTGCAAAAAAATCCAACATCGCCGAGGAAATCGCTCAACTGCTCTCGCGTGTAAATCAAGACGTCTCGCAAAAAAAACCAGTCTGCAACGCCAGCGGTCAATGCTGCGATTTCAAAGCTTATGGCCATCGTCTTTATGTCACAGGCCTTGAAATGGCGTGGGTGATCAATCGCCTAGGCGACAAAGATGTGACGTCTTTAAACACTGCCAATAATGATACCGATCGTACCGCCCCCGAAGATGCTAAGGTTATCAACAGTGGCGGGGCAGCGGGTGATTTGGCGCTGCCGCAATTCTCCGAATTATCCGCTTTAATTTGTCCGTTCCAGATAGAGGGGCTTTGTCGTATTCATGAGATTCGGCCGATGGGTTGCCGTCTGTATTTTTGTGATGGCAGTGATGATTGGCAGCATGAACGGTACGAGTTTTATCAATCACAGATCAAAAAATTGCACGCTATTTACGACATTGATTACGCTTACATGGAATGGACCGTTGGTCTTACGCAAGCCCTGCGGTATAAATTAGATTTGTAGCCCCGCCAATGCTACCGGGATATTTTCTGCAAAGATAAATTGTTGATCTAAATTGGATGCTAAAAATAGGCCCCAGATGCGGTCACTTGGAGCAGATAAAATGATCTGTCCGCCACCTTTGATGATGCAATTTTGCAGCAGAATCAATTGCGACAAATGAGAAGATCTAAGGCTGTTAACGGACGAAAGATCGATAACCAGCGAGGGCATTTGACGGTGATGTTCAACATCATAAAGCAAGGCTTGCAAGTCTTGAGAAAGCATCGGCTCGTCGGTTAAATGAGTAATCCAAATGCTGTCAGACCAATGTTCGGTAGCCATAAAATCTCGCGTTTATTCAGTGCCCCAGTGTTCTGGCATCAAACCTGATGCCAGAACAGAAGCTTTTTATGTGAGCCTAGAAATAATTAATCCTCGGCAATATCGATGTCGTCGATGACTATTTCGCCCTCAGTGACTTGCTCATCGATAATATCCTCGCCTGGGACGCGGGCGGCGCTTGCCAGTGTATCGCCGGCTTGGAGATTGATAATTTTAACACCTAGGCTGCCTCGACTGGTTTGGCGGATGGTGTCCGCTTGGATTTTAACAATCATGCCTTTGTTAGAGATCATCATGAGTTGATCGTGAGGCTCTATGCGTAGGATGCGCACGACTTTTCCATTTTTTTCTGTGACATTTAAATCTTTACGGCCTTTGCCGCCTCGACTTTGGGCGCGTACGCTGCCATCTTCACTTTTAACCAGATAATCACTTAAGGGGGTGCGTTTGCCATACCCATTTTCAGTCATGGTCAAAAGTAAGTTGGTATCATCGACGCTTGTTTTGATTAAGTTTACGACTTTGACGCCTGGGTTTAGTTTGATGCCACGTACGCCAGATGCATTGCGCCCCATGGCTCGCGCTTGTTCTTCGTGAAAGCGGATGGCGATGCCCGAGTCTGTGCCTAGTAAGATGTGATCATCGCCAGATGTCCAGGTGACGCCGATGAGATGATCATTTTCTTTTAGGTTGATAGCGATTAAGCCGCTGCGATTGACGTTGCGGTAATCTTTTAGCACGGTGCGCTTGACGGTGCCGTTGGCGGTGGCGAACATGAGGAATGCTTCGTCTCGTTCGAAATCTGCGATGGGTAAATATTCGCAGATGCGCTCGCCGTCTTTTAGTTCGATGAGATTGACCAGGTTACGCCCTCGGCTGGTGCGGGAGGATTCGGGAATTTCGAAAACTTTGATCTTGAAGACGCGGCCGGTATTTGTAAAGCAGAGTAGGTCGTCGTGGGTTGAAGCGACAAAAACTTTTTCGGTAAAATCACCTTCTTTTGTGTCAGCGCCGATGACGCCTCTGCCGCCACGCCCTTGTGTTTTGTAATTTTCGACCGGTAGACGTTTGACGTATCCGCCGTGCGTGATGGTGACGACGACTTGCTCCTCGGTGATAAGGTCTGCGATATTTAAATCGCTGGCAGCCTCTGCGATTTTGGTGCGTCGTTCATCGGCGTACTTGTTTTTAAGCTCTAATGTTTCTGTTTTTAGGATTTCATAAACGCGGGACATGTTGGCTAAGATATCTTCGTACTCTTCGATATGGACGAGGAGTTTGCTGTACTCGGTGGTTAGTTTTTCAATTTCTAAGCCTACTAATTGGATGAGTTGCATTCGCCCGATAGACTCGGCTTGCATGCGCGAAAGATGGATATCATTTTCCGCGCTCATTTTTAATAAACGGTCTGGAATTCGAGAGGCATGAGGATGATCGCTAGGGATGCGGTAGCCTCGGGTCATGAGTTTTTCAATCGCTTCATCGCGTGTGCGAGAGCTGCGGATGAGTTTGATGATGGCGTCGATATCGCAGACCGCGTAAATTAAGCCTTCGATGCGATGGGCTTCTCGCAATGCTTCGCGCAAGCGGAAGGCGGTCCGACGACGAATGACAACGACGCGATGATCAATGAAATGGCTTAAGAGTTCACGCACGCCTAGGGTTAAGGGTTGGCCTTTGACTAGGGCGATATTGATGATGCTAAAGGTGCTTTGTAGAGGCGTTAATTGATAAAGTTGATTTTCCACGACGCTGGGGTCGGCGGCTTTTTTTAGCTCAATGACTAGGCGCATACCTCGGCGATTTGAGCTTTCATCGATGACATTTGAGATGTCGGTGATGCGATCATTTTTTCGGCAATCTACAATTTTAGCGATGACGCTATCGTTTTTAGAGACTTGATAAGGAAGCTCGGTGACGACTAATAAGTTGCGGCCTGTCTTGGTTTGTTCGTGATGAATTTTGGCGCGTAAGCTTAGGCGCCCGCGGCCTGTGGTGTAAGCGCTGACGATGCCCGATCGTCCGCAAATGATTCCGCCCGAGGGGAAGTCTGGTCCGGGCATAATTTGCATAATTTCGCTGATGGTGATGTCGGGATTTTCCACCATGCCGATGATCGCATCGCAAACTTCGCCTAAATTATGAGGCGCCATGGAGCAGGCCATGCCTACTGCGATTCCGGTGGAGCCGTTGACTAGCAAATTGGGAAATTTGGCGGGTAAGACTTTGGGTTCTAGGTAGACTTCATCAAAGTTAGGCTGCCAATCGACGGTGTCGAGCTTTAAGTCGGAGAGCAGTTCCATGGCGTGATGATGTAGGCGGGCTTCTGTGTAACGCATTGCCGCTGGTGGATCGGGATCGACGCTGCCAAAGTTGCCTTGTTTGTCAATAAGCAGGGCGCGTGTCTTCCATTCTTGTGCTAAATTGACCAAGGTCGGATAAATAGCACCGTCGCCGTGGGGGTGATATTTTTTCATGGTCTCGCCGACAATGCCCGCGCACTTGCTATGCTTTCTACCTGGGGATAAATTAAGATCATTCATCGCCACGAGGATGCGACGCTGTGATGGTTTTAACCCATCACGAACATCGGGCAAAGCACGATCAACGATGGTACTCATCGCGTAAGTTAAGTAGCTATCTGCAAGCTCACGCTCAATGGCGTGATCTACGATACGGCCAACAATAAAATCTTCTTGCTCTGGGGGCTGGATAGGTTGATCTGCCATGATTGATGCGTGCTCCAAGCGGGAATGAATTAAACAATGTCAACTCATATTTTAACGCAAATCACAGGCTAAAGCTAATCAGCTATAGTCAAAGCGGGGCAGTTTTAAGCCGCATCGGAACGAGGGCGCTTTTGGCTATACTTCATGGCTTTGGCGATTAGGTCTTGGCGATCCACCGGTTTGGTCGCATAATCAACACAGCCCGCATCGATACACTTTTTACGATCGCTGGACATCGCGTGAGCGGTGAGGGCGATCACAGGAATTTGGCATTTGGCTTCCACTAATTTACGCGCAGCGGTATACCCGTCCATGACGGGCATCTGCATATCCATAAAAATGACATCATAACCATCACCCTCTTGGGTTTGAGACATAGCTTCACCAAACCCAAGGAGGCCGTTGCTTTTGATGATGACTGTTGCGCCGGCCTTTTTAAGAATATGACTAATGAGCCTTTGATTATCCTCTCCATCTTCGACTAATAAAATATGACAACCCGCTAACGGTGTCTTACCAGTGACTTGTAATCCCTCAGCCGTCATCGATCGTGCTAAGCGATAGCTACTTGGATCTTGAACAAGTTGGCTGCGGTCAATCTCGCCGGCGTCAACTTGAATACGGAAACGTGTGCCTACATCTTTCTCCGCTTCTTCCACATGGATATCTCCACCAAGCAAGCGGCAAAAATGTTTGGTGATCGTGAGCCCTAAACCTGTGCCGCCGTAAAGACGCGTAGTAGAGGCATCGGCTTGGGTAAAGGGTCTAAACAACAGCTTGATTTGATCTTTGGTTAAACCGATGCCGGTGTCTAAAACATCAAATTGCATCATAGGCTTTTCGGCTTGATCGTTAAACTGAATAATTAAACGAACTCCGCCGGTAGCAGTAAATTTAATGGCGTTGCCAATGACATTAATCAAAATCTGACGCAACCGTGTCGAATCACTAATAAACACACCAGGCACAGCATTAACATATTCAATGTTGAATCTTAATGCCTTTTCTTCGGCTTTAATTTTCATTAAGCCTTCGATATCTTGCACGAGTTGAAAAAGATTGGTCTCCATCTTTTCAATGGTAATCTTTCCCGCTTCAACTTTGGATAAGTCTAAAATGTCATTGATAATACCAATCAAATATTGACCGTTGCGCTTGATCGTTTTTATCGCATTGATGGCATCATCTGTAGCGGTTTTAAAATCTAAAGATTCGTGCAAAATATCGGCAAAGCCTAAAATCGCGGTCATCGGTGTTCGGATCTCATGACTCATATTAGCTAAAAATTCACTCTTAGATTGGCTGGAGACTTCGGCTTTTTCCTTGGCTTTCTTTAAACGGGTCATGGTAACTTGATGCTTGACTTGAGACTCTTGGTCTCGAATCATCGCTTCGGCTAATTCCATCGTATTGCCCCGGCATTGCTGGGCTAAATCTTTAGAGTGTGCAACCGCCTTGCGAGACTGGACTAAGAAAAAAGACATAACGCCAAAGAGAATCAGAAGCGGATAAATGAGGTACCAATAAGCCGCGTGAATATCGGACAAAGCGATTTGTCCGATATTCTTTTCTCGAGCAATCGGTAGCGCGCCGCCATAAGCCCTGTGCCCAGAATCTGTGATTTGTAAAGTAAATATAAAAATCAATACGTGACCTAACATCATTCTTGTGAAATTCCGGAATCGTGTCATCAAAAAATCCCTCTGGATAACAAAAGTAAAAAATACAAAAGGTACAGCTATAGACGTTTATCGTAATTTAAAGGGTGCTAATCAAGTCCATAATCAAGATCCATAAAATTGTGCAGAATTGCTCAAAAAACGACACGCAAAGTCCAATATTTCCATATGGAAGCATTTCGGCTAAGATACCAGCCTTAAAATTAGAAAAAAACACAACACTATACGGAGTGATAAAACATGGAAGCTGGTATCGTCGGATTGCCCAATGTAGGCAAGTCAACATTATTTAACGCACTCACCGCAGCAGGTATCGCGTCAGAAAATTACCCTTTTTGCACCATAGAGCCTAACGTAGGTATCGTCTCGGTGCCCGATCCTCGGCTGCACACCATCAACGATCATATGACCACCGAAAAAGTGATCCCCGCAATACTTAAGCTCGTCGATATCGCCGGGCTGGTCAAAGGTGCATCAGCAGGAGAAGGACTAGGCAATAAATTTCTGACCAATATTAAAGACGTCGATGCGATCTTGCATGTGGTCAGGTGTTTTGAAGATAACGATATTATACACGTCGATGGGGGGGTAGATCCTCTCAGAGACATCGAAACGATCGACACGGAATTACTGATATCAGACCTGCAAATTGTAGAGAAAGCCATTCCCAAAGCGGCACGCGCAGCACGGATGGGAGACAAAGAAGCAAAAACCAGACATCAACTTTTGGTGCAATGTCTTGAAGTCTTAGAACAATCAAAGCCCGTGCGCACCATGCTTTTGGAAGACCCCGAAAAACAAAAACTACTTAAATCCTTCTCGTTGATCACCGCCAAAGATATACTTTACGTCGCCAACGTGCATGAGGATGATCTTCAAGGAGAAAATCAACATGTACAAAAAGTAAGAGAACATGCCGCAGCTCAAGGCGCCCAAGTAGTCTGTGTTTGCGGTCGACTAGAAGCAGAGCTAGCGGAATTAGATGGCGAAGATCACGACGAAATGTTAGAAGCCGTTGGCTTAGAAGAACCGGCCCTGGCGGTTTTGGCTAGAGGAATTTATAAGCTATTGAAATTCCAATCTTACTTTACCGCAGGTGAAAAAGAAATCAGAGCTTGGCCAGTAACCATTGGCGCCACAGCTCCCCAAGCCGCAGGGGTGATACATTCAGATTTTGAAAGAGGCTTCATCCGTGCAGAAGTTTACTTGGTAGAAGACTTGGTCGAGTACAAATCTGAAAAAGCAATCAGAGATGCAGGCAAAATGCGCGTAGAAGGCAAGCAATATATTATGCAAGATGGCGATGTAGTGCATTTCCTTTTTAATGTTTAACAAACCGTTCAAATTAACATTTTCGCAAAACCCCACCAAGCTAGCTCGGCGGGGTTTTGTTTTTAATACCGCACGCTAAAACCGGTGGGAAAGTGATACGGATCATAATCATACGCGATTAAAATAGCATACAATGCTCAACTGATCTTTCAAACAATCAAAAAAGATGACAAATTCATTAGGAGCAGAAATGAAATTGACCCTTCAAAAAACACTTGAAAACGCCAAAAAACTCCATGAAGCATTCCAGAAAATGACACAAGAAACACAAGACTTATTCAGAGGGGTACAAATCTCCGAAGTCTTTTTTATATACGCCACGCTAGGGCAGAATTTTCAAGCAACCCAAAATAAACCATTGCAGCAAATCATCGAGTCAGGCAGAGCATTGGGGCAATCGACATCTCTCTTAGCCAAAATATATCCTAACATGCCTATCATTTCCGTAGAAAGAGACCCTAACCATAAAGATGCCCCCGTTGCAGTTCAAAGACTGAAAAAATATCCGAATATTGCATGCCTATTTGGAGACTCTAGAATCCTCCTCCCCCAACTAACACTCCCGGGCGATGCCATTGTGATTGATGGCCCAAAAGAATTACGCGCGTTAAAATTAGCCATAGAAATGGCACAAAAAAAACAACCGATAGCGATCTTTATACACGACTGCTACAAGGGGTCGCTTATCCGGAAATTTATGGAAAAAAATGTCCCCCATGCTTTTTATTCTGATCATCCCCAGTTTGTCAGCCAGTATGCCCACTTAGATCATCATCAGCCCAAAGCGTTTCTAAATCAGTGGACAGATGCAGAAAATTTCCCAACAGAACAATCCTATGCGGGCACCTTTGGCTGTATACCACAAGCGTCTGGCTTCCCTTCGACTGCACTCAAAGCCAAAAGAACCTTTGCCCGTATCAAAGAAAATATACTTAAAACACTAGGCGTCTCATCAGTAACCAATACGCCCGCATCATAATATCAGAACGCACAAATCGTGAGAAAAATTCGCGTAGTAATCGGCTGGGGTTTTTTCGGAAAAGATTATTTGATCACCGCTGTTTTCTCGTCCTCTCCGCCTTTCATCGAACGCAGATGAATCTTAATCTTGCCCTTGCCTTGCACAATCCAACGGATATAAAGCCCGCTTTGCCCAGCAATATTTTTAATCCGCATGGCTTTGGGATTACGCTTTTGCTCGGCTATATTTTCGAAAAATAAACCTCGCCCAATCTGTCCGGTAATGACTCGAATTCCCTTGCCACTCAGGCTCAAAATATCGGGCGGGGTGATCCGATACCTCAAATCAACGCTGGCATGAGTCGGCGTCAATCGGTCGTTTTTCACTAAAACTAAAATCTCATACAACCCATGGCCAAAAGGCTTAATGCTCACACGATCAATCAAGACGTGAGGCATCTGATCCGCATGGTACAAGGTAAAAGCCATGTTACGATGGCATTCTTCCTCGATCATAAAAGAGGGGGCTTGGCGAGATCCATACTTATTGGCTCCGCCCACTTCAATCTCGCCAAATTGAGGATGATGAATTTTTGTCCAAGGCGTTGTGGCGCCTTCAAATAATAAAAATCGATTAAACTTTTCAAGAGCATGTTGATCGCGATTCGTTCGTTTGAAATAATTAAACGGCGTGTGCAGCTCATTGGTG
>CAZSSX010000100.1:0-8813 GCA_964609545.1 uncultured Phycisphaeraceae bacterium | reverse complement strand
CGCGGACAAAATCAAACAAACAATGGATCGCGTCAAAAAAGCAGCATAAAAATAGATTCAAAATTAAACCACTCAAGCACGCTGCATTTAAAATGCAGCGTGCTTTTGTTGATACCCATAGATCATAACAGAGCTTAGAGATCAGCATCAGATGCAGAAAGTTGGCAAGTATGCTGAGCGCCAGGCCCAAATGTAATAGCATTCTTGCCCAACTTCTTAGACTGTAACGCCATGTCATCAGCCTTGGCCACTAAGACTTCAGATGTCGTGCCGTCCCACGGGAATGATGCCAACCCGCCAGAAATCGTTAACGTTCCCAGCGCCTGTGTCAGCAGCTTAGGAAACTTGTGATTACAAATGGCTTTCTGGAAACGAGCCGCAGCGATCTTCACCGAACTAGGGTGCTGGCTATGCTCTTTGCGAGGCGGCTTCTGATCCCAAAAAATAACCGCAAACTCATCCCCGCCAATGCGCGCGACAATATCATGCTTACGCACAACAGACTGCATCAGCTTGACCGTCTGACACAAAATCTGATCACCCGCAGCATGTCCATACTGATCATTATATTTCTTAAAATCATCAATATCGTAAACCATCACCGTCACTTGAAACCGTTCATCCGTAGCCTTACGCAAAAGATGATCCAAGAATTGATAAAAATAACGGCGGTTCCACGCCCCCGTCAAATCATCCGTATAAGCCAAACCCTCTAACATCCTCAAACGCTGACTTAGCGCAACCCAATGTCCCAGCCAAACGCACCATGGCCCGAGCGTCTCCTCAAGCTCTTCACGATTCCCCGCCAACCGAGCAGTCAAATAACCAAGCTTTTGCTGACGATGAACCACCGGAATCCTCAATACCTCATCGTTCTCTTCAGGCGCCGAGCAAGAAAAATCCAAACCGTCCAAACCCGTATGCTGTGTAATAATTTTTAAACTCGTCTCAATCGGCTCCCCACCCATCTTAAGTAACTCAGCAACCTGATCAACATCACCAATCTCTACCGCTGGCCGAGGCTTATCGCTGCAAATCGTTTGCTTAGGATCGGCAAGTGGTAATTCCTCTTGCTCTAAATGCCCGATCAGCCCAGCGCAGTCAATCGGATCATCAATAACCGAATCAATCCCCGCGTGGTTGTTTGTTTCTGATAAACCCGCCTGAAAAGAGTTGCAAACCATATGAATTTTGACGCGAGGCGCGATCTCTTTCAATGCGGATAAAATCGCAGGCCGATTATGAAAAATATCAAAATGCCCGATGATATGATCCGCCCGATGAAACGCCAAATCCCCCAGCCCGTGAAGCCCATCCAGACAATGCCTAACCCAATACTTCCGAGCAAGGGCATCACTCACACGATCAAACAAATCGTCCGAACCGATCACCAAAACACCAGGCCTATCATCCCCAGCATCATCATGCAGCGGGACGGAGTAAGTTGTAGTAAGGCTAAAATTCGTAGCAATATCCAATCGACTAAGCAGGGTCGCCCAAAAGCATATTAATTTCCTCACGCGTGACCAAAGGCTGCACCACACCAATCCGTCCAGATGATCTAGGCACATATCGCTCAACCGTAATACGCTGCGTTAATGCATCGTGCTTTAACCGCCAACAAATCGTACGAGGATAATAACGCTTAATCGCGCTCAAAAGATCCGCCGGATTAGGAAACTCAGCATCATCAATAATCAGCGCCACAGCATCCACCCGAGACGCCATCACCATCACCATCACCTGCTCCGGGTGCCTACAGACCACAGGCCTAGCTTTTTTCTGAAGCAAACTCTGCTCCAAACGCGAAACATAGCCCGCCGTGGAGTGGCTGAGGATGATACAAATTTTCTTTTGACCTAAAGACATCTACGTCTATTTTACATCAAGTGGCTAAAATTACACAATAAAACATGTTGATAACTCAATTTCATCGTAATAGACCCTTTTTTGTGGGTAATATGAGGGATAATTAGGCCGTCTTATTAAAAATGTCCACAAAATATAGCCGATTGTAGTATACAATACCCAAGTATTGACATCTCATTTGTCATATTTGCCCATCAAAAATAGAGGAGGCCTTCCGGTAACTCCCGCATTGGATTCTTATAGGAGATATCTCCCAATGTTTGATTTAGCATCAGCAGGTTTATTTGCACCCAAAGAGGTCGTCTACCTTATGCTCGCTGTAGCCATCATGCTAGGCATGGCCAGATTTCTAGGCGAAGTGGCCCGGTATCTTAAGCAGCCAGCGGTCTTAGGCGAAATTATCGCCGGCATCATACTAGGCAAAACCATACTCGGAAATCTCGCACCAGAATTCTATCAT
Organism: uncultured Phycisphaeraceae bacterium; assembly: GCA_964609545.1. GTDB lineage: Bacteria > Planctomycetota > Phycisphaerae > Phycisphaerales > Phycisphaeraceae > CAZSSX01. The sequence continues at coordinate 6,484 of CAZSSX010000100.1, read as the reverse complement.
CACATCTTCCCAACCCACGGCAGCATCGCCATCGGCATCGACGCCATCATCATGATCTCCGCAGCGCTGCTCCTACTCGTCGCAGGCCTAGAAGTAGACCTCTCCACCGTTTTCAAACAAGGCAAAGGCGCCCTCGTCGTAGGGCTACTAGGCATGGCGGTACCCTTTGTCTTAGGCGCCGGCCTAAGCTGGGCAGCCCCAGAATTCATGGGCGTAGCCGATGCGTTTAAACACAACACATTACCCTTTATTCTATTCATGGGCATCGCCGTCTCCATCACCGCGCTGCCGGTTATCGCGCGCATTCTCTCTGATTTAAATTTTTTCAAATCAGAGCTAGGCATGCTCATTATGTCCGCCGCCATGATCAACGATATCGCCGGATGGATTATTTTCGCCATCATCCTCACACTCATGGGGGGAGGCGCCGCAGACACAGCAGGCGCTGTAGTAGACGCCACACTCCACGGATGGGGCTGGCAAGGCACCATTATCATGACCTTTGGTTTTATTATCCTCATGATCACAATGGGTAGATACTTTTTCCATAAAGCAATGCCTTTTGTTCAAGCACACACCTCGTGGCCAGGAGGCGTCCTAGGCTTCGTCCTAGTCGTCACTCTCCTCTGCGCAGCACTCACCGAATGGATCGGCATACACGCTATCTTCGGCGCATTTATCGCAGGCGTTGCCATGGGAGACTCGACACATCTCAGACAAAGAACACACGAAACAATCGATGAATTTATCACAAACATATTCGCTCCCCTGTTTTTTGTAAGCATCGGATTACGCGTTAATTTCTTAGATGATTTCGCCCTCACCCTTGTCATCACCATCCTAGCCATCGCCATGATCGGAAAAGTTTCAGGCTGTTACTGGGGGGCAAAAATGATGAAGCTCACAAAACGCGAAAGCGCAGCAGTAGGCTTCGGCATGTCCGCTCAAGGGGCAATGGGCATTATCCTAGGACAAGTCGCACTGGAAAAAGGCCTCATCACCAATCAGCTCTACGTCGCAATCATCGTCATGGCACTTTGCTCCTCCATCGTCGCGGGTCCCATGATGCAAAAAATGCTACAACGAAAGAAAAAAAATATTCTCCCAGATTTCTTGGCAGACAAAAATCTAATACTCGCACTCCAATCAGCAGACGTCCAAAATGTCATCAAAGAATTAGCAGCCAAAGCCAGTGACGTCATCGGCGTTGATCAACAAACCATCTTCCAAGCAGTATGGAAGCGCGAACAACTCATGCGCACCGGTATCGGCAACGGCCTAGCAGTCCCACACGCCAGGCTCCAGCAAATAGACAAAAGCTACGTTTTCATAGGCAGAAGCTCCCGAGGCGTAGACTTTGATTCACCCGATGGACACAAAGCAAAAATCATCTGCCTCCTGCTCACGCCCGGGCATAGCCAAACCGCCCAGCTAGAGTTACTAGACCTTGTCGCCAGAACATTCTGCAACGAAGAAACACGCAGAAGAGCCATGGAAGCAGACACAGGCGTTGAACTAATCGCAGCACTCAAAATAGGGCATATCGCCTAAAACCAAAAGCTTTCCCATGAACAATCCGTCCTTCCCCGTCACCCTCATCCTCCATCAACACCCCCAACAAACCCATTACGATTGGCTCTTGTGGAACCCGCAAAAAGCGCAAGCCGCCCATCCATGTGAGACTTTTCAACTACTCTACCCACCCAACCGGTGGAGCAGCATCAAACGATTTACTGCACAAAAAATATCAGATCACCGTGAACACTATCTCAAATACCAAGGCCCAATCTCACAGCATCGAGGATACGTCACACCCATCGACCAAGGCCAATACCAAATCATCCAATGGACACCAACCCAAATTCAGATTCACATTCAACTCTTTGAATTCCAAGGGCAAATAAGCTTCGCAAAGCAAAAACAATGCCCATCATCAACCCATTGGCTAGTAAATTGTGAAAAAAATAATTTTTCCTAGTTTCGCATGCCCCTTCATGGTAAAATAAGAGAGTACCGAGTTCCATCGCGTACAAAAGATACTCAGCCACGTTTCCCATCTCTCATAGCGTGGCAATCGTTCACACTTTTAACAGTCAGTTGGAGGTTATAACATGTCAAGCCAAAAAGAAAACCAGCAAATCATATCGGATGATTCATTATTACGCCAGGCAATCCCAATCCAAGAAAGTGCCCACCGCGCCTTGGATATCGATGAAATAACCCGGTTGCCCGTCACCCAAAATCAGCCTCTGAGCCTCGTGCCAGATGCTACCGATTCCGCGCAAATGCCAACCATCACAACCACTAGTAACTCAATAAAAAAAGCAAAAGATGCCGCCGAAAAAAAATGGCAAATCCCCCCCGTCACCCTAGGTCCGGGCGCAACGCACATGAAAACATTTGTCACCAAAATGAGACTCGATGCCATAGATTACCTCGACCAACAGGTTAACGATTGGCTAGAGCAACACCCCGGTTATCAAGTCAAATTCGCAACAACAACCATCGGCCAAATGGCCGGAAAAACAACAGAGCCAGCATTGGTCATGACACTCTGGCTCTAAATAAAAAGCCAACAAACATTCATATATCTTATGCTGTCTAGATATTTGAGTTTTACCGTGATCTCGATTTTTCCTCATCACCCATCCACGTTATGCTATGCCCATGAACAGAATCGAAAAAATATTTAAAAGTAATCGGCAAGCAGGCAAAAAAACACTCATGCCTTATATCACCGTAGGCGATCCCGATATCCCCACCACACAAAAAATGCTAGAAGCAGTCTACGATGCAGGCGCACAAATATGCGAGCTAGGCTTCCCTTTCTCAGACCCCATCGCAGACGGACCAGTCATCCAAGCATCCATGAAGCGCGCTCTAGATGCCGGCGCAAATGTGCAAAAAATACTCCACATGGTCAAACAATTCAGAAAATCCTCCGCACCAAGCGCACAAAAACTAGGCCTCATCGCAATGCTTAGCTTCTCCATGATTTACAAAATAGGCACAAAGCAATTTATAGAGCAGTGCAAAGACGCAGGCATCGATGGATTGATCATACCCGATCTACCCATCGAACAATCGCAGCAAGTCACCACCATCATCTCAGACGCGGGCCTCATTTGCAGCTTCCTCGTCTCACCCAGCACCCCCATCGCGCGCGCCAAAAAAATCGCAGCAATCTCCACCGGGTTTCTCTACATGGTAGCCCGCGCAGGCGTCACCGGTGAACAAAAACAAATACCTCAAGACCTCACCTCGCGTATCACAGACCTACGAACAGTCACAGACCTACCCATCGCCGTAGGCTTTGGCATCTCAACCCCGCGGCACGTCACCCAAGTCGTCGCCGTCGCCGACGCCGCCATCGTAGGCAGCGCCTATATGAAAACCGTAGAACGTGCAATACAAGCACAAAAAAACAACATCACACAGGATATCGCGCAGCTGACCAGCCAATTAGTCGCCGGATTACAATAAATCCCAGCAAATCCCACCCCAAACCCCCGACCAAATCATCGCATCAATCAAAACTCCCGCATTATCATCAAAAACGACTAGCACCCAACAGCCTAAACCATTAAAATATTGATGACAAAGGCTGGTTTTTATCATCTGATTTGGCCGATAAAAGAGACAACCAAGAACACCTTGTCACCACTTTGGCCTGAGTCAATCAAGCCACATAAAAGCTGGGGTGATTGCTATACGATTAGCAGCCAACAGCTCAAAAACCAACAACAAAACCGCTAAATGCGGGAATGCGAGTAATCTTGATGGGCATGCAATTTTTTATGGGAATCCGAAAAAAAATTAAAACCACCGCGTTAGCACTACTCCTAATCTATAGCGCAAAAATCAACGCCGCAGACCTAGGCCCACAGTCAAGCCATAAACAAATGCTCGCCAAAATGTATGCCATACAAGCAGCAAGCGTCATCCAAGTAGGCGACGATCAAGAAATTCAGCAGCATCAATACACCCTAGCCGGTTTTTTATACAACAAAGCCATCAGCCTCACGCCCAACAATCCCCAGCTCTGGAGGCTAAAACTCGAACTAGCCCAAATACAAAAAGATCACAATGCCCAAATTCTCGCGATGAGAAAAATCATAAAACTAGACCCCAAAGACGATGTCATACAACTCGCCCTCATTCGCAAAATAATCAACACCAATAACCAAACCGCCGAAAATAGAATCTCAGCATTGGCCCAAATTTTTAATTCCCCAAGCGGCAAAAAACTGACCCCACCTTTAAGATCACGCATCGCAAGCGATATCGCCAAATACGCAAACGAATTAGGAAACCGCAACCAAGTCAAAACATGGTTAAAAGCCGCTCTCAAACTCGACCCCATCACCAACCGTGATGCCCTAGAACTCATCTACGCCCTAGTCAAAACAAACAGTAAATCACAACCCGTCATCGCAAAAGCCTTCCTAAACCTAATCAAAGCAGACCCCCTAAACCCCCAGTATCGCGACCAACTCGCCGCAATATTGATAAGCCAAAAAGCGTACGTACAAGCAGCCGATCAATATGTTCTGCAAAGCGTATTAACACAAGCCCCTCTCCCCTCGGCCAATGAAGTCTACAGCGTCACACACGCCTTGGCCTGCTCCGGCAAGCTTAACGCTGCCATGCTAGGTTTAAATAGCTACCATCAAGCCCTGATGCAAAAAGCACTCAACCAAGCATATCTCAAAGCCAACCAAGCCGCAAAAGAAAATAATCAGCCTTTTGATTTAACCGCATTTAACCAAAAAAAACAAGCCATCGTCGATCAAGTCAAACTGCCCATTCCCTTACAGCTCATCCGCATCGTACTCGTCCACGCCGGCCAACAGCACATTCAAAACGAACAACCCATCAAGGATCTAGTCGCTCAATATCAAAAACAAATCATCGCAGAACCTCAAAACGCCCAAAGCGATCAGCGCGATCTAGCCTGGCTCGTCTGCTTCTACAGCAAAGAACACCAATCCCTAAGTAAGCTGATCGCAGATGTTCAGCGTCAAGAAAAATCAAACCCCGGACTTCTCGCCTGTCTTCAAGGCTGGTCACTCATCGCAAAAAAACAATACCCCGATGCGAAAAAAAGATTAACCCCATACGCAAGCACATTACCCTTTGCAACCCTAGGCCTAGCCGAAATTGAAAAACAAAACAAAAATAATCCCAAATATTTCCAATTATTACAAACCGCAATAGACCAAGACCCCGCCGCCTTAAGCGCCATCACCGCAGCAACTCAACTCATTAAAAACGACAAAAAAGTAAAAATCTCAAGCCTCGGCCAAACCTACAACCGCCTCATCGCAAAATGGCCCAGCATCATCAATCAGCCCAAAGGCAAACGCCAACAAATCACCCTACGCCTAAAACCAAAATCAAGCACCTACCAATATCTTGAATCACACCAAGTACAAATCAAAATCAGAAACAACTCAAGCCTCCCGCTCTCCCTAGGCCAAGAAAATGCGACACTCAGCAAACAGCTATGGATCTTTTTACAAGGACAAAACTTCCCCGCAGCAGCACGCATTGTCGTAAACGCAGGCAGAAGACTCGTCTTAAAACCCTACGATACACTAGAATTTACCGTGCCCCTAGATTGGAACACCATCGGACAGTACGACGCCGCTTTGGCAGCAGCCCCCTTTGAATATCGAGGCGAAGCCATCTTTGCCCCACACATACTGCCCAACGGCGCGCCCGTCGTCGGATTGCTAGGCGCAAAGACTCATCTACAACTCATCGGCAAACAAGTCATCAAACCCACCCAAGCCAACATCACCGATATGATCAACCAATTAGAATCACAAGACAAAGCCCAACAATATACTGCACTAGCATGGCTAGGCCGCATACTCCCCCAAGTCACCCCACAAGAAGAAATAAAACCAGATGCCCCCCAAGCCGCCGCCCAAGTCCAGCAAAGAGAAATCTTCAAAACAGCAGGCCAAAAATTCCTAGCAATATACAAAAATGCAGACCCAGACACCCAAACATGGATAGCCGCAACCATCCGCTTCGCACAGCCAGACCCCGCATCAGACACTCAAACACCGCGTAAATCATACCTCGCAGAAGTTTGCCAGCTCGTCGCCCAAAACCAAAATCAGCACCAAAGAATCATGTACCTTTTGCAACAAATCCAAGACCCCCAAGACCCCATATTCAATCAAACAATGCGAAGCGGAAATAAAAAGCTCATCCAAATGACGCAGTGGATACAAGACATATTTAAACAAAGAAAAGCTGCACGCGATAAAATCAAAGCCATGCAAGAAGCCAACCCAAAGACCCCCAGCTAAGACAACCCATAAAATGACCGCTGTCAATAATTGAGTAGGCCCCAATCTCAAATCCTTATCAAAACGGCCTCAATGATCAGCCCCACCACAACTTTCATCCTTCTCAACAAGATACACCCAAGGGGAAACTACACTTCCAAATAAACGCTTTTTAAGTTATC
>CAZSSX010000099.1:6087-8820 GCA_964609545.1 uncultured Phycisphaeraceae bacterium | reverse complement strand
GCTGAGCATTTTAGCGGGCTTAGTGATGTAAGGCAAGCGGCTTGTTGATTTGATCGATCTCGGGGAGTACAGGGGGCATGCTATTTGCACAATGGTGTGAAAGATCGGGGCAGTAACCGGATCTCTTTTGTGAGAGTTAGCATGTCGCGGCAGATTTCTTTTGAATGGATGTGCTGTGATTTGATAGATGTGGTATGGATGGCAGGGTGGTGAGTGGGTGGATGCTAGCGGGTTGATGTGATAGAAATGAGGGGTTATAAGGTTGTTTTTCAAGGATGGAGCCTGTTTTTGCCGATGAAGTGGGTAGAGAAGCGCGGTATTGAATAATGAAGATGACCTTTGGAGCGCGATTTGGCTTATGTCTAGTCAAGTGCAATGATGCGGTAAGGAGCTGGCGATGGGTCAGATTACCAGTGGTATTGGCTTAGTCAGTGGCTTGGATATTGACAGTATTGTCAAGCAGCTTATTGCGTTGGAGAGCCGACCTAAGCAGTTTATAGAGCAACGTAATACGGTTTTGAAATCTCAACAGGTGGGTTATCAGGATATTAATGCCCGTTTGCTTTCATTGGGTTTGCAGGCGGATAATTTTTCAAAAGCATCCCTTTTTAATACGACCAATGCCAGTAGTTCTGATGAAAGCATTTTATCTATTACGTCTAGCACCAGTGCGGTTTCTAATAGTTATGATTTTACCGTGGATCGATTGGCGACCTCTCAGCAGGTCATTACTAAGGGTTTTGTCGATAATGATCAGTCTGCGTTAGCCCCCGGGACGCTGAGCTTTGAGTTTGGCGATGCTAAGCTGGAGACGAATAATCGTTTGTCGGATTTTAATCGGGGGGGCGGGGTTAAACGTGGGAAAATTCAAATCACCGATGAAGCGGGCAAGTCCGCGGTGATTGACCTGACGCGCGCCATTACGGTCAATGATGTACTCGATGCGATTAACGCAAGCACTGCGATTAGTATTTCCGCATCAGTGACAGATGATGGCTTTAAGCTGGTGGATCAGAGCGGGGGCGGGGGAACACTGACGGTGATCGATGCGACGGGGACCGCGGGCACAGCAGAAGATTTGGGATTGGATAGTTTAAATTACGATGGGGTGACCGATACTTATACCACCGGAGCGCTGCGGGATCTTAATGATAATACGCTGATCAGTGATCTGAATGATGGCAATGGCTTGCAGATGAAAGATGGCTTGCTCTCTGGGGGAAGCGGTACGGATTTGAATATCACGGACCGGGCGGGGACCAGTTATGCGGTGAATATTCGGCCTGTGACTAATTCAGATGGCTCAGCGGTCATTACGGTGGGAGACTTGAAATCGCAAATTTCCGCAGCGACTAGCGGAAACGTGACCCTGTCGGTGGTGAATAATCAATTTCAATTTAATGATACCAGCGGAGGCGGGGGCAACTTGATGATTGCCGAGGCGGGAACTTCCAAGTTACTAGAAGATATGGGGTATACGCAGAATATTTCAGTTGCCGCGGCAGATACCTCGGCGGTGAGCCGAGAAGGTATTTACGCGGGGATGAATGATCGTCTGCTGAAATCTCTTAAAGGTGGCGGGCAAAAAAATATCGTAACGGGGGTAGGGGTCGATGACTTTTCGGTCACGGTGGCTGATACGAGCAGCTTCAATGTAGACCTAGGCGGGATCACCACTGTGCGCGGTGCCATTGATGCCATCAATACCGCCGGGGCGGGGAAGGTGGTTGCGTCATTAAACAAAGCGGGTAACGGAATTCAGCTAAAAGACACCACCACGGGCGGCGGGACGTTGGCTGTGGCATCGTTAAACGGCTCTAAAGCTGCAAGCATTTTGGGGATTGAAGGCGGATTGTCGCGGGGAACTTTACTTTCGGATTTGAACGGTGGTGCGGGGATTGATTTTGGCTCGGGCAATGATATCTGGTTTCATTTAAATGATGCGACCGATGTTTATCTGGATGTAGATTCGAGCATGAAAACGGTGGGGGATTTGCTCGATGGGGTGGACGCGCTGACTGGCATGACAGCTAATCTGGTGGGCGATACGATCCAAATGCTTGATACGACAACGGGGTTTTTTACCGCGTTTATGACTGGGCAAAACGGATCGGGCTTACTCGATAGTTTAGGCCAAACGGGTGTGAATTTGAATAATCATACCGCGGGTAACTCGATTTATACCTCCCCAGCCACGTTAGAAAATGGCGTCCTAGATTCGGGAAATCTTCAGCTACAGTATATTTCGAACGGCACACTATTAAGTAAAATGAACGGGGGCCTGGGTGTGGCGGCGGGGCGATTCACGCTGACGGACTCAACCGGCGCAACGGCATCGGTGGATTTACAGCAAGGCGAGCGCACCATTCAAGAGGTCATTACAGAGATCAACTCTCGGGGCTTAATGATTGCTGCCAGGGTGAATGATCATGGCGATGGCATTTTACTAGAAGATACCAACCCCGGCGTGCAGTCGGTAAAAATGAAAGTGGAAGAAGCAGGAAGCACCACAGCCAAAGACCTAGGAATCTTAGGAGAAGCGGCATCCGCGGGGGAAAATATTGATGGCAGTTTTGAAAAAGAAATTAAGATTGATAATGTCCCGCTGCTTACATCGACGACATTGCTAAGTAGCCTCAATACCGGAGATGGCATAGGGGTGGGCAGTTCCGATGGCTTTAGCGTAACCCTACAGGATAGCTCGACGTTTGATATCAAAACCACGGGGATGAC
>CAZSSX010000099.1:0-6077 GCA_964609545.1 uncultured Phycisphaeraceae bacterium | reverse complement strand
ACTATCCAATCACTGATTGATGGTATTAATACGCAGACAGGCGGCAAGCTCACCGCGGGTTTAAATGCGCAAGGCACAAAAATTTTATTCACAGATACTACCACGGGCGGGACCACTTTTAAGATGACCAAGTACGGCAGCTCGGGAGTCACGGGAGATTTGGGCATTGCCAGAACAGACACGGATGGCGATGGCGTATTGGAAAGTAAGGGCCTGGTGGATTTAGTGACGCTGGAAGGCTTGGCCCAAAAAATTAACGATGCGGGGATTCCGATCAAAGCCACAATTGTTAATGATGGGAGCAGTGCCAAACCGTTTCGCTTGAGCTTTTCGGGGACGGACCTAGGCACGCAGGGAACATTCATCTTTGACGATGGGGGGCTAGGCTATGGGGCATCCAATTTAGTGGAAGCCCAAGACGCATTGGTCTTTTATGGCTCGGCAGACCCAGCCAAGGCTTTGGCCATTACAAGTTCTTCCAATACACTTAAATCGGTCATCGCGGGGGCAACAATTGATTTGCATGCCGCCAGTAGCACCCCTGTGAAGGTCCAAATAAGTAAAGATGATGGTGCGGTGGTGGATGCGATGAAAAGTTTTGTGGAGGGATTTAATGATTTGATTGACGTGTTTGATAAATATGACAAATACGATGCGGAGAATGAGGTCAGGGGATTGTTGCTCGGTGATTCGACGATTGGGCGTTTGCGGACATCCTTATATAGTATGGTTAATACTGCTAATCGAGACTTGAAGGGCTCTTATAAGTCATTGACCCAAATAGGAATCCGTGTCGGCAGCAAAGCAAAGCTAACCTTTGATAGCGCAAAGTTCTCCGCGGCATTGGCTACAGATCGTGATGGCGTCAAAGATTTGTTTACCTTTCGCAAAACAGAAAGACAGAGCGATGGCAGCTTAAAGCTTGTTAAATCGGGTCTGGGTGTCAATATTAGTGATTTGTTGGGCCGGTTGACGGATAGCACGACGGGCGTGGTGGAGCGCCGCATGGATAATCTGGATGATGTGATCGAGTTAAACAAAGATCGCATCAAAGCCATCGAAGTGAGGCTAGGGCAGAAAGAAGCCAAACTTAGGGCAGAATTTCTACAGATGGAAAAAGTTTTGGCGGGATTGCAAGGGCAATCCGACTCACTCTTGGGATTGGCTAATTTGGCGTCGCAGAGCAGGTCTAATTCGAAGTAAAATTGAAATCGGGACGGTTTATTATCGGCTAGCGTAGGGTCACTAAGGTTGGGTATGATTCAACGCCGATAAGAAAAAAACGTTGTTAAATACAAGACGTTGTTTTGTTAAATATGTTGAGAACTTTATGAGCCAAATGCCCAAATCAAATCCTTATCTCAAAACCAAGGTGATGACCGCTTCCTCGGAAGAATTACGCCTGATGCTGTTTGATGGCGGGGTGAAATTCTGTCGCGTGGCGCTGGATGCGATCAGTCAAAAGAATTACGAAGATAGTTATAACGCGTTGATGAGAGCACAAAAAATTGTCTTGGAATTGTCAATCAGTTTGAACTATAGCGTCGATCCGGATTTGTGTTCTAAAATGGCCAGCTTGTATAATTATATCTATAAATTATTAGTCGATGCAAATCTAAATCGTGAAACCAAACCCCTTACTGAAGCCATCGACTTGCTTCAGTATGAGCGGGAAACTTGGCAGATGCTGATCAATAAAGTAGACAAAGAAGCAGACGCCGCGCCCAAACCCAAGCTGCCAGGCACCAGCCCAATCGCCAAGCTGGGGCCCGATGGACAAAACGGCAGGAGCAAGGGTTTATCCATCAGCGGATAAAAATGAATTTATTTTTCCAAAGCCTACTGATTACAGTAGGCTTTTTTTGTGCGCCTGTTACAATAGAAAACAGCAGAGGCAGAGCATCTCAGCAGTCATGTGATCGATCAATCACGAAAAAATTATCGAAATCAAAGGAATCAAAAGTGATGGATAACGAGCGTTTTAAGCAGCAGCGATTAGTGGTGACCGATGAGAAAATATTTGCTCAACGTAGGCAATGGTTGAAACAACTAGGCGCCGGCGGAGCCATGCTGGCGGGATTGGGTGGGGCGGGTGATAGTATGGGCGAGGCCGCTGGGCTGACGCAAATTTCGGGTAAGCAAGCATTGAGTCGCTCTACGAAAAAAATGTTACGCCCGGGGATTACCGATAAAAAACTCCTTGGCTATTTCCCCGCGAAAACCAATAAGCTTTTCCAAGGCAAGGGCCTAAAACTTACCAAGCAGATCACCGCGGCTTCGTATAATAATTTCTATGAATTCCTGCCCGGGCAAGGCGGCCCCGTGTGGCGACACGTAGACAAATTTGTCGTCGAGCCTTGGAAAATCAAAGTCCATGGCCTATGCGCCAAGCCTAAAACATTTGACCTAGATGACCTATTTAAATTGGGGCTAGAAGAGCGTGTCTATCATTTTCGGTGTGTTGAAACATGGGCAATGAATATTCCGTGGACAGGCTTTGCCTTACACAAATTATTAAAAAAAGTGGCCCCGCTGGCCGGGGCAAAATATGTGCGGTTTAAATGTTTAAAACGCCCAAAGCAGATGCCCGGCATGGCCCAAGCGATGGCCCAAAACTGGGGCTATCCGTGGCCTTATTATGAAGCGTTACGCATCGACGAAGCAATGAATGAGCTGGCCATGTTGGTAACGGGTGTATACGGCCAAGCATTGCCCAAGCAGCACGGCGCGCCAATCCGCATGATCGTGCCTTGGAAGTACGGCTACAAATCACCCAAATCAATCGTAGAAATCGAGTTGCTCAAAGACAAACCAAAAACATTTTGGACCCAAGCTTCCAACGGCGCGTATGTTCACGAATACGGATTCTTAAGTAATGTCAATCCAAATATTGCCCACCCCAGATGGAGTCAAAAATGGAGCCGTATGCTCCAGCCGGGCGTCTCCTCTAGGCAAGGCACGCGCGTGCCCACGCAGATTTTTAACGGGTATGGAAAGTACGTCGCCAAGCTTTATCCCAAGGAACCGATCAAGCCGATAGCAACACTCAAACCCGGACAAATTGCCCGATAGCCGATGCGCTCTTAGGATAAAATCCGTAAAAATAGTATCAGATTTATTTTCGATTCCGAAGATTATAATCCGGATCGGTCACGTCGATGAGGATCGTGTCCGATTTGACATCAGCTTGCGCAGGGTCTTTGTCCTGCTTTTCAGCTGCAGTTTTGATGAACTGAGGATCGTATTTTTTCTTGGTCAATGACAAGGTTTCTAGCTTATCTTGCCGAAACAAAATTTTCCCCGTCAGCGTTAAAGCTTTGTCTTTGATATCGATCGTAAAGCGTTGCAGTGGATATCGGATCATCGCTAAAACATCATCCTCGAATTTGATCTGCGTCGTTTTGAGAATCAAAATATTGTCAATGAGTTTATAGGTTCCGCTGAAGATGCCAGGTATTTTATAAGCCTTGCCCACGGAAATCTGGAAAGTACCCTCGGCATCAAATTGGGCATTATATTGATAAGCCGCGGACTTGCCCTGCCATTGTCCGTGCAGGTCTTTACGTATAAAGCCGAGTTTTGTTTTTGTCTTTTTTTGTGCTGCTTGTGTGACCGTGTCTAAGAATTGCGAGGATTTGGTCGCGTATTTACCTTGACTATAAAGAGGGACAACGACGCGTTTTTTGATGGTCCATCTATTTTGCGAGCTTTGTTTAGAGGGCTCAATATCCAGCATCAGATCAAGCGTCATGCTTTTAGAATCCTCACTAATAATACGGTAAATTCCGTTGATTTTGCAAGAATGCCTGAAGTAGCCTTGGAGAGATTGGGTGTCTTGGTGATAGACGTTGACATCGTATCCGGTCTGTTTTAAGCTTAAATCCGAAATTTTAACCACTTTGCCGATGGGGGTGTCCACGGGGATAGTGATCCATGCACGCTGATAAACCGCGTTGTACCGATCTTTTTCAAGCTTACTCTTAGGCAAAACGCTGCCGATCCGTGTGATGACTAAGAGCCTATCAATGCCCGGGACAAAAGCGTTGCGTCCAAGTTCCCAGACAGGCCGCGTGGTGTCAATGGTGATTTTCGCATCGGGCACGACCTCAAAATGAGTCTCGTCTTTACGTGTGCTCGCTTCATATTTGGTGGGCAATGAGGTGAAATGCCCGCAGCTTATTTGGCTTAAGCTCATCGCAGCCAAGCCGATGGCCAGAAGGGTTTTGGGGAAGAAAAATCTCATGCGTGCCTCGTTGGGTGCGGGGTGAAAGTCATTATCGGTAGTAGTGAAGATCGGCTAGTTTTGCTATGATCGTTATCTAGGTAGGGGATCATCGTCTTTGGTAGGCCGACTGTATTTATTATAGCGGATATGAGGGTATTGGTCGTGAAAAAAAGCATCTCAAAAAAAATAATTTATTTGTTACCCATCACTTTGTTGACGCTTTGGCTGGTGATTGATCTTGCATTGCCTAGCTACCAAGCTTCACAATGGGAAGCGGCGCTCACTAAAGCAGACTCTTGGCAAAAGCAAAAAGGGGTTCTAGCTGAAATACTCAGCAGTGGCCGAGAAGATGATCCCGTCATCCAAATCATCACCGATCACCTCTCCAAATGCCCAGCAGATGCTTATCTTAAAGGGCTTTTGCTATTACAAGAAAATCAATTTAATCCCAAAGACCTGTTCAAAAAGCAAGTGGCGGGGCGGCTTTGGGGCATGGCGATGACCGATATAGTCAAGCAATTAGGCGGCACCCGGGCGGGGCTCTGGCATTCATTTGATGGCATCGAGAAGCTGGTCTTGGCGGAGATGGGAGATGACCAACTCAACCAATATGTTTTTGATGCTTTTGTCGCTTATCTGAAAAAAACACAGCGCTGGCGGTGGGATGTGGTGGGGGACCGCATTTGGAGCCGTGATCTAAAACAGCAGCTGACGGGTCATGCTTCTCAAAAACTCAGCGCGACATGGATGTTGTTAGAAATACGCGATGTCTCGGCTCTGCCATTATATCAGCCTTGCCTGGAAAAACTACGCACCGCAGCCCAAGCCAAGGTGCAGATGGCGGGGCTGATTACGATTTTAGACCTGATCGCCATCCATGGACACCGAGCGATATTGCTCGAAGAACTCGGGAAATATGCACAGCTGCACAGCGAAAAAACGACTCCGCGTCACGGCCAAGCAGCGATCTCCCAAGTGGCAAAAATAGCAATGGATTTTATCTTGCAAATCGAAGCAGGCCAAAGCCAAAAGAAAAATCTCGCCCGGGCCAAGCAGCAGCCCGTAGCGAACCCGTCCATCGCGAATCTACGCGCAAGCCTTGGCTCAGCAGATCATCTCTCGCGCGTGATCGCGTGTGCTTTGCTAGTCAAAACATTGGCGGATCAGCCTAAACAACTCAAGCAATTAGTACGCCAATTGCTCATCAGTTTAGATCATTCTAAAAGAGAAAGCGGCCTATTGATCGCAGGCCTAAGCCGAGTCAAAGCCCGCGCGCGTAAATCTCAATCGGGGCAAACAGTGGAATTATTGCCTTATTTAAAGGCATACGTGCCTTGGAAAATGAAGCAGCGTGTGAGGCTCGCCCTCTGGATGCAAAGTCGAGACCCCAAGTTCACCCGGCAAATCCCCTTGCTCATCGACTCCCAAGCCATCGACTTACCCACCCTAATCCTCAGCGCCACTGCACGCAACAGATACGATTTGATCGACAAGCTTTGGCAAGGCCGACGATTAGCCTCTCCCGATTTAATCCATATCTTGGCTAACGTATATCGCCCTGAAATCTTCAGCGTAAGCAATCCTCCGCTGCTCATGCCTAGGTTTGTACCCCAACTCAATGGAGCCAACAAGCGAAAAGAAATTCAGCGATCTCAAATCGAAATCGCTGTTTGGTTAAGGTTAAAATTATATCGGCAAGGCACGCAACGCAGCCCCTAATCAGTCGCTTCGATTTTAATCCGCATCAGCCGATCCGCTTTGTTGAGTAAGCTATTACAGTCTTGACTTAGGTTTCTGATATGCAAATCCTTGCCGTTTTCTTCGTAGCGTTTAGCTACCAGATTAATCGCCT
>CAZSSX010000098.1:0-8837 GCA_964609545.1 uncultured Phycisphaeraceae bacterium | reverse complement strand
CGGGTAGGACGCCGGGCATGCCTAGGACGACGGGGTCTGTGAGGGTATTGGGCTGTGCATCGTAATAGTCTTCGTGGGCCAGATTGGGCGCGGAGGTGAACATTTTGGATTTGGTGTTGAGTTCGACATGGATTTCAAGCCCGACTTTGAGGGTGCCTTGGAGATCGCTTTGGATGATGGTGGTCATAGGATTTCCCTGTATGGTGTTTGGGGTGTTTGGGATGATATTTTGCAATAAAGGATGGATTGTACCGGAAATGAAGTGATTTGTGGTGGGGGCTTAGGCAAAATAGCGTTGTGTCGTTTGAATGTTGAAAGGCTGGTGGGGCTGAGGATTTCGGGGCTAAAACTTTGGGCGGGGTGGGGGCTTAGGAATTTAGCGCTTTGATACGTTGCTTCGGGCAAGGGATGGGTTAAAATGTGTAGATGATTTCATTAACAGATAAAATTATTGATAATGTTGAGCGCGACTATATTAAACGTAAAAAACCCGATTGGTTGCGGGCCAAGCTCCCCGGGGGGGCGGGCTACAAGGCGATCAAGCAGAATATGGATGAACATAATTTGCATACGGTTTGTCAGTCGGCGCGCTGTCCGAATATGGGCGAATGCTGGGATCGTGGGACGGCTACGATTATGATTTTGGGCGATGTTTGTACGCGTTCGTGCGGTTTTTGCAATGTTAGTACGGGTCGGCCGCTTATTTATGATACGGATGAGCCGCGACGGGTGGCGGACTCGGTGGCATTGATGGGTTTGAAACATATTGTGATTACCTCGGTGAATCGTGATGAGCGTTTGGATGGTGGTGCTGCGATTTGGGCGGAAACGATTCGTCGCATTCGCCAGACGTCGCCACAAACCTCGATCGAGGTTTTGATTCCGGATTTTTGTGGCAACTGGGATGCGTTGCAGTTGGTGCTAGATGCTAAGCCCGAGATTTTGGGGCATAATATCGAATCGGTCAAAAGACTTTATAAAGTGGTGCGGCCACAGGCTGATTATCAGCAGACGATCGAATTACTGAAGCGTTCTAAAGATGCGGGTTTGCGAACGAAGACGGGCATCATGGTGGGGATCGGTGAGGAGGATGACGAGATCGAGGAGTTGATGGGTGATGTGGTGACGGGTTCGGGTTGTGATATTTTGACGGTGGGTCAATATTTGCAGCCGACGAGGAATCATCTGCCGATTAGCCGGTGGGTGACTCCCGAGCAATTTAAACATTATAAAAAAGTGGGGGAAATGCTAGGGTTTGGCCATGTTGAATCGGGCCCCTTGGTGCGCAGCTCGTATCATGCGGAGGAGCAAGTTGTGGCTTTTGAGCGGGGCGGGTAAAAGAGGCCGCTTGGCTTGGAAGGGCTAGGCGTTAGGTGGTGGAGAGGTGTGTGTGGTGGCTGGGGTGTGGAGAATGAGGGGGGGGTGACTAGACAGTTTGGGAAATGGTGTTACGATAAGTTTTGTTAATGACGATGCGCTGGGGGATGCTTGGGCATCGGCGTTAGGGAGGGTTGTGATTTAAGTTTTGAGTTTGAGTATTGGAATAGATGAAGGAAAATGTTGATGGCTAACAATAAAACGATGACGCCTTATGGGGGCAGAGTGAAACTGTTGCAGAAACGGATTAAGTCTTGGTCGGTGGATGCATTGCTGGTGACTAATGCTAAGGATATCAATTATTTGACGGGGTTTTGTGGGCATGATAGCTGGGCGCTGGTGTTGTGTCGGTCGGCAAAAGTATTTGTGTTTAGTGATGCTCGATTTGAAGAGCAGATCGAACGGGAAGCGCCCGAGGTTAAAAAAATAATTCGACGAGACAAGGGCTTGGCTGATGAGGTGGCGAAAGTTTGCAAGGCGAAAAAGTTGGGGCAAATTGGTCTGCAAGGCGCTTATGTGACGTTGGATTTGAAGAAGCTGATGGATGGAAAAATCGGACGGAAAAATCTGGTTTTAGTGGATGATGGGATGCTCCTTCAGCGAGGGATTAAAGATACTTGGGAAATCAAAGCGGTTAGCAAAGCGGTGAAAATCCAAGAAGCAGCGTTCGTGGCGACGGTGGCGTCTTTGCGTGTGGGGCAGAGCGAGCTTGAGATTTGTGCTAGGCTTGAGTATGAGATGAAGATGCGTGGCGGGGGTACGGGGTTTGATCCGATTATTGCGGTGGGGGCTAATGCGGCGTTGCCTCATGCGATTCCGGGTAAGACGAAGCTGAAAAAAAATGGGATGCTGCTGATCGATTGGGGTTCGATTTACGGGGATTATATTTCGGATATGACGCGTACGTTGCTGCTGGGCAAGCCAAAGAAAGTGCAGATTGAGATTTATAAGATTGTTTTAGAAGCCAATGAAGCTGCGATTGATGCGATTGCGCCTGGCGTGGCGATTAAAGAAATCGATGCCATCGCCCGGGATATTATTCGCAAAGCAGGGTACGGCAAGGCGTTTGGGCATAGCTTAGGACACGGGATTGGTTTGGATGTGCATGAACACCCTGGCGTGAGTGGGCGGTCCTCGGGTGTGCTTGAGCCGGGACAGATTATCACCGTTGAACCTGGCATTTATCTGCCTGGAATCGGGGGTGTGCGTATTGAAGATGATATTTTAGTGACTAAAAGTGGAAAAAAGAACTTGTGCAGCTTGCCAAAAGACCTTAAATCCGCGATGATTTGTATCTAATATCCATTGATTTCGATCGATTTTTGGCAGAATTCATTAAAAACAAAGCAAAATGCTTTTGTTTCATGGAAATGAACTCAAGTCCGTATTGAGTTTTGATGATGATGCTTTCTAATTAGGGAACCTACTTCATGATTGACATGAAGACATTACGTGAGCTTGTAAAATTGATGTCCCGTAACGGCTTGTCAGAGCTGGATATCAAAGATGAAAACGAGCATGTGAAACTTAAACGTGGTGCAGATCCATCGGAGATGCCCGGGGTGAGTCATGCGGTTGCCGGGGTTCCGGTCGCTGCTGCTCAGGGCGTGCCTGTTGGCTCGGTACCCGCGATTTTGCCGGTTGATACTGCTGAAGCAGTGCTTGGTCAGACGATTGATAGCCCGATGGTGGGAACGTATTACACCTCCTCTTCTCCGGATGCCAAAGCTTTTGTAGCGGTGGGTGATCGGGTGACGGCGGATACGGTCATTTGCATTGTGGAAGCGATGAAAGTGTTTAATGAGATTAAGCCAGAAGTGTCGGGCACGATTACGAAAATGCTTGTTGAGAATGGGCAGGCGGTTGAGTTCGACCAGCCTTTGTTTGAAATAAAAACAGATTAAAGGATAAGCTTCTTTTTTGGGATAGATGACCGAGGCAGTAGTCTAAGGGAGCTATCTTTTTGATGATGGAGCTTATGAAAATATGATTAGCCGGATATTAATTGCAAATCGTGGTGAGGTCGCAGTACGCATTATACGTGCCGCGCATGAGCTGGGCGTTGAGACAGTGGCGGTTTATTCAACCGCGGACAAAGACTCCGAGCATGTGCGCATGGCTGATCAAGCCATCTGTATTGGTGGCCCGGTCCCCGCGGATTCTTATTTGAATATTCCTCGTATTATTTCAGCTGCGGAAATTGCCAATGTGGATGCGATCCATCCTGGCTACGGTTTTTTAGCCGAAAATGCACATTTCGCAGAAGTCTGCCGCTCGTGCAAGATTGAATTTATTGGGCCTTCGGTCGATGCGATGGCTAGGCTGGGGGATAAAGTACAGTGCAAAAAGCTGGCGATTAAAGAGAAAGTGCCTGTTTCTCCCGGGTCAAAGGGGGAGATTGAGTCCGAAGAAAAAGCGCTGAAGATTGCTAGCGAAATCGGGTATCCGGTGATTGTGAAAGCCACCGCGGGAGGTGGAGGCAGGGGCATGCGCGTGGCGCATAATGAGATGGCGCTTCGCACGGGATACAAGTCGGCTATCGCCGAGGCCACCGCGGCGTTTGGGAACGGGGCGGTTTATATCGAAAAATTTATCGAAAAAGCGAGGCACGTTGAGGTGCAGATCCTCGGTGATACGCACGGTAATGTGGTGCATTTATTTGAACGCGATTGCACGATGCAACGCAGGCATCAGAAACTTATCGAGGAGGCGCCAAGTCCGGTTATTTCAGATGATAAAAGAAAAATGATTTGCGACGCAGCGGTTAGGCTTTGCAAAGCGGCGGGCTATTATTCTGCGGGGACGGTGGAGTTTTTGATGGACAGGCACGGCGTGTTTTATCTGATGGAAGTCAACACGCGGATGCAGGTGGAGCATCCTGTGACAGAAATGATCACCGGCATTGATATTGTCAAGCAGCAAATTTTGATTGCATCGGGAGAAAAATTAAAATTTAAGCAAAAAGATATTAAGATCAAAGGCCATGCGATTGAGTGTCGTATCAATGCTGAAGACCCAGCGAAAAACTTCGTGCCTTGTGCCGGGCAGATTAAAGAATTTTATCAGCCGGGCGGCCCGGGCGTGCGGATGGAAACACATTGCTACGCGGGATATCGGATTCCGCCTTATTATGACTCGATGATTGCTAAACTGATTACAGTAGGTAAAACGCGCGATGATGCGATCAATATCATGAAGCGGGCGTTGCGAGAATTCAGGACAACGCCGATTAAAACGACTGTTCCGCTGCATGAAAGACTGATGCGCAATGCTAATTTTATCTCTAGTAATGTGGATATCCATTTCGTGGAACGATTGCTGGACATCTAATCGCAGGTGTTGAGGATAAGAAGATTCAAACCCCCGGTCACGGCAATCCGATCACGGGGGTTTTTTGTTATGATAAGGGTTGGGATTTTTTAAAACTTTTTTGAGAAAAGATAAGCATGGCTAAGAGAAAACCAAATAAAATGCGACCCGCAAGTATTACGCAGTTTGCTACCGCAGCTGCGGGCAGCGTGGTTATTGAAATGGGTAAAACCAAAGTGCTTTGTACTGCATCGATTGCATCGGAAGTGCCTAGGTGGTTGCGAGGTAAAGATGGCAATCCGCCTAGCAAAGGCTGGGTGACTGCCGAGTATAATATGATGCCAGGCTCAACGCCCGATCGCAAAAGGCGGGGCACTGATGGGCGATCGAGCGAGATACAAAGGCTTATCGCGAGAGTACTTCGGGCGGCGGTGGATTTAGAAAAAATGCCCGGCTTGATGATCACTTGTGATTGTGATGTGTTGATGGCTGATGGGGGCACGCGGACGGCGTCGATCACGGGGGCTTTTGTGGCATTATCTCAGGCCATTGCCAAGGCGCTGGACAAAGGGCTCATCGAGAAAAATCCGATCATCGGCCCCGCCGCGGCGATTAGTGTTGGGATGATTGATGGCGTTGCAACGCTTGATTTGGATTACCCGCTTGATGTTCGCGCTGATGTGGATATGAATGTCGCGATGACTCATAAAGGTCAATTTGTAGAGATACAAGGCACCGGCGAAGGCGGGACTTTTACACGCAAGGAATCGGATCAAATGCTTGATCTTGCCACGGCGGGGATTAAAAAATTGATTGCATTGCAAAAGAAAACGCTTAAAAGTTTGCGGTAAAATCTGATGTTTGGAGGATAATCTAAGCATATGCCCTGGACAATCTACAAATATATACTCCTTGAGATTCTCAAGACATTGCTGCCTTGCGTGCTGGTGTTGCTGGCGATTATTAGTTTTGCCGCATCGGTTGGGCCGTTGTCGAGCGGCTTTATTAGTGCCGAGTCGGTGCCTCTGTTTATTTTTTATATGGCGCCATCGATGCTGCAATTTGCGCTGCCTTTCGCCGCGGCTTTTGCTGCAACGATTGTGTTTAATCGGCTGGCCAATGATAATGAGATTCTCGCCTGCCGAGCGCTGGGTATTAGTTACGCCAAAATTTTGATGCCCGTGGCTGCCATTGGCTTGTCTTTGACGATCGGGATGGTGTTTCTGAGTAATTGGGTGGTGCCCGAGTTTGTGCTGCGCGCTGAAAAAATGGCGACGAAAGATATTACGCTTTCGCTGGTAAACCAGATCAAGCAAGGCAGAGAATTTGTCTTTGATGACAAATTTACCGTTTTCGCCAGAGATGCTGTCTCGGTGCCCGCTCCGGAAAAAACAAAAAATGAAAAAATGCAAGCGTCCCAGCTGATCAAATTAAAAAATATTGTTTTTGGCCAGCTTAATGAGGAGAATGAGCTGTTTCAATATGGGACCGCAGAGCAGGCTGATTTTTATGTTTATCGATCGGATCGGGGGGCTTGGCTTGAGATGCTTTTTAAAGGGGTGAATATTGTTGAGCAAGGCTCGGGGGTGATGCGCTTTGCCGAGGGTGAAAATTTCGTGGTGCCTTTGCCTAATTTTTTCAAAGATCAGCCTCGGTTTTTGACCATTAAGCAGCTTCGGGATATCGAAAAAACACCCGAACTTTATGACCGCGTGAGAAAAAGAAAGTTGACTTTAGCCAAGGAAGCAGCCAGGCAACGGGTCTATGAAATCGTAAGTCAAGCGGTTGACGCTGGTGGGCCAATCGTGCTGCTGATGCCAGATCGTGTGGGGAAATACGTGATCCAAAATGCCACGTTAGCGGGAGTTGGCGGGCAGGGATTGCGGATCAAAGGCAGAGAAGGTAAGCCCCTGAGGATTCAATTTACGCGGGGGGGGTTGGTTTTGAAAACATTTTCGTCTACTCGTGGCGCTACGCTTGGGGTGAAATTTAATGCGATGCAGAGAATGTTTGATGAATTTAAAACGGAGCAAGCAGAGCCCCAGATCGTGGTCACGCTAAAAGATGTGTTGATTGAAAACGTTGCCGCGGGGCTAAAAAATATGAAGAAGCAGCACGTTGAAACGGGCTTGCGGGTTGATGAAAAGGTCTTTGATTATTTTCATCAACAGCTGGGCGCCCATCAATTGTCAGAGCAAGTGACACAAAAATATAGCGGGATACCAGCGATTCAACAGAAAAGCCAATCTTTGGAACATCTTTTAATTACCATGTATCGGCGGATTAAAGGCGAGCAGAATTTGCGTATCGCCACGGCTTTTTCGTGTGCTTTGATTTTGATTCTTGGTTGTCTTTTTTGCATGAAAGATCAGCAGCAAATGCCGTTGATGATTTATCTTAAAACTTTTATACTCACCTTGTTGGTGCTTATTTTAACACATCGGGGCTTGCGGATGGCGACGGATCCTAAAGCCAGCTCGGCGTTGATGGGCTTGTGTGTTTTGTGGCTGGGGAATGTGATCACCGTGCTGCTTATCTGGTTTACTTATTGGAAAATTTCGCGTAACTAATGAAAATTATCGACCGTTACATTATCAAATTGTTTCTCATGAACTTTCTTGTTTTGTTCATTGTGGTGATGTCGCTGTTCGTGCTGATTGATTTCATCTCGGACATGGATGTTTTTCTCAAAGCTGCTAATGCCAACGCCAAGGCTAATCAGACTTGGGTGATTTGGGAAACGATCTTGGCGGTGGTGCGTTATGAGATCCCGATGATTCTTTTGCTTTATACCTTTTTGTCGGGATTGCTGATCAATGGCGCGATGGCTTTTACGCTCTCGTATCTGAGCAAATCCAGAGAGATTGTGGCGATCGTTTCATCGGGGATGAGTCTTTACCGTGTTGCATTGCCATTGATACTGGTGGGCTTATTATTGGCGATGATCAATTTGCCCATCCAAGAATATGTCTTGCCTAAGCTGGCTAATCAGCTGACAAGTTCAAAGAGTAAGGTTCTCAAACAAGTTGATAAAAAGAAAACCATTGTCTTGTCCGCTGATACGCGAGGCAATTTAATTCATGCCGCCAGGGTGATGGATGATGAGTTAGGGTATCGACTAGAATCGGTGATGATTTTTGATTATGCCAACAGCAAAAAAATAAAACGGGTCATCACCGCAGCGCAAGCGGTTTGGAATACAGACAAAAAACGATGGGAATTGTCAGATGCCTTTGCAACGTATCCCGAGGCTAACGAGACCTTAAGTAGTAGCCCAAGGATCGATGATGTGGAATATTTCGAATCGGATCTTTCGCCTAAGCTGATACGGTCTATGGATGAAGCGATGTATGCCAGGCTTTTAAGTATTGACGAATTGAGTCAGCTGCCCGCGACGCGGTCTTTGAATAAGATGCAGATCAAACAGATCATTCATGGTAGGCTGAGTGTGATTGTTTTCAATAGCTTGGTCTTTGTGATCGCGATGACTTATTTTCTTTCTAGAGAGCCTAGGAATATGTTAGCCCAAGGGGTTAAAGCCTCGGCGGTAACGCTTGTGGTTTGGGCCGGTGGCATGGGCTGTATACAGATGGGGCTTATCCCGAACAACCCTTTGGCGTCGGCTTGGCTTGCTGTGATTGTGCTGCTGCCGGTGACGGTATTATATTGGCATACTATTAAAACGTAAAACTTAATTGAAGTAGGCTTATTTATGACGGAAAATCAAACTCAAATCATCTATATCGATGGCAAATATTGCCCATACCATCAAGCCCAGGTTTCTATTGAAAACAGAGGCTTACTCTTTGGGCATGGTGTTTATGAAGTGATGCGATTGATAGGGGGGCAAATATTTCAGTTCGATGCGCATATGCAGAGGCTAAAAAAAAGTCTGGCTTATGTAGGATTGGTGCTTGAAGAGCCCACTTGGATAATCGAAAAGGTAACCAAGCAGCTGCTCGAAAAAAACAAGGGGTCGGGATCAGACGCGACGGTTTATTGGCAATTCTCAGCGGGAGATGCGGGGCTTCGCGCCTGTGGATATCGCGGAATGCGTCGATCTGTTGAACCGCTGGCAGGACCTGCGCGAGAAAGACTGCGCACCGGTGTTTGACTACCGATACACGCGCAGTTCCCTTGAGATGGCGGCG
>CAZSSX010000097.1:0-9073 GCA_964609545.1 uncultured Phycisphaeraceae bacterium | reverse complement strand
CTCATTCGATTTGAACGAAACGCCGTCTGAAATGGGTGGTTTTTAGAAGGACTCTATTGAGATTCGGAGCAAGCTGGTTCGGGTCATCCAGCAGCTTGGTCATGTCGAGCTTTGAGAGATTGTAAAACTGCCGACCCGAAACGCTACGCAATTTATGCTCAATAACCGAATCGGACTTGGACTTGATTTCAGCATGCTTAGCTAAAACCTGCTCTTTGGTTGATGCTAGCAGGCAATCAAATCGCCGAAGCACGGTTAACGGCAGAATGACCTTGCGGTATTCGTTACGTTTATAGGGGCCACGGAGCAGATTGCAGATCTCCCAGATAAAATTAGCAATTTCTTTGTGAGTTACTGGCATTTTTACAAGTTTCCCTTAGTCATGTTCCCGCCGAGATCGGCAAGAATAGCTTGTTTATCAAATAGTTAAAGAATCAAAATCATAACCCGATTAGGCGAGGGAGTACAATGATCACGAATCACGTTAAAGAAGATTTTGAATGTATCAAAATTGTAAATTGATTACAGCCGAGCGATAGGGTCGAATATCCGTAGCTTTCAGTGAATGCCTCGTTGGCAAAAAAATGTTCCGCGGAGGGCTATTGGGGGAGACACAAACCCCTTGCTCCCCAACCCCTCATCCGCCGCTTTTACGCCGCTTGGCTTCCAAGCGCTTACCCCTGAAAAAATCACTCAATAGCTCCCCGCACCGCTGGGCTTCTAACCCGCCTATGATCTGCAACTGATGATTAAACCGCTCGTCATCGCAAAGCCGATGCAGCGATGCGACAGACCCCATCTTAGGATCAGATGCCCCATAAATTAAGCGGGCAACTCGTGCATTGACCAATGCCCCCGCACACATTGGGCAAGGCTCCAGCGTCACCAAAAGCGTGCAATCCAAAAGCCGCCACTGCTTTAACTCCTTAGCAGCATGGCGAATCGCCACAATCTCAGCATGCGCGGTGGGGTCTTGCTCATGCTCCCGCAAATTCGAACCCGTAGCAATCACTTGCTCCCCCTTATAAATCACCGCTCCCACCGGCACCTCTTGACACTTCCCCGCCCGCTCTGCCAAGTCCAGCGCCAGCCCCATCATCTGCCGATCCACAAGCGTTATTTGTAATCCATCATCCATTGCCATCGCCATATCATAGCCGAAAACACTTAAATGCCAATCCCGCATCCTCCCTCATCAAAACCCCTCCCGTAAGATTGCCCCAACATCTAATTAGGCTTATCATCTAACCCTTAACCACTCCAAACCCCACAATAAACCCGCCCCCGCCAAAAAACAAGGACCCCCAGCCTAATGGAAAAAGTGCTTTACCTAGAAAAGCTAAGCCCCACCAGCACCTTGCAATCCCCCGCATGGCAAAAGCTACTGACCCTTTGGCAAAAAATAAAAATCGACACCCTCATCATCAACACCCCAGCCCTGGCTCTCGAAGAAATCCAATCCCTCTTCCCCCAAGCAGAAATCGTCCACGATCAAGAAATGTCCCAAGTAGGCATGAACTATTATTGGGTGCATGATATCGCCAAAAACCTATGCCAAAACCTGAAATCCATCGCCTTCGATTTAGACTTCGGCATAAAACAAATCATCTTCTCCGCCCAAGGCGCAATCGTCGGCTCCATCGACATCAACCCCAATCACCCACACCACACCTTCGCCGTCTTGGAAGAAATCCCAGACACCACCGTGTTCAACCACTTCACACAAACCCAAAAAAACCTAGGCATCTTCAAACAGGAAACCCCAAATATCGATCAAGCCCTAGAAACCCAACAATGGATCCCCATACAATAACGAAACATCACCACTCACCCACCACCCGCCCAACAACCCCGCAGGCCTTTCATAGCCAGCGTTTAAAGTGAAAAGTAACAGGAAAAAACAATGGAACGTGTCATACATATCGGCAGCGTAAGCCAACTAGGCAGCTTTGACAGCTTATCATGGGGCAAACTCCTCAGCCTCTACAAAGGCATCGTCCAAACCATTATTGTCAGCGGTGACGGCCTACTCCTCCAAGACATCCAAGCCATCTTCCCCTCCGCTGAAGTCACCTTCGACCAAGAGCTATCCGAAGAAAACTTCAACCATTTCTGGGTCAGCGATGTCAATGATGCCAACACATTGCTCCAAATCCTAGACGGCAACGTCTTTGCTGGACCCAAAGCAATCACCCACGTCATCTTCTCAGGCGGCGGCATGCTCCTAGGCTCCCTAGAAGTATCCCCCAATCCCCAAGAAAGCTTCGTCCTCCTAGGCGATGTCCCCCACGACCTCACAGACCAATGGTTCCAAGAAGCACCCGAGCAGCCCCACGATATCTTCGACCAATGCCAAGACCAAATCGAAGACATCGCCCAAGGTCAAGAGTGGATCGGCCTAGAATAACCCAAGCCCAATTTCCTAACCACAAAGATGCCAAATAGAGCCAGACAAGGTAAACTCTTAAGCTATGGAAAATAATCAAATAATCATAGAAACAAAATTCGTCGATGGACCCGTCCCAGCCGCAACCAATCAGCAAAGCCACCACGACATCGGCGCCCGCTGTATATTCCTAGGACAAACACGCAGCGAAAAACACACAACCTTCGGACAACTCCAATACCTTTCCTACGAAGTCTACGAAGAAATGGCCATCCTAGAACTCAACCGATTAGTACAAAAAGCCATCGCCCAATTCGGCTGCATCCTCGTACGCGTCCTACATAGCAAAGGCGTCGTCAAAGTCGGGCAATCCAGCGTCCTCATAGAAGTCGCCACCGGCCACCGCGATGAATCCTTCCAAGCCTGCAGATTCCTCATCGATCAACTCAAACACCAACTGCCAATCTGGAAAAGAGAATTCTGGGAGCAAGGCCAAACCTACGTCAAAGGATGCTGCGTCCACCAACCAGAAGACCGCATCCTAGGCGCACCCCAAATAAGCCTGCGCGATGAAATAGAATCTAAAAAAAGGCCATAAAATGAATAAAGTATACAACACCCTACACGCAATATATCAACTCGCCATCGCCATGTGGCTAGCCGCAGGCGTCATGATAGCCATCTCCGCAGCGGCCATCTTTGCAACCTGTAGAAGCCTCAACGTCAGCATCGCAGACCCGCAATTCCAAACCCCAGTATTCACCAGCGCCGACAGCCCATTTGTCATGACAGATGTCCTCGCAGGAAAAATCGTAGGCAACCTCATCCAAAACAGCACCGCATATATCATGCTCCCCTGCGTCCTGCTCGTCATCCTCTTCCTCCTCTTAGAAGCAACCCTTTACCGCAAACGCCTACTCGCAGCCACAGGCGTTTGGCTCAGGCTCCTCCTCCTCGTCACTGCAATGACACTATTCATCTACGCCGCAGGATTTGTCCAACCCAAAGCATTTAAACTCAGCAAAAGCAGATACCAGCAAGGCATCAGCAATCAAATACGCGACGAACGCATCGCCCAATTTAAAAAAGTGCATCGGCAAAGCACACAAATCATGAGCCTACAAATCCTATTACTCCTAGCCGTCTATTTCACTCCCGCACACCGAGGCTTACTCACCTCATCATCCAAACAATCCCCCGGCCTATTCCCCGCCTAACCCATCCCCTCATGCAGATTAAAAAAAATAATCCTGTTAAAAATCACAACACTCCTAGGCTGCGATGGATCACGCCCAGATGCCGCCAAACGCCCAAAAACAAGCCCAAAACCAACCCAAAACAAGCCATAGTGTATAACTTTAACCCACTTCTTGGTATTTAGCCCACCTTGGTTTAAAATAAGCCAATGCCCATATATCTCGATGAAAAATTGATTGAACCCCAAGGCGATGATTTGCAAAGCGCCCTAGATGAAGCCGATACGATCCTACAAGACACAAGCAGGATCGTCATCGAAGTCAAAATAGACGGACACGTCTTACTAGGCGAAGAATTCGACACCGCAGCAGGCATCATCACCATCGGAAAAAAAATAGAGTTCATGAGCGGCGAACCCGCCCAATTAGCAAACGATGCCCTGCGCGAAATCATCGGCGACCTAGACCAAGCGCGACGGTTACACATCCAAGCCGCAGAAGCATTTCAGCAAGATCAAACCGAATCCGCCATGCAATGCATCAATCAAATTACAGAAATTTGGCAACAAGTCATACACGCCGTCACCCTCGTCAGCCCCATCAAAGGCATTGATATAGAAGTCGATGAATACCAAAACCAAAAAATCACCCAACTCACAGACGACCTCCTCCAAAAACTCTCCGAGCTAAAAGTCATGATCCAAGACAGCGACACGCTAGGCATCGCAGATGTCCTATCCTACGAGTGGCCAGAAACCGTAGACGCCTGGGAAAAATTCATCCAATGGATGATCAGCCACGATTAACCAAACCAACCCAAACCACTACCAAAACAAATGCCTTAAAACCCCATAGGCTAAAAAAAATAAGCCGCAGATAAGAGTGAACCATGAGTCAAAACACCCCTTTAGATCATCCCGTATTGCCCTTGGTCAAAGCCAAATTCCCCCACGTCAAATGCTTAGCAAGCACCTTCAGAAATCAAACCACCTTAGTCCTACCCGCAGAAAATCTACACGATATCATGACTTTCTTGCGTGACAATGAAGCCTGCGCCTTTAACTTTTTATCAGATGTCACCGCCGTCGATTACCTCGGTTACCCCGTTCAAGTGCCTTTAAATGCCCGCTTCGCCGTCGTCTATAACATCGTCTCCTACGACCTGGGCCACCGCCTCTTCATCAAAGTGATGCTCAACCCCACCCTCGACACCCAAGGCATCGTCGATGACCCCGCCTTGCACATAGACTCCGTCTGCGATCTGTGGCCAGGCGCCGAATGGATGGAGCGCGAAGTCTTCGATATGTTTGGTATCAGATTTGAAAATCACCCAGACCTACGCCGCATATTGCTCTGGGAAGATTACCCCGCCCACCCCTTACGCAAAGACTATCCCCTCATAGGCCGCGGCGAGCGCAATAACTACCCCGTCATCGGCACCGACAGCGCCTAAAAAATCACCGCCTCCCCTCACTCCAAAAACCCAACCAAGCCGCATCAACACGCAACGCCCCGATCGCATAATTGGGCAATACCCCTTATCTCAATGCCCGTTTGAGACGATTAAAAATCAAGTACACGCACAAAATACCTTGCGTGAAAACCAATACGTATAAAAAATAGACTCTTAACGAACGGGACGCTCTGATGACTGATATCTTATTGGAATCTGGAACCAATGAAGTTGAATTTCTAGAATTCACCTTAAACGGTCAAAATTACGGACTAAACGTAGCCAAAGTCTGCCAAATGGTCCGATATGCACCCAAAATGTTGACCCGCGTACCCCTCTGCCATCCCTACGTCCTAGGCGGCGTCAACTGGATGAACAAAAACGTACCCCTCATCGATCTACGCGTCGCCTTCGGAATGGCACCCGCCTGCTCAGAACCCAAAAACGGCATCTTATTGGTCGTCGAAATCAACAACCAAGCCAGCGCCGTGGTCATCGACGGCGTCAACCGCATCCACCGACTCTCATGGACAGAACTTGAACCACTAAGCCCAGCACTAGGCGAATTTGACGTACCCTTCATCGGCTCGGTAACAGTAGAAGGACACGATGTCCTACTCCTTGACCTAGAAAAAATATTAACAGAAATAAACCCCCCAACTGACTACGATGAAGTCCTAGAACACGCAAACCAACAAAAACAGCCAGACGACCTCCCCCAAGATAGCAACGCATTCAAAATCATGATCGCAGAAGACTCCTACACCATCCGCCAAATTCTCATAGGTCGGCTTAAAAAAGAAGGATTCCACCACATCGAAGATTTTGATTCAGGTCAAGGCGTCCTAAATCGACTAGATGAAATAAACCTAAAAGTAAAAAATGAAAAAGCACAAGTCAGCGATTTTGTAAACCTCATCATCAGCGATATCGAAATGCCCAGATGTGACGGCCTAACCCTCTGCCGAAAAATCAAAGGGCAAATGCACCTCAACCTACCCGTCATCCTATGCTCATCATTAGTCAATGAAGCACTAGCCAGAAAATGCCAAGCCGTCGGCGCAGATGACTACGTCACCAAACGCCAAGCACCCCAACTCATGGAAATGGTCCACGTCTACGCCGAAGCATTCCAAGAAACCCGACCACCTCAAGAGCAAACACCCACCCAAAATCAAGCCGCTTAAAAATTCAAAAAACAACAAGCCCCATCCCCAAAAAAACTCACCTAGTCAAAAAAAGATAAAAACAAATCGCCAGCACAACACCCAATAACGCCAGTCCCATCCCAATAAATGACAGCCGCCTCGTCCTCCCGCAATGGTAATCCGCCCCTTGCTCGCCCCCTTCATCCCCGCCCCCCAGAGACCCCTCTTTAACTTGCTTGATCGCGTAACACCCTAAAAAAATAGCAGCAGGCGCCGTGAAAAAAGACAATACAATGATCGGCGAATCAATCAGCGTAATAAGCCCCAGCGCCAAACAACCCAGCGCCGTAGGATGAATCTCCCGCATCCGCCGAGAGACCGCCTCCGCCTTGGCACGTTGCTTCTCTGATTCTTTGCCCCATAAAGACATACGCTAAATCCCTAAAATAAAAACACGCCAACACCCATGCCCAGCAACAGCATCCCGCGACACAAGCCACAGCTACAGCTACAGCTACAAAACAAAATCAAAAATCCGTGTGATCCGTATTATCCTCGTCAAACCCTTGACCCGGATGATTATTAAAACCCTGAGAGTGAGAAGAAATCGTCCGAGCAATCGGATTCAATAAACCCGGAATCACATTCTGCATCGTAATCACATTCGCGTGATGCTTCAGCTCATTAAAAACGTTTTCCATTTCCTCAATCTTATCAATAGGCTGATACCGCCGAACCGTCAGATAAATACTCAACGGCTCGCTCAAGCTCCGAGGACGACCACCCGAATGAAGCGGCGTCGGAGCATTCTGTGAACGCGTCTTAACCTCATAAAAAGCCTGCGTCTTGCCATAAGTATCAAGATTAACCCCAAACACAGGCTGAATATCAACCATACTAGAATTAGGAATCTCAGAAAGCTTAGACAAACCCGTATCAGCATACAACGCATCGTAAACAACCTGATCCTGATTAACCGTACACTCCAAATCAAAACCAAACATGATTTCCATATAATCAATATCAAGCGGACTCAGAGACAAACAATAAGGCGCGATATCATGAATCACCTCATGAATACGATACCCATTCTCCATCGTCCGAGGATTCACATGACCCGTCCGGATAGATTTTTCCTTCAACGCCAACCACAAATACTGATTATCAACCGTCTGAGACTCAATATAAAGCTCATCCTCAAATTTATTAAATTGACTCAGCTGCGGAACAGCCTTACGAATCTGATCGAAAAAATGCAAAACAGTATCACGCTTCGTCGGCAAATCCATCTTCAACGCAATCTTTTGATTGATATAAAAATCCGAGCATAGCGCACCGTAACTAGTTGACATCGTTGGCCCTTTAAATTCTGTTGCATTGCACACAAAAAAAGATCAATACTTCCCCCAAACAATTATAACAGACTCGCAAGCCTTGAGCCAGAACCCACCCAACACCCACCAATAACTTCCAACCACACACAAGTCACACACAAAATCAAACACCACATTCAGCCCAATCCCAGACAAAAAAATAAAAAACCCCCCATTATCATAGCAACAACAAAGATGCTTCAATAACAAGAGGCTAATCCGATCACCCAAACAGCCTTTGGTGTTTTGTGGATTACCCCGCGCTAAGCAGACCGCGATACTCACCGACCGCCCGATTTACAATCCCCTGAATCTTCCCAAAAGCAAGCTCCCAAGCCTCTTGCGTCTCAGGCCCCCAATGCACATCCGAAACCTCCCGAATCGAATCGATCAGCACCTCGCCAAACAACGGGTAATGATCCTCCAACGCACCATAATGCATATGCCTCAGCGCCAAATGCTTAACCGCATCACCCAACAACTCGTCGTGCTGAATATGATCAATAATCATCGCCACCGTAGATACAAAATTTTGTTTCACATTACCCATATCAGAGTGAACGAAAAACGGCTTAAAGCCCGGATACCGTTCAAACAAAAGATCAAAAAAAGTATCCGCCCAATCAGGCAAACACCCATGAACACCCTTAAAAGAATCACGAATAATATTATAATCTAAACACATAAGCTACGCTTTCCTTGGATCGACCGAGAATAAATCAGACACAAAATCAAAAATCAACAAAAAATCAAAAAACAACCCATCCCCCAACAACGGGCCAAGCGGCCAGGGCGGGCCAAGCGGCCAGGGCGGGCCAAGCGGGTAGGGCGGGGCAGCGGGTAGGGTGTCCGCA
The DNA here is from genome assembly GCA_964609545.1 of uncultured Phycisphaeraceae bacterium. Classification (GTDB taxonomy): domain Bacteria; phylum Planctomycetota; class Phycisphaerae; order Phycisphaerales; family Phycisphaeraceae; genus CAZSSX01. Next base: position 663 of record CAZSSX010000097.1, on the reverse strand, counting down.
GAGCATGTAGGGTATGCATCGCCAATCGCCCAACCCAAACAACCCTCCTAAGCCCGAGCCTTGGCCGTCTTAGGACCGCTCAACTTACGCTTAAGCTCAAGCGCCAAGCCCACAGCAATCACTCCCAAAGAAGCAACAATCGCAGGCGTCTCCAGCAACTGCCCATCCCGTTCGGGATTAAACGCAGTGAGAATCGCCGTATAAGACGCAGCCAACATCGCAGTAAAAGTAAGAAATCGTTTCATAATCAATTTGCCTCTATTGAAGTAAGGGGTGGTGGGGTGGTGGGTAGGTGGTAGGGGGGTATCATTTATCTGTGTTTAATAAAAAATATAAAAGCAGCCAATGCAAATAAAATCAGCAAATATATTTAAAAAAACGCCAAACCCTGTTTAAACCAGAAAAATAGCCCTATAATGCCCCGTAAACACCCCCAACAGTGCATAAGGCTCAAAACGATAAATCAAGATGCCCCCATATTCGGGATGATGCTACTGTAGTCCTCCCCGTCCTCTTAGATGCAAAATCACGATTGTCAGGCAGCCAGATAGGGGACCACCTCTAGATGGATGCATCATGATCGCTACGGAAATCTAGCATCTGCTAAGCTAGGGGGTGTTCTCAATCACGCTAACCAAACCATGATTGCAACCAAAGATAGCA
>CAZSSX010000096.1:0-9109 GCA_964609545.1 uncultured Phycisphaeraceae bacterium | reverse complement strand
ACCAGAATTGACGATTTTGAAAAATTGAGTTTGACCTAACCATTTCTAACCAACTACCCGCAATTCCGGAACCGGCCAGCATCCTACTACTTAGCCTAGGCGGACTAGCCTGCATCAAAAGAACCAAGCCATAAACCCAAGCATCTTTGTAAAAGTCAATCCAATAAAAAATAACACATCCATAAAAAAGATAGAGCCCGCGATCGTTCGTAGGCTCTATCTTTTTTTAACATTTCGTCACCCCCCTATCCAGCAAACCATTTCCAAACACCCTATCATCAATGAAAATAGTGACCAAGTAAAATCCATCTCGCTCAGCATCTCGCCAAACACAAAGCACTAATGATCGCAAAAATAAATACCAAACCCAAACCCTACCGTTCATCATTCAGCCTCTGAGGATGACCTCCACCTACCTGCTCAGCATATCCAGCGTTTCTTTTTTCAAGCTGACTCAAAGCTTCAGCAGGATCCTTCGATAGTGGCTCCCCCGCAAGCTCCTCCGCAAGACACACATACCTAGACGTGCGACTAGCCAAAGGGTCCTTTTTTCGTTTATTAATCTGATAACGCAGATAGACCAAAACCCCAGCCACCGGAATCAATAAAGCCCACGCCGCAACAAATTTAAATCCAGTATCTGCTTTACCTTTGAGAGATCCAGGATAAATCACATCAGCCCCTTGAGAAACAAAAACAGGATAGATGTATTTTTCATCTTCGATCCTTCGTTCCCAAAGCCCTAAAAATTTGGCAGTAATACCAGCAGTAATACCCAATCGTGCATTTTCCCGCGCTTGCTTTTTCCCTCGCCCATTTTTGATAAATCCTTTGACGCTAGGCGGCTGAGTGATTAAAATATAAACCGATTTCTCTCGTTCATCTTTATTTTTCCCCACGAAAATAGCCCACTGCTCCAAAGAATCATCCCACCGCCTCGGTCGCGAAAGAGGCGAAACGTGCTCTATTTGTTGCAGATGACCGGTGATGCGAAAATTTTTCCCTCGCATCGCTCCCGGGGTTTTGAGAAACTGATCAAAATCAAATACACCGTGAATTTTAATCCCAGAATCTTTACGCCAACGACTCACTTCCTTAAGCTGAACATCCAAAACACCCGCATTAGGCTGCATCTCATAATGCCGCCGATCAAGATACTCCCCTGGTCCCTTAGCCCAAACAATCACCCCACCACTCGCCACCAGCAAGATCGTTATCGCCAAAAAAATAAAGAATGTCAACTTTTTTCCCATACATAGATCTTAACAGAATATCGACAAAACACACCCCTAAAAAACTCCGCCCGACCCCTTACCGCTAAGTAATCAACCACTGCCTCATCCATTAACATCACGACTCAACCCCACCCCCTTTATTCCCCCATAAAACACCGACACCATCGCCCATGAAATCCCATCATTCAAAGCCACGTTAGCTTGAGGCGCTGGTATAAAATCGCAAAGCAAATTTCCAGAACCAGCGAGAGAATAAAAACAGCGTCACAGCGATCAATGCGGAGTATCCCAACCATTGCTTCATGTCGTGGCCTAGCATGATTTGCGCGGGGACGGTGGTTAAGAAAGCGATCGGGATGACCGCGACGAAAAACACGCGTAAAAAAGGAGAGAAAGCGTCTAGGGGGAATCGCCCGGCAGCCATGAAAGTGCGCAAAACTTCTGTCACATTATAAATCTTAACAAACCAAATGCTTAGCGATCCGAGGATAAACCAAATACTATAAAGCGTGAGCAATCCGAACATCACCGGAAGCACCGCCAGCAAATATCGGGTAAAACCAAGTGGAACCTCTCGATGATAGCCCGCGTATATGACTAGGCCAATGCCTAAGATAATATTGGGGATTCCCCATGGAGAGAAGTTCCGAAAGGATAACCAGAACTGCGAATCTATGGGTTTAAGCAGGACAAAGTCTAGGGTTCCTTCTTGGACGTGGGTAATAATTTTAGACAAATTAGCGCTAAAAAGTGTTGAGGAGATGCCTTCAAAAAAAGTGAATAAGCCGATCACGATAAGGCCATCTTCCCATGCCCAGCCGCCTAGCGTTTTGCCTTCTTGATAAAACAATGCGTTGATATAAATTGAGCCTGCCAGATTACATAACGCGGTCAAGATGCCTAGTAAAAAATTGATGCGGTATTCCATCTCCGCGCCGATGGCGGTTTCCCAAAAAATCTTCCACGTTTTAAGATACCTGATCATTACGCGCCCATCCCCGAATATTTTTTTAAACCCAACCGCCAAAGCACGCGATTGAATATTAGCATACCCAAAAACCAAGCGCAGAGAATCATAAAATGCCACGCGATCATGCCTTGCGGGAAACGATATCCGGTGATTAGTTTCGCGGGAAAGTCTATCATATAAGGGTAAGGCGTCCAGTAAGCAAAAGTGCGCACCCCTTGCCCGAAGAGATCCAACGGCGCCAACATGCCCGAAAGAAAAACATAAGGCAAGAACGCAAAGCTCTCAATAGCACTAGCCCGCTCTGTCCAGAAAGCCAAGATCCCCGTGCTATGCTGCATCACAAAGCGGAGCATAAATACCAAGGTGATCGCCATCCCAGCGAGCAATAAATCACCTACCCCCCCCCGCCATTGCCTTAGCGCTTCGGGATAAATCACGAAGAAAAGTAGCGAGCCACCGACTAAAAAAGGAACCCGTGTTAATCGCTCTGCCACATGCTTGGCCACATGACGCCAAGCCGGATCGATCGGATGCATTAAAAATGAGGAGAGCCGGCCCAGTAGAACATCGCCTTGCATTTCAAAAACCACCCAGACCACCGTAAGCTGCCTGACTAAAAAGACCGCAAAAAAATATTGATAAAACCCCACGCGATCAATGCCGTTTACTAATGCTTGCCCCGCGTGCTGAGCCCAGATTTCCATCATGACAAAAGGGAATGCCCCCGCGATCATCCACAAGATAATTTCCGCGCGATACTCTAGCATATAAGCATAATACACACTAATAAACGCTTTGCAGCGACTACTAATCAGAGCGATCATCTAAGTCCCCCCCTTAAATATTTTGCCCATAATTTTTTCGATCGGGGGGTCTGTCACCACCAAATCAGTCACATTAAAATCAGACAGCAACTGACTTACCACTCGGGTAAGCGCTTCTCTTTTGACCATGAGTTGAACCACATGCCCTTGGAGAGATTCGACTTTACCATAGCGACTCATCTGCTCCAGCGTAGGCTGATTTTCTAAATCCACCTTCACTTGACGGTATGGCGCAAACTGATCGACAACACCGCTGAGGCTACCATCATAGTGTATCCCGCCATCATGAATCAATAACACCCTAGGGCAAAGAGCGGTGATGTCAGCCATATAATGCGAAGTCAAGAGCATCGTGGCTTGATATTGCTGGTTATAATCTTTAAGAAATTGTCTCACCGCTGCTTGGGCGTTGATGTCTAACCCAAGCGTAGGCTCATCGAGAAAAAGTACTTTAGGATGATGCAGCAGAGCAGCCAACAGCTCTACTTTCATCCTCTGCCCGAGCGAAAGTTTTCGCACCGGCTGAGTCAGCTCCTCCTCTAAATCTAGCATTTCTTTAAGCTCATCTAGCCTGCGACGATACGTCTGATTATCAATGCCATAAACCGATGCGTTGATCCGCAATGAATCCACCGCAGGCAAGTCCCAGATCAATTGCTGCTTTTGTCCCATGACAAGAGTAATCTGCCTCAAAAAATCTGCTTTGCGATCAAAGGGGTTGTAGCCTAGGACTTTCACTTGACCATCGGTGGGATGGATGAGCCCGGTCAGCATTTTCAGCGCGGTGGTTTTGCCCGCGCCGTTAGCCCCTAAAAAGCCGACGCATTCCCCGGGTTCAATAGTAAATGAGATATCTTTGACAGCTTGTATATAGCGATAATCTCTGGCAAAGAAATGCTTAAGGGTTGCCTTTAGCCCGGCATTTTTTTTAGCTACGCGATAGGTCTTACTCAAATGCTCAACAACAATGATGCTCATAAATTTAGATTGATCCTATCCGCCAAAAGCACCATCGATCACCGCGATAACAGTCCGCCCATCTTGGCATTTTGCTTATTATAAGCTTTGTTCTGGCGATAGTGTGACGTGGATTTTTCTTTTTTTTATGCCCAAGCGGGCCTTGCCCCCATGATGCTCTTTTTTGTTTAATCGCAAGACGCAAAGACGCGCCTTGGGCCCATGCTATGCGCTGGCGTCTTTATCTTCGCGCTCAGCTAAGAACCGATAGATCGATTCGCTGGGTAAATCCTCGACCACGACCACCCTAGGCAATCCCCAGTGCGCTAAGCCCAACGCATTGACCGCCTGATAGCCGCTACGCACCGCCCCTTCAAGATTGCAAGCCCACCCCGTCTGACACCAAGCACCCGCCAAATATAAATTAGAGATCCTCCCCGTCGGCCTAGGCCTGAGCCCATCGATACCAGGCAACGGCACCAGCGTGGCATCCTCACCCCGAACCACCTTAACATCAATCAATTTTGACTCACCCAAGCTCGGAACCATCTTTTGAATCTGGGCAAGAGCCATACCAACCAATTGCTCATCGGTATGCCCCATCCACTGATCCGCTTCATAAGATAAACCCCATAAATGCTGCCCCCCCTGCTCGATATCGTATCCGTTATCGTAGACCCACTGCATCGGCGCACCGCTCCACAACATATGCCTAGCCGGCAAAGGGCAAGGCCCGCCAACAGGAGGTTCAAACCAAAAATGAAACTGAAGCACCCCATTAAATCGCAGCCGATCCAAACGCCTTAGCCTCGTATCGATCCGCATCATCTGACCATCAGAGATGGCTTCTAATTGCCCCGGCGCTAATGCGGAAATAAAATGCTCGCCTCTGATCGACTCACCGTTTTCTAATACTACCGCGTTTATTTTTCCGCCACACATCGTGACAGATGCCGCCTTTTGATTTAACAAGATCTCTCCACCGCTGGCTTGGATAAGTTTGTTTATGCTATCGTAGATCACTTGCCCGCTGACCTTTGGCACGCCCACACGCAGCCCATTGCCATGCGCCAAAAAACCTTCTTGAAAGACTTGTATCCCGTATCGCGCATCGACGCGATCAATCGACGCGTAAAGGGTGGTTCGGATGATCGGCTCCCAGAATTTTTTAATCAAAGCCAAGCTCTGGTGATGCTGTGTAAGCCATTGAAAAAACGTTTTGCCCGACTCTTTAACGCTTCCGGGTCGGCCCAGCCGCACCAGTTGCAACATCGCCTTGGCCAGCATCAATTTTTCTCGCATGGTCAAAAACGTAAAAGACATGATGGATCGGGAAAGATGCATCGGCGCGGGCAGGTCGTCGCCTTGCAAAATATCATATTGTTCCCCGCCTAGGCAAAAGCAAAGCTGATGATGCCAATCAATCTGATCGGCGATCCCCAAGTGGCGATATAAATCGGTCAGGTGTGTGCAATGGCCTAAAACGAGGTGAGGATGGGCCTCTTCGATAGCTTCTGAATTCTGCTGTGCATTGGCCAAAAGCATCCCGCCCACGCTAGGCCTAGCCTCGATCAGCTTGACCTGAACGCCTAGCATCGCCAGCCTAGCGCTGGCAGCCAATCCCGCGATACCGCCCCCGATGACCACGACTTGGCCTAAAGGTTGGCGCGAAAAATGCCTTTTGAGTTGTGTTTCCGTTTGCGTGCTATGACTCATCGATCATCCTTGGACCAATAAATGCCTCAATGGTGTTTCATTCAATTGACAAAATCATCTACAACAAGAATCGTTAGAACAGTGAGAATCACGCCCCCGTACCGAGCCGAAAAGGCCCATGCCTTAGTTATCGGTCCAATAAGGCATATTCAAACACCTTATCGAGAAAAAACAAAACTTATTTCTCGTAACTCATGGCAGCGTAGGGGGTTAAATCCGATGTGTTTTTTTGATTTCATTTAACACAATCCTATTTTTCTCTCCCAAATTGCCGCCATAAACTCAGTTTTAGCTTCAGATCGCGCCAACGGCTGGTCCGATTTTCGGCTTTAAGCACGTCGTATCCAATGGCTCTTAGCGTTAACAAATTTCTCGCCGGGCGATAAAACCAGCCGCCATCGCCTTTGCCGCCATCAGCCATCGCCCCCGTTAACAGCTTCTGCCCATGCCCAGCCAAACAACGAATCACGCCTCGTGTTTTCTGCGCCATCACATCCAAACCCACCGAATCCAAGCAGGAACGACACTTCACTTGCCCCTTTTTCTGATTTTCAATCTGAATCACCTGCTCCAACAACCCCAAGCTCAAGCCAGCCCGACTAGCCAGAGATTGGGGAATATAACAGCGGGCAACCCAATGGCCATGCGATTTAAGCCCCAGCAGCGCATCAGTCAGCAGCTCAACGATGCCAATCTCCAGCATCGCCTCATCGGAGATACGCCAAGCCGCCAAGCCCGATGCACGGATTAAGCCGATCCCAGCGCCGAAAATCTCAGATAGCTTAGCAGCCAACGCCTCCCAGTCTGAAAATCCTTCACGCGGCGATTGATCTGCTAAAACATCTACAAACGCCCCTAAACACCCTTTAAGCTCCCGATTATCCCTAACCCAATCGCCAATCTCTTGAAACTGCTCAGCGATGTCAGCAGCGTCACGTCCCATCGCTTCTTGCATCATCCCAGCCCAATCCCCAACCCCCGAGATATCCCGATGATGCCAATAAGCTAAGCCTTGTGTTAAGCATTGCTTCAAAATGATGCTTACCTTTTGCCCCCGTTCATCAGCTGGCCAATCCACCCAATCAGCCAAAAAATAACCCAAATAACCATCACTGCCACCGCTTAGTCGCCAAGGGGTAGACAACTCCAGCCCCTCTGGCTGGTGATGCGATGTTTTTCTATCTCTAGCCATCGGCTCTGCCTTTCTTGACCCCAAAAACCATCAACCACGCTCTAGCGTCAACCCAAACTAGCTTTAAAATATTCCATCTCCATCAACGGCCAAGCGCTTGGCTGACCGAATCGAACAAAAGAAAAACCCCGCCAAAGTGTGTCTCACCTCAGCGGGGTTTTATTTTATTTGATGTTCGATGGCGATCATTTAACCATGATGCCTAAAGCCCCAGCCCTTTGGCCATCGCGCTGCCTAGATCAGAAGGCGACTCCGCGTGGAAACATCCCGCAGCCTTGAGCGCATCGATTTTACTTTCCGCCCCGCCTTCGCCGCCCGAGATAATCGCCCCAGCGTGCCCCATGCGCCTGCCCGGAGGCGCTGTGCGTCCCGCAATAAAGCTGGCAACGGGTTTCTTAACAGAAGCTTTGATGTAAGCCGCCGCTTCCTCCTCGTCCGTTCCGCCGATCTCGCCGATCATGATAATACCATCGGTTTGCGGGTCTTCATTAAACAATTTCAAGCAATCGATAAAGCCCAATCCTCGCACAGGGTCTCCCCCGATACCCACGCATGTAGTCTGCCCGATGCCGCGCTCGGAACACTGCCAAACAGCTTCATAGGTCAGCGTGCCGCTGCGGCTAATAATGCCCACGCTCTTACCCGTCTTGGCCTGGCTAGCAGGCGTATGAATATAGCCAGGCATAATTCCGATCTTACACTCACCCGGGGTAATAATGCCCGGGCAGTTAGGCCCTACCAAAACAACCTCCGGATAATGAGACGTCAAGTGAGATTTAACCTTGGTCATATCCAGCACAGGCACGCCCTCGGTGATCGCCACAATCACCGTAATGCCCGCAGCTGCCGCTTCTAAAATCGCATCAGCAGCAAACGGCGGCGGAACAAAAATCATCGTCGCCGATGCCCCCGTCTCCTTCACCGCTTGGGCTACCGTATTAAAAATAGGCAGGCCATTGTCGTCTTTTTGTCCACCTTTGCCGGGCGTAACGCCACCGACCATCTGCGAGCCGTACTCCAAACACCCTTTGGTGTGGAACGCCCCGGCGCTACCTGTAATGCCTTGGCAGATCACTTTGGTCTCTTTATTAATGATAATGCTCATAAATCTATCTTTCTTCTGTAAACAGTCTAACTTTCTAAGGAGCCATCACGGCTTAAGGTAATGTAGAATAGCTAGCTATCGAGCGACCTTCAAGCCAGCAGCACAACCATTCCAAAATATCCACCGCCATACACCGACAACCGAGCTTAACGCTCCGCTAAAGGCACATCACCCACACAAACAGTAATCTTGCTCCGGATGCCTCCCCTGCCTTTCCAATCCGTCGTAATCACCATCCATTTGGGTTGCATACAAGCCGCCAAATCATCCGCGATCTGATTTGTCACCGCTTCGTAAAAAATACCCTCGCTACGAAACGATTGATAATAAAGTTTCAAGCTCTTCAGCTCCACGCACTTGCCCCCAGGCACATATTTCAAACTCACATGTCCAAAATCAGGATGACCCGTCATCGGGCAAACGCTGGTGAATTCCTCGCTAACATGCTCAATGACAAAATCCCGCTCGCTCGGGCTATCAAAACATTCTAAAAGGGAAGTGTCGGGCATAATTCTAAAATCCTCTAAAGTTGGTTCTTAAACTGGCCACCGCCGCCCACAGCAATCGCCTCACAAAAAGACGAACACCCATTCTACTTCTTTTAAAACCACACCGCCAACATCTATAAAACAGTACATCCTTTAAACATCGAGCAATCAATCCCCGCTTTAAACAACCCCAAGCCATATCCTATCGCTGGCTCAGCATGCGCTTGCTCAGCTTAGTAATCGGCCAAAGCGTGATGTTCTTAAACTCCACTTCCGACCCCTCTGCCTGTATCCCAATATGCCCCCGCACCACAGAACAGTCAAACCCGTAATTCACCAGATCACCGTTGACCCAAACTTTAATCTCACCGCCTAAACATTCAACCACCATCGTATTCCATTGGCCAACCGGCTTCTCCGAGTTATCCGTGAGATTCGCGATATTCCTCCCACGCCCCATCAAAATACTCCATGGTTCAGTCCCTTTCCCACGACGTTTATACATATTAGGTACCTTAATATTCTCATTGATACACCAGAAATCACCAGCGTAACCATGTAATAACTGCACCTCAATAGAGCTGGGGAACATCTTATTTAACACCCGTAATTGCGAACCGCC
>CAZSSX010000095.1:0-9130 GCA_964609545.1 uncultured Phycisphaeraceae bacterium | reverse complement strand
GCCCCCTTGCCCGACGAACAAGCCCTCATCTCACAATTCCTACAATACAATTTTTTCAAAAAATACGCCGCACAAAAAACCGCTTCCCTCGACCGCTACGACCCCAAGCCCACCCACATCAAAGCCATACAAGCCGCCATACAAGATTACCAAGCTGCCCGCCTCACCATCGCCAAACTATCCCTACCCATCATCCACCACGTCATCCTAAGACATCTTCCCAGTAAAAACCAACGCAATCGACTCACACAATTCACCCTCCTCAGCAGCCAAGCCTTCCAAGTCCTCTCATTAGCCATCACCCAATTCGACACCACCAAGCCCACCACCTTCACCGCCCTACTCAACACTAGGCTAAATCAGCACTTCGCATCCCACCCACCAAGCACACAAAAAGAACAAGCCCAAAAAAGGCTCAACCCCCAACAAGCCTACCTACATCTAAAAAAAGCGGCAGCCCAAGAACAGTTCCATTTATTCTAAAAAGCCCCTTCCCTCAAAACAAAACAAACCCTACCTCCTACCCTGAAAACCACCCATCTAACACAACAGAAAAAGACAACATCACAAGATTTTATCTCTCTCAAAAAAAGTTCAAACCCCCGCCCAATAAAAATCAACCCAAAAAATCACACCCAATCTCCTACACCCCTCCCACGTTTGACAACCACCACCCACCAGATAGAATAGCCTGCAAATACTGTCTGGCATTATTTTTATGATCAAAGACATAGGCCGCGTTGACCAGAAACAATCAGGAAACTGATCCATGGGTGCAACCCCCATACGGCACGTTAAAATTGAGCAAAACAAAAACACGACAACTGAATCTTGTCATGCTGCACAATACAAACTCAATTTCTCCATACTTTAAAACCGCAGCAACCAATGAAAAGATTCTCAAATATGTTACCCAAAGAACCACCACGAAGACCACAACTCGGCTTTATCTACCACCCACCTTACCGCATTCAAGGCATCTCAATCGCAGGCGAAGAATCCTTCGTACAAATCCCAGAACTCGACGTCGTCTTCGATATCGGCAGAGCCCCAAGATCTGCACTCATCTCCAATTTCGTCGCGTTAACACACGGACACATGGACCATTCCGCAGGCCTAGCCTACTATTTCTCACAACGCGTCTTCCAAGGCATGGGCACAGGCACCGTACTCTGCCACAAATCACTCGAAAAACCAATACACAATCTCATGCGGGCATGGATCGATATCGAAGCACAAAAAACACCCTACAACGTTATCCCCTTAGAACACGAACAAGAATTCCAAATCAAAAATAACATCTTCCTACGCGCCTTCCATACCAACCACACCGCACCATCACTTGGCTTTGTCGTTGTCGAAAAAAGATCAAAACTCAAAGAAGACCTCGTCGGATTACCCCAAGAACAACTCCTAAAACTCAAAGCCCAAGGCCAAGAAATCACCCGCACCATCGAAATACCCCTCGTATGCTACGTCGGTGACACCGCATGGGGACCACACTTCGACCGCCAAGATGTGCTCAACGCAAAAATCCTCATCACCGAATCAACCTTCCTAGAAACAGAACACAAAAAAAGAGCACACATCGGAAAACATCTCCACCTCGATGATATCGTCAAACTCACCCAACGCTCCAACGCCCAAGCAATCATCCTCACACACCTATCCCGCAGAACACACATCGGCCAAGCACGCAAATGGATCAACAGCGCCATCGATGAAAAAGACAAAAGCCGCGTACATATTCTCATGGATAGCAGAAACAACCGCTCACGATACGAGCAACAACTCGCCCAAACAACACAAGACTAAGGACGCCCTATTAACACAACCACCCCACCCATCCAAGCCTACGCACAACAACCCCTAGACCCATCCATGATGGCCTACGCACAAGCCATCGCCCACATGCTCAACCTACAACTCATTCACAACCAAGCACTACTCAATGAAAAATACGCACTGGTCATCACACAAGAAAATATCCAAATCAAAGAGCTAGATCACAAATCCAGAAAACGCACGTTCACCCAAGGCTCATTAGCCGTAGACCTAGAAAAAATAGACACCACATCACCCATGGGCAGATGCTACAAACAGCCCCTACTCAGATCCATCGGACTAAAATCAGGCAACGACCTACCCATCAACGTACTAGACACAACCGCAGGATACGGACAAGATGCATGGCTACTCGCATCCTTCGGCTGCAACGTCACCGCAATCGAACGCAACCCCATCATGCACGTCCTCCTACACGATGCACTAGAACGCATACAAGACACAAAACCACAAATCGCACAAAATCTCACCCTCATACAACAAGACTCACAACACTTTCTACAACAAACCATCGACCAACAAAAACACTACGATATCGTACTCATCGACCCCATGTTCCCAGAAAAACGCAAAACCACACAACGCAAATCAATGCAATACGCACGCGTCATCGTCGGACCAGACCAAGACCAAGACGCACTACTACCCCTAGCACTCAAAGTCGCAACAAAACGCGTCGCCGTCAAAAGACCCACGCAAGCACCCTTCTTAAACAATCTCAAAACAGTCATGCAACACCAAGGCAAAGGCTTCCGCTTCGACGTCTACCCCAAAGCACAATACACCTAAAAAAAATCCCCCCTACCAAAAAAACCAATTCGCTTAAACCAAAAAATTAAGGTATAATATCCATCTGTTCTTTGACAATTAGGGGCCGAAAGGTATCGACCGGATAGGGAAGGCTTTTTGTGGCACGCCCAGGAGTACGTTGGCCTGGTAAAAAAACGTACAAAAACTTAACTGCTAACACTAATAATGTTATCGGTAGAATTGGCTTCAATGCAAGTCCAGTTCGCCTCGCTGCCTAATAGAGCAGCTCGGAATAAAGTAGCGTCGCTCGAGCAAAGCTTATTCTAGATGACTAGTCGAGATCGCCAGAGCAGGGCGCCAAAGCCTGCCGAGGCTAAATTCCACTTTGACTGGATGATCATAACATTGTCGATGATGGTGCGATCATTAAGATTAAAACACCGACTAAGCGTGTAGAAGCATTTTGCTGACTATCACGGGACGGGGGTTCGAATCCCCCCGGCTCCATTAATCTAACAAAAAACCCTTCTACTTAGAGTACATCTCTAAACAGAAGGGTTTTTTAATAGCAACTCGTCCCCCCAAATCCCCGCATCAAACCCTCGCCCCCAATCCCCTTCTCCAAAAAAATCAAACCCCCTTATCGGTAACCCGAAGCACCTCATCAACCGTCGTCAGACCCTTCGCAACTTTATCAAAACCATCATCCTTAAGCGTAGACATCCCGCGCTCAATACACATCCGACGAAACTCCGTCACACTAGGATTACCCGCAACCTTATCCCGTAAAAAATCATCCATAATCAAAATCTCATAAATACCCACACGCCCCGCATACCCCGTATTACGGCACTTCTCACAACCCTCACCCACCCAACATTTACCAGGGTCTAACCCCTGCATCTCCAAAAACATCGCAACCTTTTCCTCGGGCTTCTGCTCAGTCTTACAATGAGGACAAATCTTACGCACCAATCGCTGAGCAAGCGTCCCATTCAACGCAGCACCAATCAAAAACGGCTCAACACCAATATTGATCAAACGCGTAATCGCACTAGGCGCATCATTCGTATGAAGCGTAGACAAAACCAAGTGACCCGTCAATGAAGCCTGAATCGCTATCGCAGCAGTATCCTTATCCCGAATCTCACCAACCATCACCACATCAGGGTCCTGACGCAACAACGCACGCAACGCAGCCGAAAACGACATACCAATCTTATCATGAGTCTGACACTGATTAATACCATTCAAATGATACTCGATCGGATCCTCCACCGTCGAAATATTAAGACGCTTACGATCCATCTGCGACAACGAGGAATAAAGCGTCGTCGTCTTACCCGAACCCGTAGGGCCCGTCACCAAAATAATACCATGAGGATTAGAAATCTGACCCTTCCACAAATCAAGCGTATCATCACGCATCCCCAAATCATTAAGCGAAACATTAATAGAACGCGTATCCAAAATACGCATCACCGCTTTCTCGCCCGCACCCATAGGCAACGTAGACAAACGCAAGTCAAGCTTACGACCATGAACCATCGCACGAATACGACCATCCTGCGGAAGACGGCGCTCCGAAATATCCAAATTAGCCATAATCTTTAAACGAGAAATCAACGCCGCAAACATCTGGTGAGGCGGAGACATCGCCTCAAACAAAATACCATCAATACGATAGCGAATTACAACCTTATTTTCCTGAGGCTCAACATGAATATCACTAGCACCCTCCTTCACCGCATTAAAAATAATATAATTAACCAAGCGAATAACAGGAGACTCACCCGCCATCTTCTCTAAATCAAGCTCCTCGTTCTTCTCCTCCACAACCTCAACTTCACTCTCAGAGATATCACCAATAATCGCATCAACATCAAGCTCCTCAGACGTATCCTCTTTCAATGCCTCGCTCAAGGCAATAATATCAACACGCGCAACAACAACAGGCTTAATACCAATCCCCAAACGATGGCGAATCTCATCAACAACAACCAAATCATCAGGCCTAACAACACCCAACAACAAACGACTACCAGATTTGGAAATAGGCAAAACACGATTCGCCACACAATAATCAATACCCAAATGACGAATATAATTCAAATCAACATCGTCTAATGTCACACGCTGGAAATACATCTCGTAAACGACAGCACCAACCTTCTGCAGACCAACCTCGTCATCACAAGAATCATACAAAACCTCATACAACTTCTTACCAGGAGACTGACTCAAAACCTTACGCGCAGTATCCAAATCCTCACGACTCACCACACCTTTAGACAAAAGCTCATCACCAATATCACTCGTAAATGACTTAGATAAACCCAGCCCGCAATCATCATCAATATCAATGTCTAATACAATACCCCCAAGATCCCTCTCACGCTCAACCTCAATCTCAACCTCATCAACCGAAACAGCACCAACATCTAACCCATCATCAGCAACATCCCCTTCCCCAACAGCCGAATCAGAACTATCATCAGAATCAGACCCAGCCGCTTCTAAATCACCCCCAAAGGTAGCCCCGCCAATAAACCAGTCTTCATCTTCGTCTGCCATTTTCTTTAACCCTTTTTCAAACCAACCCAATCCAAAATACAATCATCAAAAAAACAAAAATTTATTTTTTAACCGGTATCGAAACACGAAAATCAAAATCACGATGATAGTTCTTACGCTCGAAAACCACATAACGCCGAGACACCTTAATCCCATTCACTATAACCATCTTCCGCGTAATCTTAGTCAAAACAAACGGCCCAACCTTAGACCCCTGATCATACATACGGCGCTTACCATTCACATGAATAATCGCAGTAGGAACAGCCCCACCAGTCAAAATACCCGTAATACGCAAACGCCTAGCAAACGCAATCATCATCTGTTTCTTCTTCTTACGAATCGATTCATCTTTCTTATTCGTCGTACCCTTACCAGGCTGCTTACGCAACTTCACCTGAAAAGGATCCTTACGCAAAGACTCGACCGGAACCTGATGCGATGCAACATCAACAGACAAAAGCTTATTAATACTCTCAACCTTCGAATCTTTCAATCCCATATGCCCAATACGCTTAACCGTCCCCTTAGAACCCTCCTTAGAAACCAACGCCAAATATTTTTCGATCGTCTTCTCATCCTTAGAATTCTTCCCAGACTCAGTAATCCCCATCTGCGTATAATTCATCACATACAAACCCCCAGCAGAAATAATAAACAAAACCATCACCAAAAGCGTACCCGAAGTAATCAAAGGCTTCTTCTTAGCATCACCACCAAAAGCCTCAGGCAAACCCTCAGGACCAAAACCACCAGAACCACCAACCTTAGACCCCGCAGCAGGAGGCATACCCGGAAGACCCATCGGCACTTGATTATCATTATTCTCTAATTGACTCATCTTAAGATTCTCTTTCAAACTTACTTGATAAAATAAAAATCAATCACTTACAAAAACTTATCGCGCATTCTCATAAAAAATACGAAACTCAATCTCCGCAACCATCACAGACCCATCCTTAGATTTCTTCTGATAAATCTTCCAATTAGGCATACGCGTCACACGCTGAAGCTTCTCAAAACCCAACAGAAACTGATAAAAATCATCAAAATGACCTTCCAAAGTCATCTTAATAGGCATCGCAGTATATTGAGATAACCAGATTTCCTTCTCAGGCTTAATACGCTTAGTCAACAAATTCTCTAGCGAAACCAAATCAGTAACCTGCTTCAAAATAATCTCAACATCACCCTCAGCAGGCAACTTCGCCTCAAAAGCATCAACCGTCTGATTCAAACGCTTAATCTCTTTCTCCAAATCAGTAAAGTGAACATGCGCAACCTGCAACGCCTTAAGCTTCTCCCGCTTAAGCTTCATCTCCTCATTAGCCTGGGCAATCTGTTCGTTACGAGGCTCAAACAAAAAGAAATAAGCACCCACCGGCGTAACCAACAACAACAACACAAAAATAAACTCACGGATTCCCATTCGCATACTACTCATCCTTATCTATGTCTTCTGCATGCTGACCTAAATCACCTAAAAACTTACGACCGCCCAAGCCACCCTTAACATCCATCAATTTCTTAATCTTATTACGAACAAGCAACTTAGGCTTATGATCATTCACGTCAAACTTCTCATTGACCAACATCTCAAAACGAAACTTACGCATCTTCTGATCATCAACTTCAGTCTCTTCACTAAAAATCCAATTCACACGACTAAACATCGTGCTCAATTTTAAAGATGCCATAAATTGAGTCACCTCCGTATCAGAAGGCGCAACACCCAACACCACCAACAAAACCTCCTGAGGAGGAAGCTTAGGAGCAGACACTACACCCTTCTTACCCTTAGATTTCTTTTGCCGCTTCTTATTCTTCTCCTGAAGCTTACGCGCACGCTCCATAGCCGTTCGCGAACGACCACCCCGGCGCTTCTGCTTCTGCGTAATCAAAGTAATCTCATCCAAACTCATTGACTCTGGCATACTGTTAATCAATTCCGCCAGCAATAAACTACGAGGAACCTTCTCAACCAACTGAGTAATAATCTGAGCCTTGCGAATCATCAAAGCCTTCTTACCCTCAAGCTCCTGCAAATCCTTAAGCAGCTCCGCAGCCTCACCATACTTAGAATTAACAACACGCAATTCCTCGGTCACCAAAGAACGATTCTTATCTGTAACAAAAAACGCCCCCACCACACCAGCCATCACCACTATAAACAAGCTCAGGTTAATCGTGTTAACACGCACCTGCATCTTCTTCTTACGGTATTCATCTGGCACAAAACTCATGTTTGACATCAGGAACTCCATCCTCGTTAAAACACTAAAAAATAATACCGCAACTTTAACCTAAATTAGCCTCGGATAAACACAATCCCATCACAACCGCCCAGCTAGGCTCAGAACGATCTCGGCCCAGTTTTTCCGGCAAACGATCCAAACTATCAACATCCAACCTCGCCAAAGGATCACCAAGCTGAGCCTTAATACGCAGCGTCTTAGCGATTTTATGACAAGTACTCATATGCTGAGATTCCCCACCCAAAAAAATTAATTTCTCAATCGACTTCTCAGGATACAAATGCTGATGAAAACGCACACACATCTGAAGCTCATCCACAATCATATCAAGCGTGTCCTCCTCAACCTCCCCCTTCACTTCAGTCATACCCAATTGATTCAAACCCGAAACCGCATGAGATTCATCACGACGCTCACCCACTGCCAACGGCGCAGGCTCCGCCACAACACCAGCACTAATCTGCTTCCCCTTAGCAAGCAAAATACGCTCCTCACGAGCATCAGCAAAAGACAAGCCACGCTTCTTGGCATAAGCTAATGTCAAATGATTACCACCCAAATGAATCGTCTTAGCAAACGCAACATCCGTGCAATGCGTCACCGTCACCTTCGTCGTCGCACCACCCAAATCAATATACATATTCGCCGCCATCGCTTCACGATCAGATTCACGACGAAACAAATACCCAAAAGATTTAACCATCGCAAATTGCTCAGCATGAATACCCACAACCTCCATCTTGCAATTCTTAGCTAAATCCAAATAACCCATCACAATCTCTTCACCCGCAGCCATACAAAGCACCTCCTGCTTACTCGCACCATCACGCACCAACTGCGTCATCGGATACCAACGAATAACCATGCGGCTAGGATCAACACTAAATTTCTCTATCAGCTCCTGATGAATCTCTTCCAAATACGCAGCATCATCATGACATTTAGACAACTCCAAATTCTGAGTCAACGTCTGATACGCAGGCAAAGAACACATCACCTTCTTACCATAAAACGGCTGCTCCTTCAGACCCTGGCGAACAGCCCCCTCAAGAAACGCCAAACGCTCCCCTGGATTCTGACGAACACCATCAGGAATCGCAAACAAGGCACTAGCAACAACCTCAGGACGATCACGCGGAATAACCTGAAGCATCTTCAAACTATCAGACCCAAAGTCAATCGCGATCGGTGAATATTTTATTTTTTGTCTTCCAAATACCATAACACACGCTACCTATTGATCATTCATACTCTATTACTACAATGCCAAACGTAAAATCTAACATCAATCAACATCATCAAATACTCAAATTCCCCACATCTTAAATATCGAACCGATAACATTCCCAGAACATCACAAAGCGCAAATCTTAGCTATTTTTCCACACACAATCACAATCCAATCCCTACACACCCCCTAATCACTACATAACATCATTTAAAACAACCCACTAGAAAATCAAAAAGAACCCCCCTAGCGTCAGAATAAAATCTATATAAAATAAAACACTATGAAAAACATGACACCCAAACAAATCGTTAACGAATTAGACAAGTTTATCATCGGGCAAAAACAAGCAAAACGCGCCGTAGCCGTAGCAATACGCAACAGATGGCGAAGACAACAAGTACCCACAACAGAAGCAAAAGAAATATACCCCAAAAATATTATCATGATCGGACCCACAGGCTACGGAAAAACAGAA
>CAZSSX010000094.1:0-9159 GCA_964609545.1 uncultured Phycisphaeraceae bacterium | reverse complement strand
TCAATCATAAATCCCCAAATAGAATTGACTTTGACCTTAAAAAAAACGAAGCATTGCCATCAAGCAATGCTTCGTTTTTTTAATAAGATTGATCTCAAAAAATAGCACGCCTAGCGTTGGCCCGCTGCTATTTGAATCTCCGCGGTTTCAGTTACTCCGCTTCGAGCTCAAACATGTAGGAGTCATCGTAGTCCATCGTCCAGAGGAAGGGGAATAAGAAAAAGACGCCCCCGATGATGGCTCCCACGTTGGCCTGCCCATTACGCGCAAATTTTGCGTGGGTCGTTTTGTAGCCAGCCAAGCTAAGGACCACATTATGGCTTGAACCGACGATCGCTTTGTCCGCATAAGTAATAGGCGTCTTGCCGACCAGTTTGCCATCAATCGTAACCTTGGCGCCAGAGGGGTGAGACTTGATGACCGTGGAGCTAGTGCATCCAGCCAAGAGAAATGTCGAGAAGATCGTTAGCGCCATGACGCAACTGGTTAATTTTTGAAAAGCTCTAGAGTAAAACATGGACCGTTTCCTTTGTGAAAAAATTAAAATCGATAGATAAATCGAACACATCACCACACCATGTGGCTGATGTCAGCAGGACTCTATCAGATCAAAAACAACATGTCAAAACAAGATACATCTCTCGCCTCGTGCTTTCTTTTGTTCACGAAGCATTATCGTCGACAACCTTGGCGAAAATCATCTTCCCCGCAGTAGTCTGAAGTGTCTTGGTGATCGTCACCTCTAGGCTTTGGCCTACTTTATCCCGAGCCCCCTCGGTGACAACCATCGTGCCGTCATCCAGATAAGCCACGCCTTGGCGAGGCCCTTCGCCTTGCTTAATAATCTTCACCTGTAGCGTCTCCCCGCATAAAACCACAGGCTTAACAGCTTGGGCCAGCTCATTAATATTGATCACGGGAATGTGACGAAGCGATGCCGCTTTATTAAGATTAAAATCATTAGTCATCAATCTGGCTTTCAGCTCCGCCGACAAAGCCACCAGCTTTTGATCGACCCCTTGCCCTAGGGCTTCCTCCTTGGTAATGCGTAGGTCTAAGTGACTATCATCTTGCAGTGTTTTGAGGATATCTAGTCCACGCCTCCCACGCGCGCGCTTCAGGTTATCGCTCGAATCCGCGATCGCTTGTAATTCATCAATCACAAAATCGGGCACGAGTAGCGTGCCTTGCAAAATATGAGGCTTGGCGATGGCGACGATACGCCCAACGATAATCACAGAAGTATCTAGCACCGTAGGCCGAGAGCCACGCAGCTGCTTGGTAAACTCGATATACGGAATCACAAAGCGAAAGTCATCCTTGGTCTGTAGCACCACCGAAATACCGATATAACAGGTGATCAGCCCGATGAATAATTTCATACCCTTGGTCGCCAGATCGATCATCTGCTTATTAACAAGATCATTGCCCCCAGAAAACTGATCCTTAATAAGGATCGCGATTAAATCCACGACAAAACTCAGCGCAAACGCAAAAACGAGTCCCGCGATTAAACCCAATAAAACACCCGAAAACGTCGCGATTTTATGCTCACGAGGCACCCGAATATCAATATAGATAACCAGCAAAGTAATCATTAAGCTGCCAGCAAAGCCAATCCCCACCACCTTCCCATCGAATTGCTCGGGAGAGAGCAGGAAAAAAGTCGTAATCGAAACGCCCAAGAATAAAAATAAAATGCGCAATGCTGTTAAAATCATACGACACCAACCTCTTCTAAATAAGAATGCGCGATCCACCATCACGGAATAAGATAAAAGTCAACCAAGACCTAGCCACTATACGAGGCAGACGCGCTTTGGCCAAGTCTCAAGGGGCAAAACATCCCCATTTTACAGATTTTATATCGGGAAACAGCCATGCACTAGGCAGCATCGACAAAAAAAGGTAAGATACCCGCCTCGCAGCTTAACGCTGCGTGATAGGCGGCCGGGCCCGATGCACGGGGGATCACACCAACCGGGTCAGGCCTTGACCGGAGCAGCCCCACGTGTTGCTCTCCCGGTGCTGTTGGTGTCCTGGTCGTCTATCACGCAGCGTTTTTTATGTGCAGAAACAACCCCTCTCACCCCCCAAATCACCCCAATAACCAAGCCTGTCAGGGATGCCAAAAAACAATTTTTCTGATATGCTATCCTCGAACCCTCATCTTTTGGAAACTTGGCGATACCATGTCCTACACCGTCCTTGCTCGCAGATACCGCTCTAACGCTTTTGACCAAGTCATTGGCCAGCAACCTATCGCCAAGACTCTCCAAAACGCCATCGCCACGGACCGCGTAGCCCACGCATTTCTCTTCACAGGCACGCGAGGCGTAGGCAAAACCTCCATGGCTAGACTCTTTGCACGCGCCCTCAACGCACCCAGCACCATCGCCGATTGCCCCAAAGCAACCGGCGACATCCTCTACCCCCCAGAAGATATTCAGCAGCGCATGGGTCAAGCCATCATGCGTGGCGATGATCTCAACGTCATCGAGATCGACGGGGCATCCAATAATCGAGTAGATGATGTCCGCGACCTCATCGCCAAAGCATCGCTAGCCCCCACACAAGATGCGCCTTATAAAATTTATATTATTGACGAAGTGCATATGCTTTCCACAGGCGCGTTCAATGCCCTGTTGAAAACGATGGAAGAACCCCCCAGCCACGTCAAATTTATCCTCTGCACCACCGAAACACACAAAGTCCCCGCCACCATCCAATCGCGATGTCAGCGCTTTGATTTCCAAAACATCCCCACTCAAGAAATCGCCGCCCATCTCCAAACGGTGCTAGACCAAGAAGGCATCACATCCGATGAGCAAACCAACTGGCAGATCGCCCGCCTAGGCAACGGCTCCATGCGCGATGCGCTTTCTTTACTCGATCGGATTATCGCAGCTGGAGAAAATCCCATTACCCCCAAGCTACTAGAACAAATGCTAGGCCTACCACCCCGGGATTTGATCGATCAACTCATCAACGCCATCGCACGTTCAGAAATACAAAAAACACTCGAAGCCACAGCCGCTTTACTCAACCAAGGCATCGCATTAGACCAACTCCTAGACGTTCTCATCGAGCAGTTTAGGCAGCTACTACTCATCGGAGCATGTGGCGTAGACAGCCCCCTCGTGGAGCTTAGCCTAGAGGGTAAAGAAGTCGCAGTCGCACAAGCCAAGCAATTCGATGCCCCTGCTATTGTCTATATGATTGCCCTCTGCGAAAATCTACAGCGCACCACTAAACAATCCGCCAACCCTCGGGCATTACTCGATGCATCCATGGTTAGGCTTGCCCTTTCGCAAAAAATGGCTGATATCACTGAACTACTTAAAGATCAAAAAAAAAACTTAAATGCCCAGCAGCCCAATCATCTCACCGCACCCAAAACACCTAATCAAACCCCTCCTCAAACCCCGCAACCCATGGCGACTCCGCCCGTCGCGACGGCCAGCACCCCAATCACACCCACACCAACTCCCCCAAAATTATCACCACCGCCACAGCAGCAATCAAGGCAAAAAATCACCCAGCCCGAACATGTAGACCCATCATCAGAAGCATCACCTTTTAATCAAGATCAAGACCCTGCCCCCGCGCCAAGATCAGCCTCAGCCGCGGGACGAGGAACAACCCATTGGCCTCAAGCAGTGACCGCCCAAGGACAAAGCATCAGAAATAACAGCGAAGCGGCAGGGGGGGGCGGCGTATCGGGGCAGGGGGTGCCTTGCGATATGGATATCCCGCGGGCTTGCCCTAGCTTGCTTGAAGATCAAGCCGCCCTAGGCAAAGCGTTGCGTCAATTGATTAGTCAAAAGCCCTCGCTAAACGCCTGGCTATCTAAGCTCCAGATCACCGCATTGGATAGCCGCGAGGTCACGCTAAGCCCATTGCCCGGGCAAAAAGATATCGCCAAATTTGCATCAGCAGATCGCCAGAAAGCTCAGATCGCCAAGCAGCTACAAATGCTCACCGGCAAGCTCCTGCGAGTAAGCATCAGCAATCAGATCGAGCACGCCGGACAAAGCCATGACTCCGCCGTCGGCGCGCCTCGGACTCGAGCAGGGCGACATATTTCCAAAGCCGACCAGCAAGCCGCGCTAGACCTGCCCTTAGTCAAGCAACTGCGAGAAATGTTTGATATCAGTTTCGTCGGGCTCAGCGTAGATCCGGACAGCCTAAATTAAATTTTTTGTGCTTTTTTAAACCTAGATGCAATCCCCACCGATCCGCACCGCAACGCTTCCTACCTTTCGTCCGCTTTGACTATGCTCATGGGCCCGAGCAATTTCAGTCATCGGATAAACCTTTTCGATCATCGGCTTAATCTGCCCATCCTCTATCAGCCTCTTCAAAAATCGCAAATCCTCACCGCTCACTTTCATCGCCACCGCGCAAGCGACCTTCTTTTTGCCAAGTAGCCCCACCAGCATCCCACCTATCATCAGCCCCGGGCCAAATACCAAACGCAACAACTTACCACGCTCAGTAAGCACCCCTTTGCACTTACCAAACGGAACATAACTGACCGTATCAAAAATAAAATCATATCGCTGGCTTTCTGCTGAAAAATCCTCCCGCGTATAATCAATCACGCGATCCGCACCTAAGCTTTTGACAAGCTCAACATTCTTACCGCTACAAACACCCGTGACTTCAGCGCCAAAATATTTCCCTAGTTGCACCGCAAAGGTTCCCACGTTGCCCGATGCGTCGATGATCAATAACTTTTGTCCCTTTTGAATTTTCGCGACATCTCGTAAAAAATAAAGCGCAGAGTATCCCCCAAAACAAATCCCCCCAGCTTCCTCAAAACTCAGCCCCTTAGGCTTGTGCGCCACAGGCCCCTCCGCGTCTAAACAGATAAGCTCAGCATGCCCGCCCATCCCGCAGCTGCTCACGTCCGCAAAAATTTCATCCCCAACCTTAAAACGATTCACCCCCGCGCCCACCGCTTTAACAATGCCAGAAAGTTCCGCCCCTAACACTCGGCGCGTAGCCTTAGGCTTAAATAGGCCTTGCATCAAGCGAACCAAAAAAGGACTCGCACTACGGAATCGCCAATCCGCAGCTGTCACCGTGGTGGAAATCACTTGAACCAAAATCTGTCCCGCCCGCACGCTAGGCGTTGGCATCTCTTCAATCTTTAAAACATCAACATCACCATACGTATGATAAACAACGGCTTTCATCTTAAAATCCCTTTAGCTTGACCCCCCGAATCCATCGTAGAAAAATCTAAAAAAGTAGATCGTTACAAAATCATCCTACCCTTTACTTCGCAAAATGCAATCCCCCCGCGCATGCTTGAGCATCTCATCTTTTTGAATTTTTTAAAATTCATCAGAGAAAACCAAAGCAAATCACCAGGCACGTCTAATCGTTTTACTTCTTACAACTTATCTAGCACATAAGGCACATCCAGATATCCCGAACCGTCTGCATCGTTCATCCCCTCGGTATCAAGCCGGGTGATAGAAAAGGTGCCTTCGAATAAATCGCTTAAAATATCAGCGTTTAAGCTAAACGGCGGCCCCGACTTCCCCGGAAGATCATACTCAATCGCCACCAACAAATACATCGCATCAACAGGCAAACACCCAGCCAATAGCTCAACATACCGCGCACGCAGATCCGTAGGCAGCGCCACTAAACTCGCCCGATCCCACACGCCCCCAACCTCCGCCAAATGATGAGCTTTTAAATCAAAAAAATCGCCGCAGTAAATTTCTAATTTTAATGCATCGTCATCAGCGCGATAGATTTCAAAATCGCCCTCGCGCGTAACCGTCACGCCAAGGCCCCGCTCCTCAAAAAAATCACGCGCTGCAATCGCGCTTAGCTCAACGCCCATCACATGATGGCCAAGCTCGGCCAAATGCAACAAATCAAGACTTTTTCCGCACAACGGCACCAACATCCGTCTAGGTGTTGGGGCAATTTTTGAAATATATTTTTTTAAAAAAGGAGACACCGCGTCTCGATGAAAACCAATTTTTCCTTGGCGCCATCGTTTTTCCCAAAATGAATGTTGCATCCTTTTTTCCTTTATCTTTTTAATCCGTTGATCTACATAACCAAATCGCCAAGCCCTGTTAATCCCAAAGGCTCTCTTAAAAAAAACGGCTCGGCATATTCGCATCCAATCCGGCCGCCCATGTAGCCGTTCATTTGTTTGAGCCATTCCAGCACCCGCCGATTTTTTTCGGGTAAAACAAACTGCGTTTCGTAGGCTTGAATAGATTTGATTTTACTTTCCATCTGCTGTGTGATATCAATACAAAAACTCGGATTAGCCACATGCCTGAGATGCGTGCAATAATAATAAATCATCCACTTGGGATAAATCGCATCGCCCGGCAAATCGATCTTACTTAGCTTAGCATCAAAGCGTGCATCCTCGACGATGCGCGTCACCGCAACATGATCCGGATGGGCATCCTCATAATAAGGCAAAAACACAATCTCGGCTTGATGCTCGCGGATCACCCCCGCTACCGCGTGCCGGGCTTCTAAGCTATGCTCCACAAACCGATTAGCCAGCCCCAATAGCCTCCGCTTAACGCCTAAAATCTTAGCGGCATGGTTCCATTCAATCTCGCGCTGACTCACGCTGCCCAAAGGCGTTGGCTCGCCATTGGTCATATCAAGAAGCAAGACGTCATGCCCATCCTCGACTAATTTTTTGATTGTCCCGCCCATCCCCAATTCCTGATCATCCGGGTGAGGCCCAACAACTAGCACATTCGCCATATCCAAAAATCCTTCACGTTAATCTATTACCAAACTAAAAAAAGAAGCCAAACGTATCGGCCTATACCCGCGATCATCGCATTTTATTTCATCAGCGATGATTCACAAATCTTCTTTCTAAAAAAACAAAAGACCCCCGCCTTGCTCTCACCCAAAACGATACTAAAATAATCCCCATGAAAAAAATCACCACCGTTATCTTCGACCTTGACGGAACGCTTTTGGACACGCTGGCAGATATCGCCGCCTGTGCCAATCATACCCTCAAACAGCTTGGGCAGCCGACTTATCCCGTAGAAGCTTATAATCAGTTAGCCGGCCAGGGCATCCATTATCTTTTTCAACACGCATTGCCTCAAGATCAGCAACATCTCGTCCCGCGGGCGATCGAAATACAAGCCACGTATCAGCTTCGCCACGGGACAGACAAAGCAACGCTGTTTCCCGGGGTGATGCCTCTCCTGCAAAAATTGCAAAAGCGCTACACGCTGGCCGTGCTTTCAAACAAGCCACACTTGGCAACCCTAGCGGCGGTCAAAGACAAAATTTCCAATATCGTCTTCGGCGCGGTCTTAGGCCAATCAGAAAAAATCCCCCCAAAGCCCGACCCAATCGGTGCGCATTTTCTTTGCGAAAAACTCAAGATCGTCCCCTCGCAAGTGGCCTACCTAGGCGACACCCCAGCCGACATGCAAACCGCCACATCGGTGGGTTTTTTGCCTATCGGCGTAACATGGGGATTCAGATCAGAAGCCCAATTACGCCAACATGGTGCCAAACATATCATCAGCTCCCCCGAACAACTTTTAATGATAATCTAGCGGGCAAAGGCCTAAACTACCTATCTTAACATCTGTTTTATTAAACCAAACAAACCCTATAATCGTCATAAATCCATAATGGCAATATGCTTAGGTAAATCTAATTGACTTTTCGGTGAGCTGTGGTATAATAGATCGACTATGCCTACCTCATCCAAAACAAAAAACAAACGTACCGGCGCCGCCCGCATTACCAACTTCTCTGCCGCGCAAAAATGGCTCTATGATCATGTAGACCATGAGCGCATGCGCATCGTGCCTTATAACGAGCGCACGTTTAATCTGGAGAAAATGGAAAAGCTCTTAGATAAGCTAGGCAACCCTCATAAACTGATCAAAACCATACATATCGCGGGAACCAAAGGCAAAGGCTCCACCTGCGCGATGGTCACCGCGATGCTAGCCAACTGCGGATATGCAGTGGGACAATACACCTCCCCACACTTAGTAGACCTGCGTGAGCGCATCGCGATCAATGACCAAATTATCACGCACGCAGACCTCACCGAACTTTTTAAAACCATCGCCCAAGCAGAGGAAGATATCAAAGAAACATTAAGCTTTTTTGAGATACTCACCGCCACGGCTTTCAGGTATTTCGCCGACCAAGCCATCGACGTGGCCGTGATCGAAACAGGCCTAGGCGGCAGGCTAGATTCGACTAACGTCGTTGAACCTTTGGTCACCGCCATCACACAAATCTCATTAGACCATACCAATATCTTAGGCAAAGACCTCGCATCAATCGCCAAAGAAAAAGCAGGCATCTTTAAGAAAAACGTGCCCGCCATTTCAGCGCCACAAGATCAAAACGTTGCGGCGATGCTCGACCAAGTCGCTGAAGAGCAAGGCACCAAGCTCGAAATGACAGGCAGAGATATCGACTTCTCTTTCCGATTCGAAGCCAACAAAGAACTCGGCCCGCACTCGCGCGTTTGCATCGCATCAAGCACCTCCAAATTCGAACATTTTGCAGTGCCACTCAAAGGCGAACAGCAGGCGCTAAACTGCGGCTTGGCCCTTTCCATCATAGATAAACTTAAGAACTATGGCTTTAACCTGCCCGAAGAAAAAATCGTCAATGGATTAGCCAAAACAACCATCGCGGGACGCATGGAACAAGTCCTCCGAGACCCCCGCGTCATTATCGATGGCGCGCATAATGCCGCATCGATCAAATCATTGATCAGAGCATTAGGCGCTCACATACCCTACGATTCGCTCATACTCATCTTCGGATGTGGCCAAGACAAAGACATCCCAGGCATGCTCAAAGAAATATCACTCGGGGCAGACAAAGTGATCTTCACTAGGGCAAAAGCAAATCCCAGAGCCAAAGATCCCGAAGAACTGCTCACCGAATTCTCCGAAGTGGCGGGAAAGATGGCCCAAGTCGCGCCTAATCTTAAAGACTCATTGCGCCTAGCCGGCAGAGCTGTTTCACGCGAGGATATCGTCGTCATCACCGGCTCGTTTTACCTCGCAGGCGAAGCCAAAAAATACTTTTCAGAACATCCGCAAAATAAAAAAGACTAACCACCCACCCATCCATCCAACAATCCATCCATCCCAGTCC
>CAZSSX010000093.1:0-9235 GCA_964609545.1 uncultured Phycisphaeraceae bacterium | reverse complement strand
CAACGTGATCTTAGGATGCATCACCGTGTGATTATTCGTAGCATCAAAAACACGCACATATTTCTTATGGCGATGACTCCAAGATAACCCACCAGGACCCTCACCGCGGAGTTGCTTACATCCTGTAGAAAAAACAAAAATCAAAAGCAGCGATGCAATAAACAATGCGCGTGTGGATTTAATTTTCAACATAAAAATCTTGCCTTTTTAAGTACTCTTCTTTGAATTTGGCATAAGCTGGCCTAAGCTCCGCCAATGGCAGTCAACCCAATAAGTCATAAAAAGCAAACCAAACCAAGCTTCGCGTTTCTTAACCGACCAAGCAACAACATTAACCACGGATATCTTTTCATAATAATAGAATGGCCAAGAAATGCAATCAGTCCAAAGCCCAACCCAAAAAGCGCTTTCATCCCAGACAAACATCAACCCCCTAACTTTGTGGGCAAAGTATGGAGAAAGCACCACCAAAAGATTTTTTCAAGACAGATAGGTAGAATGCCCGTCTTTAACGTAGGTTGATGAAATTTGTATCTATAACGTGGAGTTTTTAATGGGTTTTGAATCAGGCCGTGTCAGTTATTGTCGTTTTAATGCCGTCGGTGATAGCCCTTCGCTGGTGGATGCTACAATTTTGGCCAGTTTAGCCGAAGGGGCTTTTAAAGAACAAGAATTTGGAGCCCCAGAAGAGCTTGAAGTAGGCTGGATCACCGGCAAACATCTTTACGATACGCAATTTGAATACGAAAAAAACGGCTTTAACCATCTCCTCCTATTTGCCATGCGCGTGGACACCAACCGCGTCCCCGGGGATGTAAAACAGGCTTATCGACAAATGCAAGAACAATTAGCATTGTCGGGCAAAGAAGGCGGCTTTTTGTCCAAAACAGATAAAAAAGATGCCCACGAAGAAGCCGACCGCCTCCTCCGCGATGAGCTGGCTAGCGGTAAATTCCGGCGATCCAAAGCCGTACCGATTCTCTGGGATTTACAGCATCAACAGGTCTACTGTGGCGCGCTTAACAACACCGCCACCGAGCTAATTTGCAAGCGCTTCCGAGATTGTTTTAATATCAATCTAGAGCCCCTAACCTCGGGCGTCATCGCCGGAAATTATATGCGGGCCAAAGGCAAAACCAGAGACTACGAAGATATCCGCGCCACAGGCTTCACAGGACCGCCAACAGGCACCACAATAGACCACGAGGACGCTTCCGGACCACAAGACCTCGCCATCCCCTATTGCCCCTGGGTAGCGAATGCCATCGATCTAAAAGACTTCCTAGGCAATGAATTTTTGATCTGGCTATGGTGGATCACCGAAGCCCACGAAGGTTTAGTCAATGTAGAGACACCGCGCGGCGAAGAGCAAATCGCATTGGTTATCGACAAAGCCTTGGAAATGGAGTGCGCATGGGGCGTCACCGGCAAGCAAACTCTAAGAGGCGATAAACCCAGCAGGCTCCCCGAAGCCGGCGACGCATTACTCAACGGCAAGTGGCCCCGCAAAGCATCAATGATTGTCGCTGATGTCGCCGGCGATATACAATGGGAATTATCCTTACAGTCCGACCGCATGTGCATCTCAGGCGCCAGTCTGCCCGATTATCCCGATGCCGAAACACCCCGAGAGCGCATCGAAGAGCGATTGCTAGCAGTCAAACAATTATCCGACGTTTTTGATGGCTTGTATCAACGCTTTCTCTCCGACCGCATCGGTGATAAGTGGTTAGTCAAGAGCCAAAAGATTCGCGAATGGATTAAAGGACGTATAGAATAGGCCGATAAATAATCACATCGGCCTGGATTATCTCAATCCCTACCCATTCTTTCAATAAACTACCGTTAGCCACCGATAACGACCATTTTCATGAAAAAAAGTAGAAAGTAAATCCTACGATGAAATCTGTCTTACATGTCATCTCTGGCGTAGATCCGGTTTCAGGAGGCCCCGTCACCACATTGCTAGGCATGGCCTGCGCACAATCACAGCTAGGCGCCAAAGTCTATGTCGCAACACTTTGCCCCAAAGAAAACCAAGGCATCAAGCAGTGGGTAGACAGCGCACAGGCAGACCAAGTCAACGTCAAACTCATCAAACCCCCAGCAGGTTTTTTCGCAAACTGCCAAGCAATCAAATCTCAAATCCAAGCATTATTACCTAAAATCGACGTCGTTCATATCCATGGCATGTGGGGGCTCATCCAATGGGTCACCGCGAAATTATGTCGCAACGCAAACGTGCCTTATGTCATTATCCCCCACGGCATGCTCACCAAAGATAGTTTAAGTCGCAAAGCGATGAAAAAGCGTATCGCATTGCTCCTCGCTGGAAAAAAAATGATCCGAGCAGCCAAAGCATTGCATTTTTGCAGCGAACTAGAGCGAGATTTATCCACCACCTTTGGCACCCGATCAATCGTTGAACCAAACGGCTTAGACTTACGAGAATTTTCAGAAAATCAAATGCCCCCACAAGGGCGAATGAGACAGCTTTTTCCAGAAATAGGAGATCGCCAGATTGTATTATTTCTAGGCAGACTACACCCCATCAAAGGTCTAGATATCTTGATACCCGCTTTTGCAAAAGCAAAAATCCCCAATACCGTTTTGGTGCTAGCTGGGCCGATGGCCAGCGGTTATGAGCAAACAGTCCAAAAAATGATTGCAGAAAATCAGCTGCAAAAGGATGTCATCTTAACCGGCATGATGGATTATAAGCAGCGCATCGCAGCCTTTAATGATGCCAAGCTTTTTGTTTTATCTAGTTACCATGAAAATTTTGGCAACGTAGTCGTCGAAGCTTTGGCCTGCGCCAAGCCCGTGATCGTCTCCGATCATGTCAATATTCATCCTTATATCACCCAAGCCCGCGTCGGCTCGGTCGTCCCTTTGGATGCCCAAGCCCTAGCCCAAGAGATCACCCACTGGATGACCGATAAAAAACAATACGATCAAGCCGCTGCAAGAGCCAAGCCCTACGCTTGGGATCAATTCGATTGGAAAAAAATAGCCCTGCGATTAGATCAGCACTACAATGATTTAATAAGCAATTCACAGAACAATCCCGACGAACATCCCCAAAAAAACGCCAACTAAAAGATATGATAAAATAAAGCACAGCGCCATAAAAAACAGCATCAGACCCAAGCTAAAAAACATGCTGATCAATCGGTTAAATCTATCCGATGTGTACGAAATAGATCAAAGAAAAGAAATGCCCCATAGGCAAATCAAGCCCATCCGACCCATTGGAAAAGAATGAATCTAGAACAAAAAATCAGCGATAAAACAATCACCATCGGCGTGATGGCCTTGGGCTATGTCGGCCTCCCCTTGGCCAAAGCCTTCTGGTCAGCGGGGTTCAACGTCATAGGCTACGACGTCGATCAAAAGAAAATAGACATGTTGACCCAAGGTCAATGCTATCTCAAGCACTTTGGCCCAAATTTTGTTAAAGAAATGGCGGACACCGACCGTTTCTACGCCACCAGCGACATGGATAAGCTCGACCAATCCGATGTCATCTTTGTCTGCGTCCCCACACCCCTAGGCAAACACCTAGAGCCAGACCTTAGCTTCGTTGCAAATGCCGCAAAAAGCATCGCCAAAACGCTACGCAAAGGCCAGCTCATCTCCCTAGAATCCACCACCTATCCCGGCACCACACGCCAAATTATGCTCGGCCCATTAGAAGCCACAGGCCTAAAATGTGGCAAAGACTTCTATCTAGCCTATTCCCCCGAACGCGAAGACCCGGGTCGCAAAGATCATTCCACCCAAACCATACCCAAACTGGTAGGCGGCATTGACCCCATTTCAGGCCAACTTGCCCTGAAAATCTACCAACAAGCCATCAAAGAAGTCATCCTCGTTTCAAACGCAGAAGTGGCAGAAGCTGCAAAAATATTAGAAAACGTGTACCGCGCCGTCAATATCGCCATGGTCAACGAGCTGAAAATCATCTTCACCAAAATGGACATCGATATCTGGGAAGTCATCGATGCCGCCAAGACCAAACCCTTCGGCTTCCAAGCCTTTTATCCCGGCCCAGGCCTAGGCGGGCATTGCATCCCTATCGACCCGTTTTATCTCACATGGAAAGCCAGAGAGTTTGGACAAACCACCAAATTTATCGAATTGGCCGGGCAGATCAATCATCAAATGCCGGGTTTTGTCGTGGACCGCACCATCTGGGCGCTGAATCAAGCAGGCAAATCCGTCAAAGACGCCAAAATCTTAGTCCTAGGCCTAGCCTACAAACCCGATGTCGATGATATCCGAGAAAGCCCCAGCTTCGAAATCATCCAGCAGCTCGTGGCCATCGGCGCCAAGGTCAGCTACAATGACCCCCACGTGCCCGAAACACATAAAATGCGGAAATATAATCTAGGCATGAAAAGCGTACCACTCAATGAGCAAACACTCAATAGCTACGATTGCATCGTCATATCAACCAACCATAAAGCATACGATTGGCAAATGATCGCCGATCACGCCAAATTAATAATAGACACACGAGGCGCGTTAAGACAAGTCAAGGTCGATAAAAATAAAGTCATACAAGCCTAAAAAAAATCCTCCGACATACTGTCGGCGGCTAGTTGAAAGTGAAAATGGATGTTAGCACAAGCTGCTAGTTTTACCCAACAGATTATTCAAATGCTCACCAACCCCGTTGGCCTTGCGGTATTATTCGTCGGCGTTCTCGTCGGGCTCATATTTGTCGTCTCCGATTGGGGACGATGGGTCGCCATGGCCTTAGCCATTTACTTTGTAACCATCTATAGAGATGACACCAACGAGTTTTTTGATCTCACCTTCTCAGGCCCACTAAAATACCTCTCACAATACTGCCGCTACATCTTCATGGGCTTACTAGCCTGCATGGTACTCTCCAGATTAAGACTCCCACAGGATTGGCGGAAACATTACATCTCCTCCATCGTCGTCATGCTATTTATTTTCCAACTCGCCTACGCCATTAGGCTCATGATGTCGGGCGTCTGGCTAGAAAAAGGCATCCTCAGTATCATCGTCTACACCCTTATCTTCTCCGCCTTCGGCCTAACAATGCCACTAATGCTACGCAAATACGAGGACATCGATAAACTGCTCAAATGCTTTGTCATCGTTTGCATCTTAATCATCCTAGGCACAGTACACCAAATGATCTTTAACAAAGTCGCAGTCCTACCCAAAGGCCGCATGTTCGGCACACTACCCAACCCGCAAACCGCAGCAATCCTATTCGCCTTTGGCATCATCATCCTCTCATACCAAATGTTTACAGCAGGCGCTAAAGTAAAAAACAAACTCTTCCTACCAGGGCTAATCGCTGTATTCACCATCTTCTTATTCTGGACAGGATCAAGAACAGGCATCGTCCTAACGCTCTTCGGCCTAGTCATGCTCTTCAGAGCCAGACTAGGACAATTCTCCATTTATATCATCCTAGTAGGCGCCATGGTTTTAATCGGACTAAACTTTACCAATGATGATTTTGGCCAAAGTATCGAAAGACTCAGTTCCACACAAGACACAAGATCAGTCATCTGGCGATCACTCATACAAGACTTCTCCGCACAACCCCTCATCGGCGTGATGGATCAAGACCTCAGAATCGGCGAATCAACCTACCTCACAGCATTAGCGCAAATGGGAATCATAGGCGGCATTCTAATGCTAGCCATCGTCGGCGCAATAGCTAAAACCATTCTCAAATTATTCAAAATCCGCAAAGCAATGCCCGAGCAAATCCCACTTATTGATTTTGTCGTAGCCATTTTAACCATGTTTATCGTCGTTGGATTTATGGAGTCAATCTTCTTCGGCGTCTTCGCATTCCCCATCCTACTACTCTTTAATGTTTCAGCCATATCCAGCTATATTATCGATGGATACCAGTACACACTACGCCACCAGACTGCCCTGTAAGCTTATCGTGAGAAAAATCTGTGCCCAAGTCATTAAGTAATCACGCCGTAAAAGGAATGGCATTTGCCGGCGTCGCGCTGATCATCACAAAAGTATTCGCCTTTACTTCACAAATAGTACTAGGCAACAAGCTTTCCGACGGGGACTATAAATTATACGGCCTGGCCATTGGATTCGAAATCTACGTCGCCGCTTTCAGAAACACATGGGTCGCCAAAATACTCATGCAGCGAGGCAAAGAAGTCCAGCAACTAGCAAAACCCTTTGCCCTCCTAAGCTTAATCTCAAACTGCATCTCAGCCTTACTCCTCCTCGCCATTGTCTATGCCATCAAAACATACGATCAGCAGCTAGGCCTAGGATGGTACACACCAGGACTACTAGAATTAGTCTATTGGGTCGCCGCATCCTATGTCATCTCCAGCTTCCCCGATATCTATATCACCCAATTAAAAATACAACTCCAATTCAAAACCGTGGAATTGATCAGAGTAGGCTCACAGCTATGCCTCAACGGCTCCATGATTATTTTCGCATTACTAGGATACGGCCCCCTAAGCTTTGTCATGCCCCTACTCATCTTTGCCATGTTTCGCTGGGCAGCCTGCCTTTGGGTCCAAGGCAAAATCCCCAAAGGCAGAAACATTGACAGGCAACTATTAAAAGAAATATATAAACCCGCAATATGGCTTATGCTCGGAGCAGCGCTATACACCGTCACGCTATACGGCGACTACAATATCGTAGGCTTTATCGCACCGCACCTACTAGGATCTTATTTCTTCGGCTTCAGATTAGTCGGCGCATTTCTAGCAGTCTTTGCTGAAAGCGTAACAGCTGTCATGCTCCCCATGTTCGTCAACGTGTCCGATGAACAACATCGCCAGCAAGCCGGATTTCAAAAAGCTCTTAATGGACTGATTTTCATTACCGCGCCTATCTCCATGGGTGCATTTCTCATCGGGCACCCCTTAGTCCATTTTGTCTGGAACGGCACATGGGACCCCGCAATCCAAGTCGTCCAGTACATCGGATTAAGCCTAGTATTCCAGTCCGTAATGCCACTAGCCATGGCTCTATTCGAAGCCCGAGGCGCATGGAAATTACGACTATTCCTACTGGCCGTAGATGGACTAGGCGTCGTTATCGCAGCAACCATAGGATCACTCATCGGCACACTCCACGCCATCTCAGCGGCCATCATCTTACACCGCCTCATCATGTCCATCGTCTATCTCTACCACAGCTGCAAAATAATAAATCTGAAAATGAAACCCCTCTACATCCAATTATCACAAATCCTATTACTCAATTTAACAGCCGTCACCGTCGCATATCACGCAGCCAGCCTATTGCTCTTTGAACAAAATCAAATCGATCCGCAATACCTACTCGATGCAATCAGAATCATCTTATTCTGTAGCTTCTGGGCCATCCTAGTCATGCTATTTAAACAAGCAACAATAAAACAAATGATCGCAATGCTCATTCCCAAAACAAAATCACACTAAACCCATCACCCCACATCCTCACCCTCAACAGTCACACCCACCAAACTCGCCCCAAGCTGATCTAACTTCATCCCCTCTCCCCCACGACCCACCGCACCAAAACTCAGCACACCCGTCGGGCAACTACTCACACAAGCGCTACAACGCACACACTGCACATCGTCCATACCCAACCCCCGATTCGCATAACTCATCACATCAATACCCTGATGGCACACCGTCGTACAAACATTACAACTAATACATTTCTTCTTATCCGAAAAAATACGAAACCGACTAAATTTCGCGTAAATATGCATCAGCGCAGCCAAAGGACACGCAAAACGGCACCACACACGACCCGAAAAATGCCAATACAAACCAACACCCAAAACACCCGCCCAAAACAAATCTACAAACCACACATAATTCAACAACGGCAAACCAACAGCCCCACTAAAAATAAAACCAAAAACAAAATCACCCGCATCACCCAACCAACTACCACCAAAAGCCCAACTCACCAGCCGAGCAAAAAGCATCAAAAATGACAAAAACAAAAAAAACTGACCTATAAAATTCAAACGATTCCAACCCCTCCCATGAGGCATCTTCTCACGATGAGCATCACCCACAGTCTCAGCCAATGCCCCACAACTACAAACCCAACCGCAATAAGCACCCTTGCCCCACTTCCAAACCATAAAAGGAATAATCACAAACGTCTGCACCAGACTCAAAATCAACCAACCCCACATCAAGTCACCATAAAACAAATTAAAGAAAAACAAAGGCCAAGCCAAAACAAATCCAAAAGCACGCCAATACTCACGGCCATGACCCCACTCCGTCAAAGGGAAAAAAGAATCCGCAAAAACCTTCAAAAATCCACTATCAAAATAACCATTATTCCCCAACCAAGGCAACAACAAATAAGGCAACAAAAAAAGAGGAACCCACTGAATAACAATCAACGTCCAAGTCTGAACACGCACATAAGCCGTCCCCCGACGGCGCATACGACGAAGACCAAAAATCAAAACACACAAACAATAAACAACCGAATAATAAAAACCACCCTCACCCAAACTCACACGCAACGTCCCCAAAAAACTCCGACGATCCGCAAAAACACCACCCAAGCCAGCCCACCAATCAGGCACCCAATAAGGAAACCAATCACGCTCACTAAAAAACTCACTCACACCAATAGCCACGCCCCCCTTCTTCCAATGATAAACAAAAAACGCAACCAACAGCGCAAACAATAACGTCAAAAATCGCCCAACAGACCAATCGCCACGCACACCAATACCATTAGCCTTAAAAAATGCCAAAGGCGGATGCCGACCAATCAACGCAAAAACAACATCATTATCCAAAACCTCCTCCACACCATCGCCCCGCTCAATCACAACTTCACGCTCCCCAATCCGCTTCACAACACTAGACATCAGCGCCCTAACCTTCCCCTCATCAATCAACCTCCCAATCCTCTGCACATTCTCAGCCTTAGCCCGACTAAAAACCTCCCCGCGATAACTCACCGTCACCCGCGCCCCACCCTCTGCAAGACTGATCGCCCCCTCAAGCGCAGAATCGCCCCCACCAACAACCAAAACGTCACGCCCAGCAAAAGCCTTACCATCATAAAGCCGGTGATAAACCTTATCCAATCCCTCCCCAGCAACACCCAAACGACGATACTCACCCGACTGACCCATAGCAATCACAATCTGCCGGCCTACCACCCCACCCACCTCGCCCTCGCCATCAACATAATCAACATCAAAAACCCCCCCCCGCTT
>CAZSSX010000092.1:0-9304 GCA_964609545.1 uncultured Phycisphaeraceae bacterium | reverse complement strand
ATCTCAAAACACTTGATATTCACATGATCGAATCCCCCATGCTAGGCATCGAAACATCACGTGGTGAAATCATCCACATGAGCAACGATATCCTAGAGCTGATGGATTGGGGCATCACGCTGATTAAAGAAGAAGCTCCAGATGAAAAACTCACCCAAACATTTTTTGACCGCGATCAAAAAATGAACGTGATGCAGCAAGAGATCATTTATTTTGTCTCCGATATACTTACAGGCAACGTCCCGCTGAGTATCACCACCGAAGGCCGCCAACAAATCAGAGTCGCCGATGAGCTAGAATCCATCTCCGATTACATCACCCTCATACTCAAGTCTCGCCTAAAACTTCTCGAGTCAAACAATCAACTTTCCGAAAAAAAAATCAAAGAAATCGATCGCCTCCACGCCCAAGTAACCGCTTATATCAAACTGGTGACCACTGCCTTCGAACAAAACGACGACAAGATACTCGACCAAGCGATCCAAGAGGGGCAAGCCATCACCGATAAAACCAAAGAGTTACGCAACGCGCATATGGTAAGCCTCACCGAGCAAAAAATAGACCCGCTACTCTCCATGGCATACACCTCCATGCTCAACGGCTATCGCAAAATTAAGGACCACGCATTAAACATCGCAGAAACAGTCGCGCAGCACTAAACCCCGTGGCTGATTACAGAGCTACCTAAGCATGACTTCAAACTGGAGACTTACTGGCTAACGCTTTAGGTTTCCAGTTTTTTTATTGCGAGGCAAAGACTACAGGGCAAGGCTAAATCACACATCCAGGCTCAAGGTAGAATCACGCTGCCAAGCCCCTTGGGCACTACATTCCCATGCTTATCGATAGGCTTGTTATTTTGGCGTCTGGCTTTAATTTTTACATAGGGCGGTAAGTATAGACTTCGATCTTCAAAGCTTCCCAGCTCAGCGCCTTCAACGCCATGCTTAGGCTCCATGACATCTTCAATGACAAATCCTGCACGACACATGAGCCCCAATAAATCTTCCCACTTATGCAAAAACTCTTCCATGCCCTCCTCGCGATGCAAGCTGTTTCCAACTGGTTTGAGGCTGCCTTGGTGGTAATAATCGGTGACTACCTCGTAGCCTAAGGGGGATCGGCTAAGACTGCCTTGCAAACTGCCGGGCTGCTTATGCTGACTGACATAGAGTCCCGCGGGTTTGGTAACTCGGCTAATTTCAGCATAGACGGGCTGTAAATCAGCTAGATAACACGTGCTGACAGGCTGAATCACCAGATCAAATTCGGCATCCAAAAGTTGGGGCATGTAATCCATCGATGCTTGAATCAATCGAACGTCCAGCTTAAATCGTTTGTTGATTTTTCGGTCAAGCTCAAGCATTCCCCCGCTGATATCTACGACGGTCACTCGCGCGCCACAGGAAGCATATACTGCGCCATGCCTGCCTCCGCCGGCGCCTAAACATAGAACGTGCTGCCCAGCGATGCTTTCTCCAAGCCAACCTAAACGATCCACCCGTCGCAGTAACCCGGACAGATCATCAGCGCTGGCCACACGGGTAAACCGCTTACCTTCACGGGCTTGGGCGTCCCACGCTTGCCGATTATGATCATGTGGATAAGACATTGTTCAAACTCCAAAAAATTAAAAACACACATTGCTTTGTGCCGCATGGCTGCCATCGCCCTTCTCGAATTACTCCTTTTTTTATAGGGTTAAATGTTAAGTTTGACCCTATAAAAAAAGAAGTTTGACTAAATCAAGACTTATCTCATATTTCAAATCCGAAAGCTTTTGTGTTGACCGATGCGCTTAACGCGTTTTGAAAATATCTTTTTTTGTTTGAAATATCTCGGGCCAACCTGAGCTGTAATAAGCTTTGATTTTTTGTCCATGGCCTACTTTATTTAAAACATAAATCTCGGCATCTGGATAATGTTGATTGATCATAGCTTGGCCTAATTTTGCTCCCATCACGCTTACCGCTGTTGCCAATGCATCCGCAGCCATTCCGTTTTTGGCCACGACCGAGACACTGCGCCTGCCGTTTAATCCTAAGCCTGAGACAGGGTCAAGCAGGTGAGAATATCGCACGCCGCCGATTTGAACAAATTGGAATTTATCACCCGATGTCGCCACCGATGCGTTCACAAGCCACACCTTATGGTCTTTGCTTTTGCCATTAAGCCCTAGGATCGCAATGTGCCAGCCTTGCTTGCCTGGAGGTGCTTGGCTGACGGTAATATCTCCACCGGCGTTAACTAAAGCACGCGTAATACCTCTATTTTTTAAGACTTTAATCGCTTGATCAGCGGCGTACCCTTTGGCGATGCCGCCTAGATCAAGGCGCACCCCAGATGTTTTTAGCATGCCCCATTTTTTTCCGTTTTGCGATTTTAAAACTAAGTGTTGGTAGCCAGTAACTTTTTTGATTTGCGCCATCCTTTTGGCGCTGGGTAGTTGGTGAATTCTGCGGGACCTAGCCCATGCGCGCTTCATGTGGCCGATGCTCATATCAAATTTACCGCCGCTGCGCTGGGCTAATTTTTGTCCAAATACCAACACACGATAGAGATCTGGGCTGAGTTGAATCAATTTGCCTTGCCCCGCTGTTTTGCAAAACCGCATCAGTTCGCTGTTTTTATCATAATCACTGCAAATGCTATTGAGCTTGGCGATGCGGCTAAATGCTGCGGCCGCGGCTTGGGTACTGGTGATATCATTTGGAGCGTAAAAAATAAGCTCAAAGTGGGTTCCCATCAATGGCTTTGAATATTGATACCGCTTTAACTTTTGAGCATTTGAAGTTCCCCCGCTGGCGTTGATGCAGCCCGCGCTACCGAGCATCACTACACCCAATACCATTATATAAATGCGGTTGCATATTCTTTTTTTGATCGGTCGCATCGCTACCCTTTCTTATTTTTTCCATGATACCACTTCCACGGATTATAACTGGATTGAGGTTGTCTTTTATGCCGATGCAGATTATTATCATACCGATCCTCCTAGATAACATCAGCCCCTTAAGCTATTCCAAATGAATGAAAAATCGAAACTCAAAAGCGTCCTTTTTGTCTGCATGGGCAACATCTGCCGATCTCCCGCTGCCCAAGCTATCCTGCAATACAGGGTCGATCAACAGCATTTAACGGAGCAATATTTTATTGATTCCGCGGGGACCTCTGCACATTTTCAAGGAGCAGCTGCTGACCCACGTATGCAACAGCATGCCGAAAAAAGAGGATATACGCTAAGCTCTATTTCTCGCCAATTTAGCGTTGAGGATTTTGACGCGTTTGATTTAATTATTCCGATGGATGATGATAATTTTTTTCAGCTAACCTATTTGGATAATCGCGATCAATACACGCAAAAAATAAAGCCTTTAATCTCATTTCTCCCGCTTAACCATCATTTCCCTCTGCAAGTGCCCGACCCTTATCTGAACGGGGCCCAGGGATTTGAGGAAGTACTAGATATGCTCCAAGCTGCTTGTCCGTATATTTTGAAATCTTTGCAATCCTAAGATGATCAACAAAAAAAGACGCAAGCCTAACGCTTACGTCTTTTTTTATCATTTGAGTTTCAAATTTTTCGCTTAATGATGAGCATGCGCCGCATCGTGTTCCGAAGCGATCTGCCCCGGCTCTTTCATGCCTTGGCGTGTATTGCTTACACCCACCACAACCGCCGCGACAAATAGCCCGCCCGCGATACCCAGCACCATCGGATACCAAGGCGCATCATCCGCCTTAGGAACACTGCTGGTCATCTCTGGCCAATGCTCCGCATGTTCCCCGTGGGCAGCTGCGTGTTGTTTATGATCATCGCCAGCCTCTGTATCGTGGGCGGCACCGTGTTCGTTTCCGCCAACATTTGCCTGCGCCACCGCGCCCGCTGCGATCCATCCTAAGATTCCACCAGTCACAATCGCGGTTTTTTTAATCCAAGCCTTGCCTCTGAGCATCGCTTATTTCCTTTATTATTTCAGCGTCATCGCTACCAAAGTATACCTCAAATCCAATCCGGCCGGCAACTGCACCCGCCAACGGCCTCTACTTTTCAACCCTAAGCCTTTACCGTCGTTTACGTTTTCCGCGCTGACTGGTCTGTCTTTTATTCGATGCTTTCTTTCTTCGCTCACGACGATTAAGCGGCTCATCGCCCTGGGCTTGATTGGTTTCACCTTGGGAAATGCTACTTTGGCTTTCAGCATGGATCGCTTCTTGATCCGCGTAGACATCGCTTTCGGGCACGGTCACGCTGGCTGTTAATTTCGCTCTAAAGATCAGCTCGGTGACTTTATCCCGCACTAAACTCTGCATCTGTTTAAACTGGTCAGCGCCTTGACGTTTATATTCAATCCGCGGGTCTTTCTCTGCATAGCTCATCAAGCTAACACTGCTCTTCAAGCGGTCCATGAGATACAAATGTTCTTTCCACGCGGTATCTAAAATTTGCAAAAGCACATAACGCTCAAGCTGATTGAGTTCACGCCTGAGCAACTCTCTGCCTTTCACGATCAACAATGTTCGCTTGCCTTGCTGATCTAAGCCATCGAATTCTTCGGGGTCGCAGCGTCCATCTAACCGCTGATTCACCCACTTGGCCAAGCCCTCGGGCTCTTCAGATTCAGCCAACCGCTGATCGATAAGTTTCTCCAGCGCCCCGCCGTTGAGCCATAAGTCCGAAGCCTCGAGTAATTCCTTCTCCATCTCTTGGCCACTCATTGAGCCAACTTTTTGCGCATCCCAATCTAAATCGTATCGCTGCTTCACCCAGAACATCAATTGATTCACCGCCCAGTCTTTGTCTTGTTCCGCTGCTTGGAAAACCAGGTCCAAAATAAAATCAACCGGATAAGCAATCTCTCGCTGCTGATAAGATTCTCTGGCCTTGGCGATTAACATGTCCGCCACTTCGCTGCTTTCCTTGCCTTCCATTTCTGCAACGGGCACGGTGAAATCAAATTTATTTTCAAGCCACACATTCAGATCCGCATAGGCATATCCTTCCACCAAGAACTTTTCAATACCCGACATATCCTTTTGCTTAAGCGATTCAATGCCCGCTTCGACAATCGCAACGCGGGCTTCTTCGACGTCCATCGCTTTGAGCTTATTAGGCGCAATAGAGATGCCGTATTGGCTCTGCACCCAATGGCTCAAATTCTTACAATCCCACTCCGCTTCGGGAATATCAATCGACATATATTCGCTGATAGTCGTCTCAACCGTTTGTTTAATATCACTTTCACCACCGCGCAACAAGATTTGTTTCAGCTCGCTAGCATCGATAGACTTAAGTTTAAACGGCTCTATGCTAACATCTAAGCTCTGACGAGACCATTCTGCGATCTGCGTAGAGACATAATCATCATCTAAATATTCAGTCACCGCATCATCAATAGATAAGCCGATATACTCAAAGATAATTTCCTCAATGCCCTTACCCTCTAGCACATTTTGGCGGATACCATAAAACGCCGAGCGCTGATATTCCATCACCTCATCATATTCTAATAAGCTCTTTCGCATCTCGTAATTACGTTCCTCCACCTTCCGCTGCGCCTTGGCAACTGCTCGCGTCACCATCCCATGCTCGATGGCATCTCCCTCTTTCATCCCTAGCCGCGACAAAATCGCCATCACACGAGGCCCCGCAAACATTTTCATCAAATCATCTTCCAACGCGATATAAAAACGCGAAGAACCTTGATCTCCCTGACGCCCCGAACGCCCGCGCAACTGATTATCAATACGACGACTCTCATGACGCTCGGTGCCTACAATATGCAGCCCGCCCATATCAACCGTGTTGGTATACAGCGCCAAGCGATGCAACATAAACGGCGGCGCATCGTCCAGCGCCTTCTCACACGCCTGAGCAGACATCCCGCTCGTGTCATAATCCAGCAACGCGTGATCATCCACCCAATGCCTCAATAGCATTAACCGCAATTCCTCATCGCTTGTGTTTTTCAGCGTCTCGCCGCGCACCCCGCATTGCACCTTAGCCATATGACGACAAGTTAAATTCAATAATTCCTCATCGCTCATCTGCGCTTTGGCATCACGTGAAATAATATCGCGGCGCTTCCAGTGATTGATCAAATCCTCACGGCTCACCTCACGCAGCTTAATATCCGTACCACGCCCAGCCATATTCGTGGCGATCATAATCGCGCCTAAACTACCGGCATTTTCCACGATATGCGATTCGCGTTCGTGTTCCTTAGCGTTCAAAACCGAATGCACAATGCCGTATTTACTTTTAAGCATCCGAGAAATCAGCTCACTCTTTTCAACGCTAGTCGTTCCGACCAAAACTGGCCGCCCACCATCATGAGCGTATTTGATTTCTTCCAAAATCGCATCCCATTTATCTTTCATCGAAATATAAATCAAATCGTTACGGTCATCACGAATCACAGGCACGTTGGTCGGAATACAAATCACGTCCATGCCATAAATCTCGTGAAACTCCGTAGCCTCTGTAATAGCAGTACCCGTCATGCCTCCTAGGCGTTTATAAAGCTTAGAATAATTCTGAATCGTCACAGTCGCCATCGTCTGCATCTCTTCGTTAATCTTCACCCGCTCTTTACACTCAATCGCTTGATGCAGCCCATCGCTCCACTGCCTACCGGGCATCAATCGCCCCGTATTTTCATCAACAATAACCACCTCGTTGCCTTGCACCACATAATCCACATCACGGCTATACACAGCATGCCCCCGCAATGCATTCTCTAACAGATGAGGGAAATCCATATTTTTTCCGACATAAAAAGAGCCGATGCCCGCGCAATTCTGAGCAGATTCAATCCCATCATGCGTCAGGTGCGCAGCTTTGCGTTCCTTCTCAACCTCAAAGTACTGCGTAAATTGATCCCGCTCCCTCTCAAACAAAGGAAGATCTTTAGTCAAAGCAACCTGCTCAGCTTTAAACTTGACGATGGCATCCTTATCGCGTGAATTACGGATATCACCTTCCAGCCCTTTCAATCGCATCTGCGCCTTCTCCACCCGTTCGTTCATCCGGTCCCAATCCCGCTGCTCCGACATCAAATGCGCCGCCACCTGATCAGCCAATTCATAACGCGGCACATCATTATGCGCCTGCCCAGAAATAATCAAAGGCGTTCTGGCTTCATCAATCAAAACACTATCCACCTCATCAATAATACAAAAATCGCGGCGTTTTTGAACCTGCTCCTCCACACTCATTTTCATATTATCCCGAAGATAATCAAAACCAAACTCGCTATTGGTCCCGTAAACAACATCGCAATCATAACAGTCAACCTTCTCCTCTTGACTCTGCATATGCCCCGGATGAATCGCACCCACGCTCAAACCCAAGCGGTAATAAAAGGGAAAAACCCAGTCCCGGTCACGCTGAACCAAATAATCATTCACCGTCACCACATGACACTGCATCCCCTCCACACAAGCCACATAACAAGCCAAAGGCCCCACAATCGTTTTACCCTCGCCCGTCTTCATTTCCGCGATTTTTCCTTCACCCAAAACCATCCCACCAATAATCTGCACATCAAACGGCCTGGCGCGAAACGGCCTCTTGCTCTCCGGATACAATGCCCGCACCCCTTCATATAAAGCAACCGGAATATCAACCTGCATCCAGCCCGGGACCAACTCCGTGCTACCCCCAACCTTCACCGGCTCCAAACTCTCAATCTCCTTGACC
The DNA here is from genome assembly GCA_964609545.1 of uncultured Phycisphaeraceae bacterium. Lineage (GTDB taxonomy): Bacteria > Planctomycetota > Phycisphaerae > Phycisphaerales > Phycisphaeraceae > CAZSSX01. Next base: position 1,602 of record CAZSSX010000092.1, on the reverse strand, counting down.
ACTTGATCATACTGCCCACGTAATCCATCACTTAATAAATTAACATCAAATTCAAACTCTGGATTAAACATATTACGCAAACCCACCGCACGATCCATCGCCTCCCTCGCCACCGCCATCACTTCCCCTTGCATCTCGCCGGCATCCTCACCATCACGGCAACGCTGACGAAATTCCTCGGTCTTCGCCCGCAGCTCCCCGTCACTCAATTTTGCGACATCAGCTTCCAACAGATTCACATCCTCCACACCCTTGCTATAAACTTTCAAAATCCCATCATTACGCGAACCAAAAATACCCGTCAAAGTCTTAGTTAATAATTTTAAAACCATCATTCATCTCTTTTATATCAATATCAAAAATAAAAATAACATCGCTACTCGATACCACAAACCCCAATCACGTAGCCAAATAAATAATCAAACAAAAAACGCCATCTGCTAAGCTCAATAAAAACATCCGCCCCATCAATCGCTCAAGATAAACGCACAAGAAAACCTAAACCCTAGGCGGAGGTAGGCTCAAAATATCGCCCACAAAATACTCAAAACAAAATCCAAACCGCCCCGCGCTCTGCCCATCTCCAGCCCCCGCCAATCCCCGACCCAACACCCCATCATCACCCGCCCAACCAATCACTCCAAACACCACCCCCCCCCCCCCCACCCCCCCCCCCCCCCCCCCCCCCCCCCCCCCCAAACCCTCAAATAATTCCGCCAAAGATTTCCCCCCCGCCAAGCTCTCCCAATCGCTCCCCCCCACAAAGCCCCCGCCACATAAATCCCCACCAGCGCTCACAGCCATAGCCATCGCTATGCTCAATAACGTCAATCTTGCTACAACCTGTCCATAACCGCGATTCATAGACGAGTATTATCGCCACAATATCAATAAAAAGCCAATCCACAATCCAAGAATCATACCAATACACACACAGCAACTCTTTTTCCGCTACAATACCCTTTTAACTGATGCCCTCTGGCAATGATTCCAATTCACCTGGCCACAAGCAAATTCAAATAAAACACATAACAGCATCTAAGCTCTTCAAAGAAACATCAAAGTATTTTTCCACAACGCGCCAAGCAGGCCCTATAAAATCTGCATTTTTACACGAAACGCATCAAGCACTTTCATTCAAAAAAACTAGCAACCAAAATACGCCGATAAATCTGACCAAGGCGTCACATAAAAAAACAGATCAACTCAAGCAAACGCCTCAATCTTTTATTTTGCGAGACGAACACATGAAAAAATATCTCAAATCAATACTCACAATCGCCATCAGCTCACCCCTCACCCTCCTAGCCCACAACGCCAAGGCAGACGCCATCCCCTACGGCGCAACCCCCAACACCAACACCTCCGAATACGCCCTAGGATCATACACCGCAAATATCATCTTCATACAAGACAGCAGCCGCACCTGGAGCACCCAAGACATCAACACACACAAAACAAGAATCACCCAAGCACTCAACTTCTGGGAACAAAAATCAAGCGCGCTACACCCCGCTGCCCGCCTCACTTTCAAAACAAAATACATCAATAATGCCCAACCTCTCACACTCTCAAACATCGGCGGAAACGACTACAGCACAC
>CAZSSX010000091.1:2133-9386 GCA_964609545.1 uncultured Phycisphaeraceae bacterium | reverse complement strand
TAAGCGTTGAAGACCCCGCGCTAGCTGCGCCGGTCAAAGCCAAAGCCAAAGCCAATGTCGTATACTTAAGTGTACCAAGCGTGCGAGTAAACATCACATGCTCTCCGAGTAAAGGGTGGGTGGTGGTGGGTATTATGAGTGGGTATTGATACTGCCAACAGCGCTCCTCTAGAGAAGCTTAAGCCACCCATCATATCGCAAAAAATACACATAGCAAGAGTTTACCGCTGATTTCAAAGCCGTACCGCCCAGCGTCCAAAAACGACTTCCACCCCCCGTCATCCAAAAAAATTTAAATCCTAAACAGCCCAAACACCCCAGTCAACCCACATAAACAAGCAACACCAAAACACCCCACCCTCTCAAATGCCAACCTAAGGCTTAACATCCTCCCCCCGCCCTTCCAACCTGCCTACATCTTTTGACTGCTCCTCCTGCCCCGACTTCTCCCCCCGCTCCCGCTGTTTTTGACCCGTGGAAATCTCATTGGCTGGAATCCCACTCGCAAACCAGCGGTTCCCGTACGCCAAAAAGAGAATCAGCACCCCCACGCATACCAGCCCAAGCAACACCACAAAAAGCTTCCCCGAATTCACCGACCGCTTCTGCCCCGTAGCATCATGAGCAGTGATCGTAGACTCCGGATGAAGCGCCGCATGCTCCTCATAGGATAACGCCAACGCCAAATCCTCATCACTCCCCTTGCGCGTCTTGGCCGCGTAATAACCCCCACCATTATCTTTAGCCACCACATAAAAAATGCGACCGTCCGGGTCTTTCACCGAGCGCCCCACATCCTCAGTCCGAATCTTAACCGCTGCACCCGAATAAGGGCTATACACAAAAATACCCATCTCATCTTTCCTTTCCAAAAATCAATTCCACCTCCCCCAACTTCCCCATAGATCTACTATTATCAAGCAGAATCCCCTCCGCCGCAACAAGCACCAGCAAGAACACCAAAATAAAAGTATCATATCACCATGAATCACCGCCCACTCACCCCAGACCCCAACGCCCCAAGCCTCAACCTCCAAGACCCAGACACCGCCATCCAGGTCTTCCAAAAAGCTGCCGCCGCCAACCACAAAGACCCCAGAAGAAAAGGCAACAGCATCTTCCTACCCCAGCAAGGCAGGCTCACCCTCACCGGCGACATACACGACAACCCACGCAACTACCGCGCCATCATCCAACTAGCAAAACTAGCAACAAACCCACAACATTATCTTATCCTCCACGAATTGATCCATGGCCCCAACCTAATCAACCATTGCGATATGTCCATCCGCATCCTCCTCAAAGCAGCCGCCCTCAAATTACAATACCCCAACCAAGTCTTATTCATACAAGCCAACCATGAACTAGCCCAATACAACAACCAAGGCATCCTCAAAAACTCAATCAATGTCATCCAAGCATTTGACGCAGGCATCGATTACATCTTCCACGATCAAGCACAACACGTCCGCCAAGCCATGCGAGAATTCATCATCAGCCTACCCCTAGCCATTCGCTGCGCCAACGGCATCCTCATCAGCCACTCCCTGCCTAGCGACCGAAACATCCAAAATGATTTTGATACCACCATCCTAGACCGAGACGCCACACCACAAGATTACGCCAACGGCGGAGCCGCCCACCAACTCGTCTGGGGCAGAAAACAAACACAACCAACAGCCGACCTGCTAGCCAAAAAATGGAACGCACACCTTTTTGTCATGGGCCACCAAAAAGCAGAAATGGGATACCAAACCCAAGGCTCCAACATGCTCATCCTCAATTCAGACCACAGCCACGGCGTAGCATTGCCTATCGACCTCAGCAAAAACTACACCCTACAATCCCTAATCAACCACATCAAACCCCTAGCAGCAATCCAAGCACACACACAATAATAACTCATGCCACCCAGCAAACCCTAATAAATTTCCTAAAACCTAAAACACCAACACATCGATCAAAATACATTTAACCCTAGCGTACTCCTCCCCATCCACCTTAAATAACTGCAAAAATGCCCTAAAAATAGGAATCACTGCACCGCCTGTGAAGTATCGAGAAGGATACGAGCAAGCAGAAGCATTAGAACTCGCAAAAACAAATCCCCCAACCCCAAGGTCTCTACTTTAGACTGCTCGGTGGATGGGGAGGACTATAACATCATGAAATATATTGAGTATAAATAAGGACAATGGAATGAAAGTTACATGGGGCCATACTGGTAATAAAAATGGAGAATGGGAGCCATTGGGTTTACATTTGGATCGTGTTGCAAGTCGGGCGGCCTTGATGGCTGAGCCATTTTCGGGTTCTGCATGGGTGGCCTTGATGGCTCGTTGGCATGACATGGGTAAATATTCTGATGAATTTCAAGAATATTTGATAGCAGCTTCAAGAGGTGATAAAGGTTTGAGTACAGTTGATCATAAAACTGCAGGGGCGAAGTGGGCGGAGCGGCGGTCAAAAAAGCATGGCCGACTAATGTCATACGGAATTGTTGGACATCATGGTGGTTTGCCAGATTTTATTGATACCAACGGCGGGAATGCAGGATTAAAGGTACGATTAAGCACGAGACTTGCAGACTGGGAGAAAAATGTGCCAGAAGAACTGAAAAATCTAGCATTGCCCGAAATTCCAGATTTTAAAAAAATGTTTCGAGAAATGGCTAACAATTCGCGCAAAGGATTTACAATCGCATTTTGGCAAAGGATGCTGTTTTCATGTCTGGTGGATGCAGATTTTTTGGCTACTGAAGAGCATTTTGATTTGCCAAAATCTAAGTCACGTGAGAGCCGGCTACAATTTGATGCTGAGGCATTGTTATCGAAGTTTAATGTGTACATGAAAAAAATAACAGATGATGCTATAGAATCGCCAGTTAACGACGCAAGGCTAGAAGTGATGAAGGATTGCCTAAATGCGGGAAAATTGAAACCTGGTTTTTTCTCATTGACAGTGCCAACTGGGGGCGGGAAGACCTTGGCGTCTTTTGCGTTTGCATTAAATCATGCTGAACAATTTAATAAACGACGCATCATTAGTATTATGCCTTTTACGAGTATTATTGAGCAAAATGCAGAGGTGTATCGTGATGCCTTCGGTGCGGATGCAGTATTAGAGCATCATAGTAATCTGGATCCTTTGGATACTAAAAAAGCTGGGAAATGGTGGGAACTAGCGAGTGAGAATTGGGATAGTCCAATTGTGGTCTCAACAAATGTACAGTTTTTTGAATCACTGTTTGCATCGAAAACATCAAGCTGCCGTAAGCTGCATCGCATTGCCAATAGTGTCATTATATTGGATGAAGCACAGAAATTACCCGTAGAACTCTTAAAGGCGTCATTGGCAGCTTTAGAGGAATTAGTGAAAAACTATGGATGCACCGTTGTGCTTTGCAGTGCGACGCAGCCAGCTATTAAGTTTAGGGAGGGATTTAAGATAGGCTTAAGTGGCGTGCGTGAGATCGTTTCTGATACGGAGTTGCTGTATGGGATATTTAATCGTGTTAAAGTTCATTTACTAGGCAAGCAAACGTGTGAAGAAATTGCGGAGAGGTTACACGCTATACCACAAGGGTTGTGTATTGTGAATACAAAGCGAGATGCTGCAGAATTATATCAAGCATTGAATGCTCCGGCTGAGGGGCACTTTCATTTAAGTACGATGATGTGTGCGGCACATCGTAGTCAGGTAATTTGGGAAATTAAGAACCGTTTAGCATTAGGTGGAGAAAAAATTTGCAGGGTAGTAAGTACGCAATTGGTTGAGTCAGGGGTCGACCTTGATTTTCCTGTGGTGTATCGTGCAGAAGCGGGTTTAGACTCTATTGCCCAGGCAGCTGGGCGATGTAATAGAGAAGGTCGAAGTGAAGAAAAATGGGGTATTCCAAGAGGGGATGTGTATATTTTCGATGGCGAGCGCAAGCCACCTTTGGGGCAACTACGTCAGGCGGCAGATGTGGCTAAACAAGTCCTCGTAGATAGGCTTAGTGATGAGATATTATCATTAGAATCATTAGATCGTTATTTCAAATTGTACTATTGGAACCGTTCGGATTCATGGGACAAAAATGATATCATGGGGTGCTTTAAAGGATTGGCCAACTGTGAATTTCAATTTAAGGAAGCGCAACAAAAATATCGTATCATAAATCAAGACATGCAATCTGTCATTATGCCATGGGGACAAGAGGGCAAGGAGTTAATTGAGCTACTGACACAGGACGATAAACCTGATTGGCAGGTATATCGTAAGTTGCAAAGATTTACAGTTCAAATGAGGCGGGGGGCGTATCAGAAATTATGTGATGTAGATGCGATCTGTATTTACCATGATCAATTTTCGGTATTAATTGAGTCTGGGTATTACCACGAGAAGTTAGGATTAGTTGCTGACGGTGAGTCGTATAGCCCGCAAATTTTTATGGTGTAGTGGTATCAACGTTTATTTTGAGAAAATGAGATTTTAGAATTATAATGGAAAGGATAGCTAGCAAATGAAAAATCAGATCAAATTACGTGTATGGGGTGAGTATGGCTTATTTACTCGTCCGGAAATGAAAGTAGAGCGTGTGTCTTATGACGTGATGACGCCTTCTGCTGCTAGAGGTGTATTAGAAGCGGTTTATTGGAAACCACAGATTCGTTGGGTGATTGATAAAATTGTCGTGCTGAATCCGATTCGATTTATAAATGTACGCCGAAATGAAGTTGGCTGTAAAGCGTCAATTAATACAGCAAAGACAACAATGAAAAAAGGTAAAGGCTCACTGGGAATAGTGATAGAAGAGAAGAGGCAACAGCGTGCATCAATGATATTGCGTGATGTGGCGTATGTGATTGTCGCACATTTTGAATTACTTAATGACTCTGAAAAATCAGGTAAGCATTTTGAGATGTTTAAGAGGCGCGCAAGTAAGGGGCAGTATTTTCATCATCCCTATTTAGGGACACGCGAATGCCTTGCTAATTTTGAATTGTATGAAGGTAAACTGGATGAACTTGCAATACACGAGAGCTTAATGTGTGAAAAAGATTTGGGTTATATGCTACATGATATTGATTTTAAAAATGAGATGACGCCGCGTTTCTTTAGAGGGAAATTAGTGAATGGCGTGATGGAAGTTCCGGAATTTAAAAGCATGGAGGTGGTCGGATGATTTTACAAAAATTGTGTGAATATTATGAGCGGCTAGATAATGATCCTGAAGTCGACGATATTGCAAAGCAGGGTTATAGTCTTCAAAGTGTGAGTTTTAAAGTTGTGCTTGAGGAAGACGGCTCATTGTTTGCGATTGAAGATATGCGTGAACAGGTTGGTAAGTCTCGTATTTCAAAAAAGATGGTATTGTGTGGTAATGCCAAGCCTTCTGGCACAGGATTCAATCCATGCTTTCTGTGGGATAATACCCGCTATTTGCTGGGATATAAGTTAGATGATGATAATCCAGAGAGAACGCTGAAATGTTTTGAAGCATTCCGTAATCGTCAGTTAGAGACCCAATCGCTTGTTCATGATAAAGAATATGATGCTGTTTGTTCATTTCTAAAAAATTGGTCGCCAAATAATGCATCGAAACATGAAGTTTTACTTGAACTTGGAACTGGATTCGGCGTATTTCAAATACGTGGTCAAATGCATTACGTGCATGAACAGCCAAAGGTCGTTTCATATTATGAAGCAAATTGTCTCAATTCTGAAGCCGAGAGTGTTGATGGCCAGTGTTTAGTGACGGGAGACAAAGGTCCTATCGCTAGACTCCATGAACCCCAGATTAAAGGGCTTAGAGGAGCGCAACCAGCTGGTGCTGGCATAGTATCATTTAATTTAGATGCATCTAAATCGTATGGCAAAGCCCAGGGTTACAACTCTCCTGTTTCTAAAACTGCAGCATTTAAATATTCAACGGCATTAAACCATCTGCTAAATAAACGTAATCAAAGGGTTATGGTCGCAGATACAACCACTGTATTCTGGACCGAAAAACCATGCGCAGGCGAGTCGTTGTTTTCATCATATTTAAATGGGCAATCTTCAGAAGATGAAGGCGAAAAGAAAAGCCTAGAGGCTGCCTTAGCGAGTATGCGTAATGGGAAAATGCCAACAGAGGATCTCGGAGACTTGAAAACACCCTTTTATGTTTTAGGTTTATCGCCCAATGCCGCCCGCGTGGCAGTCCGCTATTGGATGAGTAACACATTGGGGGAGATGTTGGATAATCTGAAAAAACACATACAAGATATGTCTTTGGTTAAACAATACGACAAAGATCCTGACGTGCCAATGATATGGCAGCTAATGTATGAAACCGCTCGTGAGGCCAAAGAAATCTCGCCAGTATTAGCTGGGCCGCTGGTAAGAGCGATACTCTCCGGCGGGATTTACCCTGATGCAATGTGTAATGCGATACTAAGGCGAATACGTGTTGACAAAAATATAAATTACATACGCTGCTCATTTATTAAAGCGTATCTAACCCGGAAATTTTATAGAAATTCAAATTTAAAGGAGTTGCCTGTGGCACTAGATGAAAATCGTGAAGAAACGTCGTATCAATTAGGGAGATTATTTTCTGTATTAGAAAAAGCACAAGAGGATGTGATGCCCGGTGCAAATGCAACCATAAAGGATCGTTTCTTCGGTTCTGCATCGACAACACCCCAAATAGTATTCCCAAGGTTGATAAAATTGAATCAGCACCACATGAGAAAGATGGAAAATGTCGGCCAAAAAATTTATATAGAGAAGAAGATTCAATCAATCGCGTCAGCCATTGATGTGTTCCCTTCATTTTTAAATTTAAAAGACCAAGGCTTGTTTTGTCTAGGCTATTATCATCAGCGTAAAGATCTTTTTACAAAAAGAAAAGATGCGGGTGATAAATAAATAAAAACTGTGTTTAATAGATGTGAAATTATCTAACAACAAATTGGAGATTAATATTATGAAAAATCGTTATGACTTTGTGTATTTATTTGAAGTAAAAGATGGCAACCCTAATGGAGATCCGGATGCAGGTAATTTACCACGTACTGATCCCGAAACAGGGCATGGCTTAGTGACAGACGTTTGCCTGAAAAGAAAGGTTCGGAATTTTGTTGAAATGGTTCACGATAGTGATAATCCTGCACCTTTTGAAATTTATGTAAAAGAGCGTGCTGTGTTGAACAATCAGCATGAGCGGGCATATGAAGCCAAAGGTATCAAAGCCAAGGATGTGAAGGGTAAAGATAAGCAGGCAAAAG
>CAZSSX010000091.1:0-2033 GCA_964609545.1 uncultured Phycisphaeraceae bacterium | reverse complement strand
AAAGATAAGCAGGCAAAAGTGAATGAATGCCGTCAGTGGATGTGCGATCAGTTTTATGATATTCGCACCTTTGGGGCTGTCATGACAACAGGGGTAAACTGTGGGCAAGTCCGTGGCCCAATTCAATTTGGTTTTGCAAGAAGTGTAGACCCAGTAATGATGCTCGAACATTCATTAACGAGATGTGCCGTTACAACTGAAAAAGAAGCAGAAAAACAAGGTGGTGATAATCGCACGATGGGACGCAAATTCACAATTCCTTACGGCTTATATCGTGTTCATGGATTTGTCAATCCTCACCTTGCGCGTTCTACGGGGTTTGATCAGAATAGCGAAGACTTAGACCTGTTCTGGAAATCATTAGAGCAAATGTTTGATTTTGATCGCTCCGCCGCACGTGGCGAGATGACACCACGCGAGCTGGTTATTTTCAAACACGAATCGGCATTAGGCAATGCGCCTGCTCATCGTTTGTTTGAACGTGTCTCGGTGAAACGCAAAGATGACCAGAGCCCTGCTCGTGATTATACCGATTACGAAGTGAAAATTGACGAATCTGGATTACCAGAGGGTATTAGTGTGATTCGACCATTCGAAGCAGAGCGCAGCTAGTTTGGATGATTCTAAAAGACAATTTACAGATGAAGAGCTACTCCCGATTAGCGCATTACAGCATTTGTTGTTTTGCCCGAGGCAGTGCGCACTGATTCACATAGAAAACCAGTGGGCGGAGAACATTCTCACCGCTCAAGGGAAAACCCTTCATGTGAAAGCGCATGAAGGGATGAACACAACGCGCCAAGGCGTCCGAACAACTCGGACGCTTTGGCTTTGTTCGTATAGATTGGGGCTGATTGGCCAAGCGGATATCGTCGAATTTGAAAATCTTGAAAACAACAAGATCGAGCAAAATATTTCAACTTTCAAAATGATTGAAAATGCTAGGGCGGACAAAAGCATTCAATCTTGGCGTGTGACACCTATTGAGTATAAGCGAGGTAAACCCAAGACAAATGATTGTGATCGAATCCAGCTATGTGCTCAAGCAATGTGCCTTGAAGAAATGTTGAAAATTATAATTGAGTATGGGTATCTTTTTTATGGTTCTCAAAAGAGGCGACACGAAGTTGTATTTACTAATAAATTAAGAACAACGACAGAATCTGCTTGTAAAGAATTACGTAAACTTATTGATAGTCAGAAAACACCATCAGCTAATTACGAAACGAAATGCGAGAGATGTTCTTTGATGAGTGTATGCCTGCCAAAAGTACAAAATAAAAAATCAGCAATATCGTTTATTAACCGATCATTTTCAATCGATGGGCTTTAAATTATGAGAAAACATCTAAATACGCTGTTTATTACGACTGACGATATGTATTTATCCAAGGATGGCCAAGCGGTTGCCGTGAAATCAAATGGTAAGACAATGATTAGGGTGCCACTGCATAATCTGGATAGCATATGCTGTGTGGCAAGAGTAGGTATTAGTCCATACTTAATGGCTATTTGTGCGGAATTAGGTGTAACGATTTCATTTTTGACAAGCTATGGGAAATTTCTAGGCGCAGCAGTAGGTTTCACGCCAGGTAATGTAATGTTGCGTAGGCAGCAGTATCGGTTAGCGGATTGTCTAACTGAAAGCTTGAAAATCGCAAGATGGTGTATTTTGGGAAAACTAGCTAATACAAGAACAAGCTTGTTACGTTCTGCGAGAGAATTGAATCCACAAAATACTGAGCAAGTTGAACGTATCCGAATAATAGTTAAAAAGATTGATGGAAGTCTACATGCTGTGAAAAATTGTGGTGAGGTGCCAATAACAATATCAGGTTTTGATACAAACAATGCTCCTAAGGTTGCTGTGAACATATAACTTAAATAATCGAGTATTCTCTTAATAAAGCCTTCGTTAGCGGTAATGTATGACCATACTCGAATGACACGAATGCCTTCCATTTGTTCTGTTTGCCACAGCTTGTTTTTATACCCATCGTAAACCTTGCCTTTAGGGAAATTGGGTGCGCAGG
>CAZSSX010000090.1:0-9459 GCA_964609545.1 uncultured Phycisphaeraceae bacterium | reverse complement strand
GGATGGGCCAGCCTAATGAGATTGCGGCGTTGGCGCTTTACCTTTGCTCTGACGAGGCGGGTTTTATCACCGGTGCGGCGTACCCGATTGATGGGGGCGTGACGAACCTGACTTATTCTTAAGCAACGCGTTGAACACGCGGGCACTGGTTGCGTTGGTTGTTCATGCACGCTACGTATTATGGTCTTTTACTTTTTTTATCAATAGGATTTTAAATTATGAAACTCATCAGATTCGGCCCATCGGGCAAGGAAAAATCGGGCGTCCTCATCGACGGTCAACGGCTAGACGTCTCGGCATCGGGATTGGTTTATAACGAGGATTTTTTCGCTAACCAAGGCTTTGAGAAATTAGCAGAGTGGCTCAAAGCCCATCAAGATGGGGCGCCGGTGCTGGGGGAGGATGTTCGTTTGGGTGCGCCGATTTGCAGGCCTTCTAAGATTATCTGCATCGGGCTTAATTATTCGGATCACGCCAAGGAAGCGGGGATGACGCCGCCTAGCCAGCCTGTTGTTTTTTTCAAAGCGACGTCGGCGATGGTTGGGCCCAACGATGATTTGATCATCCCTAAAGATTCTCAAAAAACGGACTGGGAAGTTGAGCTGGCTATTGTGATCGGTAAAAAAGCTTCTTATGTGACGCGTGAGCGGGCGCGTGATTATATTGCTGGTTATAGCTTGCATAATGATTATTCTGAGCGTGCTTACCAGATTGAGCATGAGGGTCAATGGGTCAAAGGTAAGTCTTGCGATACTTTCGCGCCGTTGGGCCCGTTCCTCGCCAGTCAAGATGAAATTCAAGACGTTCAGGATTTGAATTTATGGCTGACGGTGAACGGTAAAAAGATGCAAGCGGGTAACACGAAAAATATGATTTTTTCGTGTGATTATATTGTGTCTTATCTTTCACAATATATGACTTTGCTGCCGGGGGATGTGATTTCCACGGGCACGCCGGCGGGTGTTGGGCTGGGTTTTGATCCGCCGATTTATATTAAGCCTAACGATGTGATTGAGTTAGGGATTGACGGCTTGGGTAGTTCTAAACAAGTCGCCAAAAGTTATACGCCTTAGTTTTTTGTGTTTTACAAATGAATCAACAAACGCCTACCGGTTAGCTTAAAGACTAGCGGGTAGGCGTTTTTTTGAAATTTTAAAATTTCATTTTTACTTTTTATTTTTTTTGGGGAAGAGTGATGATTTTGGATTTAGAAAAACAAGCCGTAAATCCATAGGCTTAATCCCGATCCGATGAGGGTCAAGGCGATGGCGCCTACCATGTCGCGTATTGCGGGTTTGCCCACTAGGGGTTTGCTGGCTAGGACAAATGCGGGCTTGGCGATTTCGGGGATGACTTGGCAGGCTTTATGGACGATGGGCTCGATTTTGTCTGTGATTATTTTGAACCGACCTGCTGTTTTGTTTTTACTTTGCGCCGAAGCGGGGGCTGCTTGATTATCCATCGCGGCATGGATCGCGGCGGCATGTTCGGCTGATGCATCGGCGGCCGAGGCGGGCTGATCCTCGGGCTGGGTGTCTAGCTCCTGGGCCACCGCGCTGGCGGACGGGCTCATGCCTTGAGGGGCAGCGGGGGCTTCTTGCTTGGGCTGATCCTCTGCTGAGGTTGAGGCGACGGGCGTGTCGATAGGGGTGTCGGTGTCGGCGGGAGGCGATGGATCTTGGGCGGATTCTTCAGCTTCGGGGTTGGCCATGGCGGCTTCTGCTTGGTCTGAGATTTGGGCATCGATGGCATCGATATTTGTTTGGCTGCTTTGGTCCTCCGTGGCGCCGACGACGTCTTTGAGTAGGTCTTGGATTTCGTTAGAAATATCAGCATCGGTCGTGGGGGCGGATGCGTCTTGGGCGGGGGCGGATTGGGAAGCCGTCGGGGCAACGGGTTGGGGGGTGGATTTTTTGGCGGTGCCGGCGGCGATATTCCCTAGCAGATTATTCAGGTCTGACATCAGGTCTTCATCGGAAAGCGAAGCGCTGTCTTGGGTCGTCTGGGCAGATGAAGCAACAGCATCAGCGGCGGTTTCTGGGGTGGATTGGGGGGTGGTATCTGCTGGCGTGGTTGTTTCTGGGGTGTTGGTTGGTGATGCTAATTCGCCGGTGGCGCCTGCGACGCCGGCAAGAATATCTGCTAATCCTGCTTCTAATTGGGCATCGGTTTGGCCTTCTGCTGCGGGCTGATCGCTTGATTCAGCGGGTGGAGCGCTTGTGTCTGGGGTAACTTGACCGACCACTTCTTGGCCCTCTACGACGTCGGCTAATAGCTCCTGCATTTCTGGGCTAAGGTCCTCCTCTTTGAAGGGGACCACTTCTTCCTCGGGCGGGGCTTTGATCGTTTTTTCGACATCAATGACAGCTTGCCCTGCCATGACAGAATCTAACAAATCGCCGAAAGCTTCATCATCTTGGGATAAATCCTCGGTCACCGGTGTTGTGCTTGGGGCGGCGGTATCTTGGCCTTGGGTGGTGGCTTGAATCGCGGGGGTTTCTTCCGCGGGGGTGTCTTTTACGGCAGTTTCCGCTGCGGGGTTTGCGGCTTGCTCTGATGCCGGGCTTGAGGGGGCAGGCTCTGGGTTTGCTGCTGGGGCTGATGGTTGGGGTGAAGGGGTCTTGCCTTGGGCGATGTCATCTAATAATGCGCCTAGGTTTTGGGATAACATAGCGATTTCATCTACGCTTTGGTCTGCGATTTGGTCTTGTGCGATGCTTTCTGGTGGTGCTTGGCGTTGTTTGGCTTGGGTCATGAGTTGATCAACGCGTTTGCTGCGTGATTTTGTGGAGGGTTGAATCTCTCCGCTGGCGATGCCGTCTAACATGCCGCTTAGCAATGTTTCTAGGGTTTGCTCATCGACATCCTCGTCGATTGGCTGGGCGGGAGTGACTGAGGTGGAAGGGGTGACGGGGGTGGCGGGGGTGGTTTCTGGGGCGGCTTGATCTTCGGCGGGCAGTTCAGATAAAATTTGATCTGCCAAGGCATCGGCTTGGGGGTCGCTGGTTTCTGTCGTTTGATCGCTGGGGGCTACTGAGGAATCTGGCGTTGCTGGGGTTGCTTGATCTGTGAGCATTTGCGTTGCAGCCAACTGAGCATCTGTTTGTGCTTGTTCGATTAAGCCTGGCGAGATAACCTCTAGCTCCTCTAGCAGAGCATTCAGCTCGGCTTCTAGGTCCACATCCTCTTCTTCGATTTGCTCTTCTGGCTTTGTCAAACAGATATCCCTTGTCGGCCACCTAACTTTAGATGCGTATCGCAGCGTATCGCTGGCTCCACTTCATCATCGTCATTCACCCCCTCAAACTATAAACAAAATCCTAAACACCGCCAATACGCCCCGATAATATACCGCTATGCCGGCGATTAAGGTTGAGATTTTCGAAATTCCAGCGTTTGGCTTGCCGTCTTGTTCAAGCGAGGATTTGGGCTGATTTTTTTGTTTGATTTTTTGTTAGAATAAAGGCTATGCATACCTTTTATCTGCCAAGTTTGACTCCCGCGCACCCCTTGCACACGACGCTTCTGCTGGACAAAGCCCAGTCTCATCACGCCATCCGTGTGCTTCGGCTTAAAGCAGGGCAGCAGCTGGAGATTTTCAACGGGCAAGGCACGATGGCTCGGGCGACGCTAGAGATGGCGTGTTCAAAATCCGCATCGCTCACGCTCACGGCGCTGAGCCATAGCCCGCCTAGCCACATCCAGATCACTTTGGCCACTGCGATTCCCAAGGGTCCTCGCGCCGACGAGATGGTTAACCAGCTTTCGCAGCTGGGTGTTGGGCGACTGATTCCGCTGCTTTGTGATCGGGCGGTGGTTAGGCCTAGCGCAAAGAAACTGCAACGCTTCCAGGCGGCTTGCATCGAATCAGCCAAGCAGGCGCGGCGGCCTTATCTGATGAGCATTGGTGAGGCGCAATCCTTCGAACAGGTGCTTACGATGCAGGCGCGGACGAAGCTGATGGCGCATCCCTACGACGCGGCGCCTCTCCGAATGGATCCGCTTGGTGAGGGGGAAACGCATGAAGTTTTGGTACTCATCGGGCCCGAGGGTGGTTTTACGGAGTTGGAGGTTGAGCGGGCTAAAGATGGGGGGTTTTGTCCTTGGCAATTTGCGCCTCACATTTTGCGTATTGAGACGGCTGCTGTCGCTGCGGGAGCGATTCTGTGCAGCCACTTACTCACATCCCAAGAGCAATCATTTGATAGCCCCGCTATTTAAAACTAACATAGGGGTCCACCCTCCGATTTAAAATTGCGTGTGCTTCACTAGAAGAGCCCGCCTAAGGAACCCTAAACATGAGACCACAGACCGCTACAGAAAAACCCAATATCGACGAAAAAGGCTCGCCTAAAGACGGCGTGCCTCAGTCCTCGGACACCCGCTTATTTATGCAGCTGTTGGTTTTCACCGACTGCTTAGATACGCAATCATTGATTGAAAGTTTAGATGAAAATCAGATCGTCGGTGCGCTTTATCAAGACATTAACGACCCGTACGGGGTGGCGCTGCTGACTTACTCGGAAGACCCCGCGTTTTTCGTGACCAAGCTAAGAGATGTCTTGCAGCAAGAACCTTTTGCGATGCTTACGCCTAGGCCCGATTTTACGATGTTTGGCAGGACTTATTCTATCGGCTACGAGCCCGACTTAAAAGAATGCCTCTTTGATCGGCCGATTAGAAACGCAACGCAACCCGATAATCAGTGGGCGATTTGGTATCCGTTGAGGCGTTCGGGAAAATTTGAAACGGCTAGTGCTGAATTGCAACGTGAGATTTTGATGGAACATGGTTCTATCGGTCGTGCATACGGCGAGGCGCAATATGCCTCGGACATTCGTCTGGCCTGCCACGGATTAGATCAGTCGGATAATGACTTTATTATCGGCTTGGTCGGCAAAGAGCTGCATCCCTTGTCGGCACTTGTTCAGCGAATGCGGAAGACCAAACAGACTTCGCAATACCTCCAACGTTTAGGGCCCTTTTTTATCGGTAAAGTTGCATGGCAAAACAAAGGATAATAAAGGAAGCAGAGACGTTTTTTTAGACCCCCTATCGCCGCGTCTTTTCACGCGGCGATTCCTTTTTATAGATCGATTATTTTCTTATGATCCACACCGACACGCAGCAACTCGCGGACAAACTCAGCAGTGCCCGATTGGTTTTAAACCAAGCGGGGCAAGGGCACGTGCTTGAATATTACGATCAACTTTCTATCCAGCAGCGTGTCGATTTTTTAGATCAAATCCTCGCGATCGACTGGCCCGAGATTTCAAAATTGATTCTTTCTCATGTGCAGCAGAAGCCTGAATTTACGGTTCCGGAAAATATTCAGCCCGCCCCTAGCTATGGCCCTACCCCGACGGCTGAGCACAAACAGAAATATAAAAAAGCCCAGAAGCTAGGCAAAGAATTGATCAGCCAATCGAAGGTGGCGTTGTTTACCGTCGCGGGCGGGCAAGGCACGCGGCTAGGATTTGATGGCCCCAAGGGCGCCTTCCCCGCGACACCGATTAGGCACGTAAGCCTCTTTGGCATTTTAGCAGAAACGTTGCGTAAAAATCAGGAAAAATACGATTGCACGCTGCCTTGGTATATCATGACAAGCCCGGCAAATCATCGGGAAACGATTGCTTATTTTGAACAGAATGGTTATTTCGGTTTAGACCCCCAGACGATTCAATGTTTCCCCCAAGCGATGATGCCCGCGATCGATCCGACCAACGGGCGCGTGCTTTTGCAGGCCAAAGATCAGTTGGCTCTTTCGCCTAATGGACATGGCGGAGCGCTCAAAGCCCTGTCTACTTCTGGCGCGCTTGCGGATATGCAAAAGCGAGGCATCACACAGATTTCATACACCCAAATCGACAATCCTATTGTCAAAGCTATCGATCCGCTTTTCATCGGGTTGCACGCCATCGATCAATGCCAGATGTCCTCTAAGATGTTGCCCAAAGCCTACGCTAAGGAAAAATTGGGTAATTTTTGTTTGGTTGATGATAAGATCACGGTGATTGAATATTCAGATTTGCCCGATGCATTAGCCGAGCAAACTCACGATGATGGCTCGCTGGTTTTTCGCGCTGGCTCAATCGCGATCCATTTGATTGCTGTTGATTTTGTCGAGCAGCTTAACCAAGGTAACTTCGGTCTGCCTTGGCACCGTGCAGATAAAAAAGTAGCTTGTTTAGATCAGCCCGATCCGCAACAGCCTAACGCGGTGAAGCTTGAGACTTTTGTTTTTGACGCATTACCCCTTTGTGAGCATTCGATTATTTACGAGACCGATCGCATCGAGGAATTTGCGCCGATCAAAAACGCCGATGGCCCCGGGCAAGTCGATTGTTTGCAAACCTCTAAACTGATTCAGACCCAGCGCGCAGCCCGCTGGCTGGAAGCCCAAGGCGTGGCAATTCCTTATGATCAAGCTCACCATATCGACGCCATCATTGAGATTTCGCCGCTGACAGCCGTTGAAGCAGCAGACCTGAAAGACATTGAGCTACCTCAAAAAATAGAGCCCCGCACACAAGTGCTACTCTAGCTGCACATTTCGGCGCGATCTCTGCTTGATGTCAAATCCAGATCGTATTTATATATGCTGCTGCTATTAGAAAACTGACTCGGGGTTTAATGCTTAGGTGGCATGTGTGATGGGCATATACAAAGGCGATGATTTTATTTTTTTGGGGCGTGGTGTTTTTTTATTTTCAGAATGGGGCCTTCTCCCTCGGACACGGCTTCACCTGCTAGCCATGGTCTGTTTTTAGTACTGCCTCTCCAATGCATGGGGTGGCCTCTGCTTTTTTTTCTGAAGCGATGGCGTCCGGGGTGATGGCCGCGCGGGCCGCCGTAGCGTTTTTGAATTTCGATTTGATAGGACTTGGCGCGGTTAAAATGATTCAACCAGATTTGATACTGTTTTTCGTTGAGTACTTGTTTGAAGCCTTGGCTGGTTTGGCGATGGATCGCGTCTACCTCGGGCTTGAGCTTCCCGTAAACTTCTTGCAATTTAGCCATTTGCTCGCCGACTAATTCGATAACTTGTGTCACTTGGTCATCCTCTAAATCTAGAAGATTTCTCAAGCGATGGACCATCATCATGGTGATCACGGGGTGATTGCCATGCATGGGTTGGGGGGGGATTTGACTTGTGGCTGCAACTTCATCGCCTAGGATAAATTCCGTATGCACAAAAGCCAACTGATCTTCCTGCTCATGATTTGTCGGGGCGATTCTCCAGATTTTTTCTGCCACCACGCCCATGACAAAGCCAGAGCCTAGAATCAGTGCGCCAGCCAAGACGGATAATAATGCAGAGGATATTGCGCCTCGCTTATTGCTTCTTTTTTTAGTCGGATACATCATCACCAAACCCATCTCAAAGTATCGGGCTGGAGCAAGCTAATCATCACATTCCAGCACCCCTGCTGGGAGCTTTGCCCCGACATCATTAACATCGCCAAGCCTAAACAGGCCACGCCTACGCTGCCTCCTGCAAACCAATAGAAACCTTTGCGGGCACCACTGCTGCGCGTTTTTTCGTATCGTATCTGTCTGATACGGCGTAAGACCTCTGGTCGCGCATCACACTGGGGAGCAGCTGCGCCGGTGGCTAATTTTAGCATTTGTTCAAATCGTTTCATGCTTGGCTTGACTCCCTTTGGTTTGACTGATTATTTGTTTTAATTTTTTTTTCGCGCGATAAACCCGCATATGCACCATCGGACGGTTCCAGCCCATTCGGATGGCGATGTCATCAGCGCTAAGGCCTTCGAAATACTGTAGGGTTAAGACGAGCCGATCTTTGCTAGGCAATTGGCCGAGTAATGCGCTGACCAAACGATAGGCTGCTTGGGGAGAAGATGAACCGGAGTCTTTGCCTGTAGATGCTACGGCTGACCAATCTTCTAAGCTCACCGCGTGTTTCATTTTTTCTTGATTTTTCCAGAAGCGATAGCCACACCGGACGGCGATTTTATTTAGCCACCCCGCGAAGGCGCCTTGCCCTTTAAAGTTTTTTAGGCTAAGCCAGCTTTGAACAAATACATCTTGAATTAGGCTTTCCCATTCTCCGCGATTTTGTGTGAATCGCCACATGATTCGCCCGACCATGGCTTGATATTTTTCGACCAAGATGCTGTACGCCTCTTCGTCGCCGTTTAAACTGGCCTGCACCGCATCCCATTCATTAACCACAGGCCCTTGGGTTTCTGCTTGTTCGGTTTGCATAACCTCTTGGTCATAAGCTCTTTTTTTGACCGCGAGCGTTTGGCGCCACGAATCCTCTACCCACCCCTCCACCCACGCTTCCACCCATCGTACAGCCCAGAGCCAAGACGCGGGGCCTTGGCTCTGGGAGTTTTCGTACGATTTATAAAAATTCATCGACATCTATTTTATATCCGTTACATCAACCGAAGCTTAGCCCACAAGTTGATCTAATAAGCTCACTAAATCCGCGGGAGACGATGCTGCATCCTTCACCGATTTTAATTTTAAAGAGCGAGGGGGCGTATTCTTTTTCAGATGCTTGGGGTATCCTTTATGGCCTCGAAATCGATGCTGAAGTTCACGCATCTGTCGCATCTATTGCTGGTGTATTTTCATTTCACGCTCATCTAGGTGGCGAAGACCGTTGCGTCCTTTGCCTGCGTGGTGTTTCCCTTGAGCCATAATTTTTCGAATCTGGGCAGCGGCATTTCTTTTCACCGCGGCGATGGCGCGCCGTTGCTGTATGCTTAGTTTTTGCTGTACATCGCCTTGGCTGTTGTGATGCATGCGCTTGCTGCCTTTGAGTGGTTTGCCCATTAACATGTGCCGCTGTTTGATGCCTTGACGGCCCCTTTGATGGCCTTGCATGCGCTGTCCTTTTTTGTGCATCTGATGACCTTGCATCTGACCACCTCGGTGTTTTTGGGGGAGCATCATTTCATGCCCGCGCCCCAATCGGCATTGGCCACTCAAAGCCTCGCAGCCGCTGATATTTTTCCCTTGTGCGGCTTTACTTTTACCAAACACGCGTTTTTCAAGGGCTGCCAAGCGGCGATGAATATCTTGGGCCATCCGCTTGTGATTCATTTTTTGCATATGGAAAGCTTTGCCCTTTAGTGCATGAAATTGCCCTTTTTGGCCGCCATGGAATCGAGGGCCACGCTGTTGATATTTCATGCCTTTGCTATGGGCTTGGCCCATCATCAAACCCCGCATCCTCATTGCTTTGTGCATATTGTTGATATCATCTGCGTCAAAACTTCGGCCTCGCATTGGGCCATGCCCGCGGACGTGCCCTCTGTTTTTCTTGCCATGCCCTTCGATCCAGACTTCAATATCCCGGCTGTCTCCCATGATGTCCTCGGCTTTGATAGCCAATACATCCATTTCACAGCCAATACAGACATTTCACAGCCAATACAGCTACGCTACAGCCAATACAGCTATGATACAGCCAATACAGCT
>CAZSSX010000089.1:0-9515 GCA_964609545.1 uncultured Phycisphaeraceae bacterium | reverse complement strand
GGGTTAGTGGGGGGTTGGCGCCTAGTCTTGAGGAGGAAGTTAAATTGCTGGCTTGTGATGATTGTGTGAAATTGGTGATGTTAGTGGGTGGGGGTTAAGGTTTGGGGTTAAGGGGGGGAGGGGGTGAGTGAGTGTGTTGTTGTTTAAGTGTTGCATTGGCTATTTTTTGTTATGGTTTTTAAGAGGATTTATTGGTATGCAGATCAACGAAGTAGAAGATCGGGCTTTGGTTATTGGGGGTAAGACGTTTGGTTCTCGGCTGATTGTGGGTACGGGGAAATACCCTGATTATCCGACGATGCAGCGTGCGCTGGCGGACTCTGGTACGGAGATGGTGACGGTTGCGGTGCGTCGGGAGCGCTTGGTTGATGGTGAGGGTCGTAATTTGTTGGATTATATTGATACGAATAAGTATACGATTTTGCCGAACACTGCGGGCTGTTTTACTGCGGAGGATGCGATTCGTGTTTCGCGCTTGGGCCGTGATATTTTGGATCAGCTTGGTAATGCGGGACGGGACTGGGTGAAGCTTGAGGTGTTGGGTGATAAGAAGACGTTGTTGCCTGATCCTGTGGGTACGCTTGAGGCTTGTCGGGTGTTGGTTGCTGAGGGTTTTAAGGTTTTGTGTTATACCTCTGATGATCCGATTATGGCGGTTAAGATTAAGGAGGCGGGGGCTGCTGCGGTGATGCCTGCGGGTTCGCCGATTGGTTCTGGTCAAGGTGTTTTGAATCCTAATGCGATCCGTATTATTTTAGAGCTTTTGAAAGAGGGCGATGCTGATTATCCGGTGATTTTGGATGCGGGTGTGGGTACTGCATCGGACGTGACGCTTGCGATGGAGCTTGGTGTTGATGGTGTGCTTTTGAATACAGGTATTGCTCATGCTAAGGATCCGGTGAGTATGGCTTTGGCGATGAAGTATGGTACGCGTGCGGGTCGGTTGGCGTATTTATCGGGTCGGATTGGGAAGAAGTTGTATGCTACGGCATCATCGCCTTGGTCTGGTGTTATCGGGTATATCCCGGGAGAATAGCTTATTTTTCTTTAGGACTTGATGCACCCCGCGATTTATGCGGGGTGTTTTTTTTGTGTTTATATGTTTTTTTGTGGTTATTCATTGGGTATTTGGGTCTTGGGTTGTGTATCTTTTTAGCCGAAGAAGGGAGAGACGGTTGTGTGGGATATTTTTTTCACTGAGTAATTTCAATTTCTGGGATTTAATGATGGCTAATGAGTTAGAGATACAGCATTCAAAGAAGTTAGCATTTTTTTTCATTTTGGGTGTGACAGTGTGTTGTGTGGCGCCGTTTGTTCTTAATTTGATTTCATTGCGGTTTGGCATTGCTAAGATTGCGATGCCTTGGGGTTCTATGAGTGATGCTACGGCTTTGGAGCAAAGCGATGCGATGTTTCATTCGCTGAAGGGTGGCTTTGTTCATACTATTTTGGAATGGTCTGCTTTTTGCGCGGCCTTGTTTACGTTGATTTTATCTTTTGCGTATTATCGTATCAAGGGTGATGCGGCTGTGATTTTGATTGGTTTGGCTATTTTTTATGCGGGTTGTATGGATGCATTTCATACTTTTGCGGCGGATCGTTTGATTCACGCTCATGCGCCTAATAATAATTTGATTCCTTTTACGTGGGCTATTTGTCGTATTTTTAAGGCGTTGATTATGATTGTGGGTGTGGCGTATGTTATTCTTCGTCCTAAGAATGCTTCGGGTAGGCGTGGTAATTTGATGATTCTTTTTATCTGCGTGGGTTTTGCTTTGATTGCTTATGAGATTATTCATCTTTGTGCTGGGTCGCGTGTGCTTCCTCAGACGATGTATCATGATTCGATTATTGCTAGGCCGTTTGATATGATTCCGCTTTTTTTGTTTGCGATTTTTGGTACGGGTGTTTATTACTGGTATTATAAGAAGTCTGGGTCTATTTTTGCGTTGTCTTTATTGATTAGTGTGATTCCTGATGTTGTTACTCAGCTTCATATGACTTTTGGTTCTGATCGTCTTTTTGATAATCATTTTAATATTGCTCATTTTTTGAAGATTGGTTCTTATTTGGTTCCGATGGTTGGGCTTGTTGTTGATTACGTTTTGACTTATGAGTATTCTCGCCGTGTGACGTGTCGTTTGGAGGATGAGGTTATTGAGCGGAAGCGTACGCAGGTTTCTTTGTTAGAGGCTAAGACTGCTGCGGAGTCAGCGAGTCGTTTTAAGTCTGAATTTTTGGCTAATATGAGTCATGAGATTCGTACGCCGATGACGGCTATTGTGGGTTTTTCTAATTTGATGCTGAAGAATGGTGATGATCGGTCTAATATTACGAATTGGTCTCATAAGATTTATGATAACGCTGAGCATTTGCTTGATCTGGTAAATGATATTTTAGATGTTTCTAAGATTGAAGCTGGTCAGATGAAGTTGGAGCTAACGGATTGTGATTTGGGTGAGGTTTTGATGACGGTTGATTCTATTGTTGCGCCGATGGCATCTAAGAAGGATATTAGTTTTAGTATTGTTTTTCATAATGCGATTTCGCGTCAGGTTGTTAGCGATGCGCTGCGTATTAAGCAGGTGTTGATTAATTTGATTAACAATGCGATTAAATTTACTGAGCGCGGTGGTGTTACTTTGATTGTTGAGACGTGTGATTCGCCGACGGCGGGTAAGACGCGGTTTGTTTTTAAGGTTCAAGATACGGGGATTGGTATTCCGGGTGATAAGTTGCCTTTGATTTTTCAATCTTTCCGTCAAGTGCAGATGAACAATACGCGTAACTATGGTGGGACGGGATTGGGTTTGAATATTTCTAAGCAGTTGGCGTATTTGTTGGCGGGTGATATTACGGTGGAGTCTGAGCCTGGGGAGGGGAGTTGTTTTACTTTTTATATTGAGATCGATAATGATTCTATTGCTGGGCCTGAGCGTATTCGTTCTTTGACGAAGGTGATCGAAGAGCACGAGAGGCGTGAGTCTTCGGTTGCGACGTATAGTTTGGTGGGTTTTCGTATTTTGGTTGTTGATGATAATATTGATAATCAGAATTATATTGGTTATGTGCTGAAGCAGGCTGGGGGTTGTGTTGTTTCTGCTGAGAACGGTGCGGTGTCGATTCAGCGTGTGAATGAGGCGAATGATCGTGGTGAGGGTTTTCATGTGATTGTGATGGATATGCAGATGCCGATTATGGATGGTTATGAGGCAACGGCGAAGATTCGTGAGATGGGAGAGACGACGCCGATTGTGGCATTGACTGCAAATGTGATGTCTGAGGATAAAGAGCGTTGTTTTGCTGCGGGTGCTAATGAATATTTGAGCAAGCCGATTTTGCCTGATAATTTTGTGGAGGTTCTTTACCGGTTTGGTAAAGACTTGGTGGGTGATGTGGGTGAGGGTGATGTGGGTGAGAATGGCGATGTTGTGGGTGAGGGTATGGGTGAGTCTGGTCAAGTTTTGGGTGGGGTTGAGAAGGGGGCTTGTGCTGAGGGTGTGATGGATTTGGCGATGAACGGGAAGGTTTTGATGATTTCTGAGATGGTTGATGATAAGGAATTTGCGAGTTTGTTGAAGATGTATTTGGATGGGTTGGTTGATACGGCAGCCTTGTTGCGGGGGTATTGTGTTGAGGAAGACTTGGATGAGATAAAAGATTTGTCGCATAAGATTTCGGGTGCGGGTTCTAATTATGGGTTTCCGGAGATATCAGAGATAGCTAGGCGATGCGAGCATGCGATTATGGAAGGCAAAGGGATTGATGAGATTGGTCGGTGTTTTGAGGCTTTGGTTGATATTGTTGAGTCTGCATTGCCTGGTGAGGGACGGGATGCGGGGCGTGGTGCGGCTTGATGGGGGGTGGTTTTTTTGTGTTTTGATGATGTGTTTTGGGTTTATGTGAATTTTTGTTTTAAGCCTACGATGAGTGCATCGTAGACGGCTTGGACGGATTGATTTGCGTCTATGAGTAGGTGGTTTTGGGGTTGATCTTGGACTTGTTGTAGGTAGCTTTGTCTTACTTTTTTGTGGTAGTTGCTTTCTTTGAGTTCGATGCGGTCGGGTGTTTTGCTGATTCTTTTTTCGGCATTTTGTGGTGAGACATCGAAGATGACGACGAGGTCTGGCCAGGCATTTTGTACGGCGAGTTTTCCGATTTGCATGATGTTTTGTGTGGGTATTCCCCCTGCTGCGCCTTGGTATGCGAGTGTTGAGCTGATGAATCGGTCTGCTAGGATGAGTGCGCCTCTTTGTTTTGCGGGGAGTAGTTGTTGGTGTGCGAGTTGGGCTCTGCTGGCCATGTAGAGTAGCATTTCGCATGTGGCGTTCATTTGGTGGTGTTGTGGGTTTAGGAGTATGTCTCTGATTTTTTCTCCGATGGGTGTTCCGCCTGGTTCTCTGACTTGGCAGACTTCTATTTGGTTTTGTTTGGCCAGTTGTGCGAAGCGTTTGTATTGTGTTGTTTTGCCGGAGCCGTCGGGTCCATCGAAGACGATGAACTTTCCTTTTAGGGCATGTAGCCATGTGTTATTGGTGTGGTTGGGGTTTGTTTGTTTTTGATTCATGGTGTTGGGCACTTGTTTTGGTGGTGTTTTTTTTGATTTTTGTTTATTTTTTAGGGGGTTGGTTTTATTGCTGTGATGTGTTGGTGATGGTGTAATCGTCGAGGACTTTTAATTTTGGTGAGTAGAATCTGCTGCGTATTTTTTGTGGGTTGAATTGTAGTAGGATGAGATGGTGTTGGCTGATGGCGATGCCGTTGGGTTTGAAGTACCATCGGTTGTGTAGGGGTAGTCTTTGTTTGACGCCCATGCCTCCTTCGCCGAGATATACGACGCCGTTGGGGTGGTATTTGTCTTTGCGTATGGGGATGGTGCGTTTGAGTGCGTGCCCATCGCTTTCTAGGGCGATGTTGAGATTATTATTTTCGAATAGGGTTGTCCAGAATCTTTTGGCTCTGCCTGGTTTTTTAACGGCGGGGTAAAGTGGTCGGTGGTATTGTGCGATGAGCCAGGGTGTGTTTTTGCGCTGTGTGTGTAGTGTTTTTTTGATCCATGTGTATTGTTTTCCGCTGACTGAAATTTCAGAGTTTAGTGTGATTAGGCTTGCTAGGGGGCTTAGTTTTGTGAGGTAGTAATTTTGCGTTCCGCCTGGGTTGTCGAATATTTGATTGAAGAGTGGGCCGGTGTCGTGGTTTCCTCTGGTGGGTATGATGGGTAGGATGTGCCCGTCTTTGGTGACGCAGAGTTCGTTGTGTGAGAGCCAGTGTGTCCAGTCTCCCCACTTGTTTCCTTTGAAGACGTAGTCTCCGCCGTGTGCGAATGCTAGGATCTCTTTGTGTGTTTTGATGAAGTATCTGAGCATGAGATTCATTTGGCAGCGCATGGGGTGTATGGCTCGGTTTGATGTTGGGGTATTTGCTCTGCTGTCTCCGCTTGAGATGATGGCTATGTTGCGTTGGTCGTTGGGTGCGGTGATGAAGTAAAATTCTCGTGAGATGTTTTGATCTGATGCGATGATAAAATAGTAACGTGTGCTGGGTTTGAGCTTGGTGAGTTTGACGTGATGATAGTATGCGGTGGGGATGTTGTTGCGGCGTTCTGCGGGGGTTGTTGTGTATTGGCCATCGCGGTAGGAAGCGGTGGCGAATTTGTATTTTTGAATTTTTTGATTTTGTTTGACGGTATCGAAGTAGACGATATGTTTTTGTCCTGGTTTTCTGGTGGACCAGGAGATGGTGGCTTGTTGGCTGGGGTTTTGCGTCCAGATGATTCGCCATTGTGCGGGTATGGTGCCTTGCATTTTGGTGATGTTTGCTTGTTGGGCTTTGCGTGTTTGGTCGTTTAGCCAGGTGGGGTTGGGGGATTGGTTTTTGGCTTGAGGTGCTGTTTTTTGGGGGGGATGATTTTTGTGAGATGCGGGTGGGTTATTTTTTGCGTGTAGTGGGGTTGGTATTACAGTGAGGATGCAGGTGAGGATGAGGAAGTTAAGCAAATTTTTATTTTTCATGGGGTCTATTTCTCTTGTGAGGTTAGGGCGTCTTGTTGTTTGAGTTTGTCTGCGAATTTTGCGCTGTAGGTGAAATAAAAGTATAGGCTTAATGGGGCGAGGATGTAAGTGGCGCGTATGATGATTTCTGGCCAGTGGGCTATGCTGTAGGCGGTGACTCTGCTTGTGGCGGTGATTAGTGCCCAGAGGGCTAGATATAGGGATATCCAGCGTTGGGTTTTCCATAGGGTTGCTGCGGGTATGAGTATGATGATGCTGAGTATGAAATCGAGGGCGGCGATGGGTTGGAGGATGTAGCTTTTGATGATGGCTTCATCTTCGATGCGTAGGTCTTTGGCGGTGGTGAAGATTGTGGATTCTTGGATGCTCATGAGCGTGCCGTTGATGAGTTCAACGAATTGTGGTTTGGCCCAGAATGCGGCTAGGCCGTGCCCGATAAAGGTCATGGCTGTGGCGATGCGTAGTATGGGGAGCCACGGGGCTGAGAATTTTCCGATTTGCGCGGGCGGGTTTGTTTTTTTAGTTGTTTGTTTGAGTAGGTAATAGGCTAGGGGTGTGAGGTATCTTAGGGCTTGATTGATGGGTGTGTATTGTGTGTATGGTGGCATATTGTTTAGGAAGGACTGGAGGGCTGCTTGGCCTGCGAACCAGATGAAGATGAAGGTTAGGGCTAGTGCGTTGCCTCTTTTTCGTAGGACTTCCCATCCAGATAGTAATAAGGTTATAACTAGAACTCTGTCCAGTAATAATAGCTGTAATTGGCTAAGTGGTGTGTTATTATCGCCGACTGTATATTTAGCGAGGAAATGTCCATAGCTGGAATAGTTGTTGACGGTGGCTTGGTATAGGGGGTAGATGCATTGGAGGAAGATGGCGAGGCCTAGTATGCGTAGAATGATGCGTTGCAATTTTTGTTGTATTTTTTGATGTTCTGCGATGCGTGGATGATTCATATTTGGTGCTGTTTCTTGATTGTATGGGTGATCTTGTTTTGTTGATCTTTCCCCATTTTATGGGACGGTGTTACGTTGCATTGGCCATTTGTTGGCTGTGGTAATATTATAACGTCATTGTATGATAGTTTTTGCAATGGCTTGGCATGTAATCGGTTTTCTTGGGCCGTGATTTAGGATAAGTTATGAATCTCTTTAGAATGATTCTGAAAAATGCTGTGGTTTTGCTGGTGTGTGTTGTTGCTGGTGTTGCTTATGGTCATGTGGCTGATTTTACGATGAGTGATTTTAATCCGCTGGCAAATCTAGAACTTTTTCGGCGTTATGATTGTGGTCATTTGGATATTTTTATTGAGAATGATGGGGGTATTGTTAAGTTTAATAATAAATCTGATAAACATTATACCTCGGGGTTGCAGGTTAATTACGCGGCGCATCCTCAGTGGGCTAAGAATTTAACTTATGAGTTGCAGCAGTATTTGCCTTATGAGAATAGTGAGGGTAATCCGGTGCGTTCTGCTGCTGGTTTTGCGATTGGTCAGCAGATTTACACGCCTAATAATATTCACTTGGCGAGTTTGCAGCCTAATGATAGGCCTTATGCGGGTTGGCTTTATGGTTCTATTTTTTATCAGCGGGCCAATAATAAACATTACGATCATTTGCAGATTGACTTGGGGGTGGTGGGTCCTTCGGCGCTATCGGGTACGACGCAGTCTTTGATTCATACGCTTTTTCAGATTCAGGAGCCTAAGGGTTGGGATAATCAGTTGAAAGATGAGATTGGTTTTAATCTGCGATATAAGCATAAATGGAAATATAATGTTGTGGGGCATGGTTTTGAGGATCATTTTAAGATTCAGATGATTCCTGCTGCGGGGATTACGCTTGGCAATATTAATCGTGAGTTAACGGCGGGTGCGACGTTGCGTATAGGGCTCAATTTACCTCAGGATTTTGGCCCGGGTCGGATTGATGACATCCCATCGTATACGCATACTTCTTATCGCGCGGATCAGGGGACTTGGAAAGTTTATAATGCTTACTTTTTTGCGGGGTATCAGGCTTCTTATGTGGAGCATGATACGTTTATTCAGGGCAATAATTATCATGGGTCGCATTCTAAGGAGCTGGAGAATTGGGTGGGGCGCACGACGCTGGGGATTTCTGCGCAGTGGCAACGCTTTCAATTCACCTACTCTGAGACGTTTATTACTAAGCAGTTTGTGGGTCAGTCCTCGGGCGATTCGTATGCTACTTTTATGCTGCGTTGGCATATTGATTTTTAAGGTGGTTGCTGTTGGTGGTGTTTATGTGGGGTAGGGGGTTTGTGTTTTTTGGGAATAATCTTTGGAAGGGGGGCGTTGACGAGGTGCGGGGATTTGTTGTGTGTTTTTTTGTTTATTGAAGGAAGTGTTTGATGTCTGAAGCCCGGTTTAAAGAAGATGCGTTGAAGCCTTATGAGGATTGGCAGGCCAAGCATGGCACGGATTTTGGTGTGACGCTTTGGGCGTCTCGTGCTTCTCAGGAGTTGCGATTTAAGATTTTTTCAGAGATGGTGGATTTGAATGGTAAACGTATTTTGGATTTGGGCTGTTCTCGGGGAGATTTTGCGGCTTATTTATTAGCTGGTGGGGTTGAGTTTTCTCATTATACGGGAGTGGATGGTTTGAAGGATGTGATTGGTTTTGCAGGTGGGCGGGGTTTGGTTCGGACGGATTTTAGATATTTTGATCTTTTGGCTGAGGGGAGTCGGTTAGTTGATGCGTGTGGTGGTGGGGTTGATGTGGTGGTGATTTCGGGTACGCTTAATACGATGAGTGATGATGAGGTGTTTCGGGTTTTGGATGCGGCTTGGGAGGTTACGGGTGAAGTTCTTATTTTTAATTTTTTGTCTGATCGGTCTGGTCGGAAGGCGACGCCTCAGGATTATCCTGCTAGACGACTGGATAGTTTTGGGTTGATGGGGTGGGGTTTTTCTCGTACGCCTTTGCTTAGGTATGCTCAGGATTATTTTACGCATGGTCATGATGCGACGATTTATATGCGTAAAGAGGGGTGCGGTGGGGGTTGATTTTGTTTGATGTTGTGAATTAAAAACCCCGCTGTCACCGAAGCGACAACGGGGCGGAGGGGAGAAAGCAATTTAGGGGTTTGGGAACAGGTCCCACTTATTTAATCGGACTTCATTTATCTTTTTCTATAGTTTTTTTAGTGTATTTATTGTTGTAAATCAAGATAATTTATTATAGATCCTTGTGGGCGGATTCTTGTGGATAACCTTTTGTTTGTTTTCTCGGTCGATTTGTATCGAAAAAGTGCTTTGTGGGTATGGGTTTTGGTATTTTTGGTTCTTAAGCGGTATGATTTTTGCTTTAGTGTGAGGGAGCTTTGCTTGATATTTTTCTGTAAAAGCTTTTAATGAGTGATCTTGTCATGAGGGTGCCGATAATGATCATGGCTGGCCAGGCTAGCCATGGGGGTGCGATGTGTCCGGCGTGTCCGATTTGAGCGAGTATATTCATTTGGTATGTTTGGACGATCCAGTCGG
>CAZSSX010000088.1:4386-9531 GCA_964609545.1 uncultured Phycisphaeraceae bacterium | reverse complement strand
GCTCTTCATCATCTTCGACATTGGCTTGTTGAGTTGCTTGAGTCTCTTGATCAACTTGTTCATCGACTTGCTCTGCGGTTTGGTTTTTTTCAAAAGCTGAAAAATCAAACCACTGGGATTGATAACCTAGAAACGCATCAAGAGGATTTAGCTCTGTATCGGTTTGTTCCTGGGCTTGTTTCTGGGCAATATCACTGCTGGGGGCAGCCTCTGTGGCTTTGGCCACCGCTGGTGGTGTGGCGACTTCTCGCATCGCGCTTTTCAGGCTTTCTAAGCGTTTTACTTTATTATTGATAAAGCCATCGATCGATTCCATCAAGAGACTATTGTTAGGCAGCAACTCTTTTTTGTTGCTTAAGTTTTCTTTCAAACGCCTAGCTTCCACATACACAGGGTTCATGTTTAGCGCCATATCGACATGCCACTTGGCGCGCGTCGTGTCTCCATTTTCAGAAGCCAGGTACGCATTGCGTAGATGCTTTGAACTCATTTTTTCTCTTGACCATGCGAGTAATCCTTCTCTTGCACCTAGGCGGCGTAAGCGGATACTATCTAGGGCTTGCTTACTCACAGAATCCATCTGGTTATCTTTAACAATCGTGGCTTTGACAATAAAAATAATTTCGCTTCTTTTTACCGAGTCATCTTGACCTCTAAAAGCATATTTCAAGAACGGCACGTCACCCAAGCCCGGCACCTGCTTACGGTCTGTCACAACATCTTCTTTAAACAAACCGCCTAGCACGATGGTTTGTCCGTTACGAATAATCACATTGGTAGTTAGCTCTTGCACGTTCTGGTCGGGAATGGTTCCGGCTGCGGTATCACGCGTTGTGCCGTCTGACAAGCTTGGTTTTAATTCCATCCGGATATGGCCATCGTTACTGACAAAAGGGCGTACCTTTAAATTGATACCTGTATCAATAAATTTAACATCTTGGGTGGTATTGGTGCTTGTTTCTGTGGTGCTTTGATAGCCTAGTTTTAATCCTACTTGCAAGTCTGCGCGCATCCGGTTGAGTGTCAACACCTTAGGGTGGGCCACCACGGTCGTATCGTTGACTTCATCTACTGCACGTATAAACATCGCCAAGTTTTTTGTCAGGAATCCTATTTTTGAACCGCCACTTTTGGTGATTGATCCGAAGCTTGTTTGCGCCGCCCCGCCGTTGTTTTTGATCACGCCTCCGGTTAGGTCCGCGATCGGATTTAGAGGCGCTGTAATGCCATCAAAATCCATCGAGAATAACACCGACATATCCACGCCTAGCGCGGTTGATTCTGTCAATGCCACACGCAGCACAGTCACTTCTACTAGTACTTGAACGGGCTTGGTATCTAGCTCTTTGACGAGCTTTACAATGGCTTGGATATTTTCTTCGTAGTCGTGTACCACCATCACATCACCGAGGGCAAACTCGTTGGCTCCGCCATCTGATTCGGTTGCTCCAAATCCCGACTTGGGGTCTAAGTTTGTGGTGATGGTTCCTTTTTCTGACTTGGCAGAGCCTACAAATTTCGCGGCATCTACCGCGGTTAGGTAGTTTAGTTTAATAATTTTCGTCGCCATTTTTCTGCTGGCTGCTTCGATTTCTTTGAGTTCTTCTTTGGTGTAGACGTATATAAATTTTCCTTTTTCGATATACGTCCAGCCGTTGGGTTCTAAGATCGCGGTCAATGCATCTTTCATATTGAGGTCATTGATATTGACGTTGACTTTTCCGGACACGTTTCGCGTGCTGATAATATTCATTTTAAACACCCTGCTTAGGTATTGAAGCAGGTCGCTGATTTCCGCATCGGGTGCGGTGATATTTACTTTTCCAAATTTGCCTTTGGTCACCGAGATGTTGCTCGCATCTCCGCCGGCGCCTCCTAGATTGTTAATATCATCTTCGATTTTATTTTCGCCCACATCAGCCAAAAGCTCCGACAGCGAGGCCTCCCTCCCCGCCATGGTAACACGAGGCATTACCCCGGCGGTAATCGCCGCCGCTCCCAAACACGCAACTACTAATTTCTTAAATTCTGTGGCTTTCATACCCTACTCTCCTTGAGCTTAAAATAAACAATCGACGTGGACATCCCTAATCGCGCCACATCCTGAATTATGCGATAAAAGGACACGCAAAATCTATCTATATAGATTTTACATCTCCTTGCTTACCCCTTTTATCGACTTAATATTATCCAATCTTTGATTGCAATGCGTACAAATATCGTTTTCGATAACTTTAACCCAGCTACACCCAACTACTCAAGTTTGCTAATCGTTACACGTGCTGTGAACGGCGCAATGCTAATTCGATAGCGATGGCCATCGCCCATCAAAACCACATTTCCGCCAGACAGCGGAGAACCCAGCCCATCAAAATCTACATAATTCTTCCCACCAAAATTAGCACTGACCAAAGACACGCCCTCAAATCGGCTGTCTTCACCGAAATCAATTCGATAAAGATGATCCCCTTTTTTACTCTGAACCCATTTAGCATGAAGCATCACCGGCTTAGCGGGATCGGACAAATCATAAAGGCCGTACCAATTCTCTGCGACATTAAAAACAAGGCGGCGTTTACGCTGGCTCGCGATGGCGTTACTTTGTAAATACAGCGTATCAGCCACCACTGCCCGTGATGCCGCTTGCACACCTAACGTCGAGGCGTTAAGCATTTGAGGGACAATGATCATTCCCGCGATCCCCATGATGATCACCACCATTAAAACTTCAACTAAAGTAAAACCATGACGTTTGATAAACATATCATCTCCTCGTGATGCCTCTCAAATGACCTGGTCAGACATCAACGGTCTGAAATCTGCAACAGCCCAAACCATGGGCCGGCCCCTCCAACCTATCGCTTATTTCTTAGCTTTGCTCTTACTCGCATTTTTCATTTTCACTTGAACTTGGCCCGATTTTAAAAGCGTCACCAGCTTGGCGTGATTGCTGTTAACTTTTTTCAGTTCTGATAAAATACCGACCCGAACCCTATCAGGTGTCTGATATCCTTTTGACCGCGCTGCATGGGCTTGATTTTCTAAACCCCAATCAGACACAGGCCTATCGCTTGATCCGACCCACAAATTTGCCACAAGCACAATCACCAGCAGCGTCAAAATCATATTCAAATAGCTCAAACTTTTCATTGTTTTATCTCCTTCTTTCACGGCATCAAAAATGGATCAGCCGACACCCTTTATTTATCGGCTTAATCTAGGAGTCACTTTTTATCCACCCTGTCATATTGTTTCATTTTCATTTCACCTCGCCCCGTCCATCGGGCACCCTACCAAAGCTTGCGGGCAAACATCAAAAGAGGCATCTAAAAAAACACCCCGAATAACTCTATTCGGGGCGCAAAATCTATCGATTTTTTTAAATATTTTCAAAATCCTTATCAAATTAGTCTTTCAATTTATAATTCACATCTGCTGCCGCGGCATTACCAAACGCGGTGGTTGCTTGTGCTGCGGTTAGCACAGGAAGAATAGCGCCATCATTATAGAACCAGTCCCCTGAATTATCGTCAGCAACCACTGCTCCGCCGGTGAATGAATTGGTGGGTGCTTGTTGTAAGTAAGGGCCATAAGCACCATCAGCTACTACGGTATAGGACCCGCCATTTGTTTTAGAGATAAGAGCTGCCCAAGAACCCGCCGCTCCTGCATTCAGTTCAGCAACGGTTGGATAGGTGCCGTTGTGTTGACTCTGTCCCAATTCGAGTTGGCCCCGAATCGTTTGCAGCTGCGTGACTAAACTCGATCCTTTGGCGCTCTCACTGGCGGACGTAAACTGTGGAATAACCACGGCCGCCAAGATACCTAAGATGACCACAACGATCAAAATTTCGACCAGTGTGAATCCTTTTTTCATTGTTCTTCGAATATCCATAACAATAATCTCCTCACGTTCAGTTGTTTTCCAACTGAAGTTTTTTTAAAATAGCACAGAAATCGGGCCAACCCTAGCCTAATCTTTAAACCAACACGGTTTACTCCAGCTATTTTCTAAATCAATTTGTTCTCATCGGTAAGTCCTGTTTTTCTCTTAGACTTATGCCTACGTATCTGATCGGCGGGCGTGTTTCTCGTCTTAATCCTTTTCCATCAACACCCCGATAATCTCAAACGCATAGCTACTATAAACGTCATAATATGAAATCATGGGGGCTTACTCCCTTCTAATAAAAAATATAATCACCGGCGATGCAAATCCTTTGGCCTATTTTATTGACAAAAAAAGTCCCGCCCGCTCAAATCCTTGACATCAAGCCAAGACTGCTTGATAATGTGGCTCATCAGAGAACTTTTAGCCGACCTGCTGCGTATTATTTTTTGCTATCCGTGTCACCCGGTTTTATTGACCCCATTTTGGAGAAATCCCATGTACCCCGAAGAGCAAGTCGCCAATAAAAATCCTTATAGCCAAGCAGGCGTCATTAACGACAACGTCGATGTGCGCGCCACGTTTATCATGAAAACCTATGCCCATCTTTTTGGCGCGATCATCACCTTTGCCGGCTTAATCGCTATCCTCATCAAAATCGGCGTAGCCCTAACGCTTTACCGCGTACTTTTCCAAGGCAGCAGCTTTACCTTCCTCATCGCCATCATGGTCTTAGGCTTTGCCGGCAGCATCGCCAGCAACGTCGCCCACTCCTCGCGGAGCAAAGCCTCTCAATACGCCGCACTTGCTGCTTATATCACCATGGAAGCGCTGATCTTCTCTCCGCTGATTCTTTTAGCCAATAGCATCAGCATGCAATCCGACGGCGCCGACATCGTCCCCACCGCGGCCTTGGCCACCTTAGGTATTTTTTCCGTACTCACCGCCATCATGTTTTATACCCGCAAAGACCTCTCCAGCTGGAGACGCTACATCACCTACGCTTTCTTCGGCGCCATCGCGCTGATCATTGTCTCAGCCATCACCGGCTTCACCCTCGGCCCCATCATCACCGTCGGATTTATCATCCTAGCAGGGGCGGTCGTCCTCTACAGCACCTCAAACATCATGCACCACTATCACGAATCACAATACGTAGGCGCATCCCTAGCACTCTTCGCAGCCATCGCCATGCTCCTTTGGCACATCCTGATTTTCCTTATTCAAATGGCTGGCTCTAATGACTAAGCCTGCCT
>CAZSSX010000088.1:0-4286 GCA_964609545.1 uncultured Phycisphaeraceae bacterium | reverse complement strand
TAGCCATCGCCAAAACACACCGCGTCAACACCCGAGAAAAAATCATCCACGCCATCCAAAGCGCAAAGCCCGGCGACACCATCGCCATCGCCCCGGGAACCTACCGCGGGTCATATTTTTTTGAGAATATCCGGGGCACCGCCAAGGCGCCCATCACCATCACCGCACAAAACCCAAAAGCCCCGCCTCTGTTTCATGGCCGATTCAAAACCAAAGAAGCCATCCATCTCGTGGCCTGCCGCTATATCACCCTCTCGCATCTGCACATCACACAATTCACAGACAACGGCATCAACATCGACGACGGCTTACCCCGTCAAAGAAGCGCCATCGGCATCAAGCTCTCGCACCTAAAAATAAGCAAAATCGGCCCGCGAGGCAACCACGACGCGATCAAACTCTCGGGCGTCAAAAACTTCACCCTCCAAAACATCACCATCACACAATGGGCTGGCTCGGGTATCGACATGGTCGGCTGCGCCCAAGGCAGCATCGACCAAATGACCTTTATCGGAGACCCCAAATATAGCCCCGCCAACGCCATCCAAACCAAAGGCGGATCCCACCAAATCAGCATCACCCGCTCCTTTTTCAAAAACACAGGCCACCGCGCCATCAACCTAGGCGGGCACACCGGCAAGCAATTCTTCAGGCCTCTCAATGCCACATACGAAGCCAAAGCAATCACCGTCGCTGGCAACCGTTTCCTAGGCGCCCAAGCCCCCATCGCTTTTGCCTCCTCCACCCAATGCCTCGTCCATCACAACACCATCATCAATCCCCAAAAATGGATCATCCGCATCCTCCAAGATAATACCGATCAGCGCATCCTCCAATGTCAAAATTCTACCTTCTCAAATAATCTTGTTTATTACAACGCCAAAGTTAAAACCATCGTCAACGTCGGCAGAAATACTAAGCCCCACACCTTCACATTCAAGCGCAACGCATGGTATCAATTCAACAGCTTATCCATACCCACATTGCCCACCGTAGAAATCCAAGGCTTATATTTAGTCAACCCCAAAATCATCAACCCCCTAACAGCCCACGCCAGCATCGGCTCTAAAGACAAAAGATTCATCGGCATCGGCGCGCAATATTATCAGCACAAAAAAGAAGCCCAAGCCCATCAACCCGAAAATCAATCTGAAAAATAAATCGGCAGATAAATCCTAAAATCACTACCCGACCCCTCGCCCACCACACTATCTACGCTCGTACGTCCGCCATGAGCAGAGATGATATGCTTCACGATAGATAAGCCCAAACCCGTGCCGCCTAGGTCTCTGCTGCGTGCTTTATCCGTACGATAAAAACGCTCAAAAATACGGGGCAAATGCTCCTCGCTAATCCCCGGGCCATTGTCTTTCACCGAGATACACACCTCTTGGTCTACACAAAAAACCGCCACGAAAACCTCGCTACCATCAGCGCTATATTTAATCGCATTGGTCAGCAGATTCAAAATCGCCTGCTCCAGCAACAGCCGATTCATCATCAGCTTAATATCCGCATCGCACTCGACGTAAACTTTAATCCCACACTTAACCGCTTGCACATGGCACGCGTCCACCGCTGCCATCACCACATCAATGACAAAGCCCGACTCCCGATCCAATGAGGGGTCCTCGCTATGTTCTTCCAATCGCGCCAAGACTAATAAATCTTCTACGATTGCCTGCAAGCGATCAGCCTGCCTAGAGATAATTTCTAAAAATCGCTGATCATGTTCGGGCAACAACGAGGCATCCACCAACACCGTTTCCACAGCCGCCTTCACCGCGGTGATAGGCGTTTTGATTTCATGAGAAACATTGGCCACAAAATCTCGGCGCACCACTTCTAATTGCCTCAAACGCGTCACATCCTGTAGCAGCACCATCGTCCCCGTTCGCCTGCCTTGCTCATCATAAAGCCGCGTATCTTGCAATCTGAAAAATCGCTCGGACACCGTTTCCCAATGATCGCAATCCTCACGGTCATCCTCAAAACTAATAATAATATTCGCTTCCACAGGCTCCACGCTGCTCATCGCTCGCGCGATAATCGCGCACAGATCACGCCTCGTAATCACATCCTGATAACGCTTACCAATGGCTTCTTGACGATCTACCTCAAGCAAACGCGCAGCTGCCCCGTTGAGGCTAATCAACTGATCGTTATTATCCACCACCAAAACGCCTTGGACCATCCCCGACAAAACCGATTCTAACTCACTGCGACTAGGCATAATTTTTAATCCTTAAAACGATAGCCAATCCCGCGAACCGTCTGAATCAGTTCACCAGATGACCCCAATTTTTTCCGCAACGCCACGACTTGGACATCAACACTCCGCTCGGTAACTGCCACATGCGTACCATGCACACTTTCAATCAGCTGGCTCCGCGTAAATACACGCCCCGCTTTGCGCGCCAAACACGTTAAAATCTTAAACTCTGTCGCGGTCAATTCCACCGCATCCTCCCCGACAAAAACTTCATAGCGGTCCAGATAAATCGCCAAGCCTTCACACTTAATCACCTCGGCATCTGCCCGCTTCTCCTCCACCACTCTGCCCCGCCGCAGCACCGCGTTAATTCGCGCCAACAGCACACGCGGGCTAAACGGCTTGGTCATATAATCATCAGACCCCAGTTCCAAACCCACCACAATATCCGCCTCCTCACCCTTGGCGGTAAGCATAATCACCGGAATCCCAGCGGTTTGTTCATCGCCTTTAAGCGTGCGACAAACCCGCAACCCATCCACCCCGGGCAACATCAAATCCAACAAAATCAAATCGGGCGACCAGCTCAAAGCCATCTCTAATCCCCGCTCGCCAGTCATCGCGCTGCCCACCACATAACCCTCCCGCTCCAAATTAAAACGCAGCAATTCCTGCAAATCACATTCATCCTCTACCACCAACACACGCATCTTCTGATGTTCCATCTGATCCATTTCTGATTATCTTATTTACAAATAAAAAAAATTCCGTTAGACAAAAAAGCCTTTGACAACAAGCAAAGCCTAAACCAACCATATAAGCATCCCGTTAGCAATTGTTAAGATTGCGTTAGCCTCAGCATACTTTTCTCACATCGACCAAACCCAACCAGCCCCTCCCCTTTATTTTAACACAATTCAAACACAATCAACATCACAGCCCAACATCAGCAGCCTATGATTCTTATGCAACCTCAGATAAAGGAAAAAGAAAAATGAAACTCAAAACAAACCCCAAATGCATCTTCACCCTAGCCAGGCAAGCCCAAGCCATCTGGGACCAAAAAGCATCAGCCCCCACCGCTGCCCAATATATCATCGACCCCATCACCAAAGCAAGATACAAAGCCGTCTCCCCCGCCAACCGATTCACTCGCCCCCCGACTACCCCACATCAATCAAGCCCATCGCCTCTGCGTACCTGTGAAGCATAATCCGCCTCAACAGCCCATGCTCAGGCTCAACCAGCCAAGGGTCCTTAGCAATCAATCCATCAGCATCCCGCTTGGCCAACGCAAGCAAGTCCAAATCCTCGGGCAACGATGCCACCCGCAACGGCGCCAACCCATGCTGACGCGTTCCAAAAAAATCACCCATCCCCCGAATCTCAAAATCATACTCCGCAATCTTAAAACCATCCGAGGTCTGACCGATAGCCTCCATTCGACTCGTCGCCTGCTCCGTCTTAGCATCGGCAATAAAAACACACAAACTCGCCTTGCTGCCTCGCCCCACCCGACCGCGCAACTGGTGTAACTGGGCCAAACCAAAACGCTCGGCATGCTCCACCACCATCATGCAAGCATTAGACACATCCACCCCCACTTCGATCACCGTCGTCGCCACCAACACCCCAATTTCTCCCGCCCGAAAACGCCTCATCACCTCCCCGCGCTCCTCACTTTTTAATCGCCCATGAATCTCCCCCACTTCCACCGATCGAAAATATTTATCCCGCAACAAACTCGCCTGCTCACCCACACTCTTCAGCTGCAATGCCCCCTCCGGATCAGCCTCATCAATCGCCGGCACCACCACATACGCCTGCTCACCCCCCGCCACCCGCTTAGCCAAATAAGTGTAAACAGCATCGCACTGCTCGGGCTTAACCACTCGCGTCTGGATCGGCTTACGCCCAGGGGGCAAACCCCGAATCGTCGAAATATCCAAATCCCCAAACACCGCCAAGCTCAACGTACGCGGAATCGGCGTGGCAGTCATCACCAAACAATGAGGCCCAAACAACATCTCATCACCACCATCATTCCCACTCTCACCACCACCCTCACCATCAG
>CAZSSX010000087.1:0-9603 GCA_964609545.1 uncultured Phycisphaeraceae bacterium | reverse complement strand
AGATACGCCTCTTGGCTGCATCGCTTAGGCCCTGCCAATGAGCTGGCCTGGTAAAAGAATCCTCTAGACTGAAAAATGCTTCGGGACCTTCTACGGAGAGGAGCAAAGCCAGCGGATCACTTGGGAATTGCCCTTTATGAGTAGAAGCATAAGCGTGCATGCCGACGAGAATCCCTTTCATCGAATTTATATTTGCTAACTTCATCGGGGCTTGACGGGCAGTACTGAATGCGGGCATAAGTAGTCCCACCATAAGTGCTTGCTGCTGCAACCCCGCTAAATCCATCGGTTGGCCCAAGAAAATTGAGCCTGGGAAAGCTTCTGCCGAATCAAACCCTAAACCCGCGGGATTTTCAAATCCAGCAAAGCTCACCGGCGCGAGATGGTCTCGGATTTTATAAAGCGGCGGCACAACAAAGCAGGGTGCTTCTAGTCCGAAAATATCGGCAACGCCCATCAATAACCGATCAACAAAAACCGCTCCGCTGTATCCGTGATTCACCGCTTGAGGCAAGTTGTACCATGAAAAAGCAGCGGACTGATTAGCCCCCGTAGTGGCGATAGCAGCGTTAAAACCCGGGTGATGCGCTAAGCGTTTGCCCCCTCGTTGGTGATAGCGCACCGCGCCGACAACTTGCTGAGGATATAAACCGACAAAAAGTTTTTGATCGACGATGGACCAGCAAGGCGAGACGCCCGGCGTAGCGAGATAACGCACTTTGATCCCATCGTACGTCGCGTCTTTAAATCTGAGATGTACCTCTGGATTACGGATCTCTCGGGAGATGATTTTTTCGATGGCTTGGCTTAATCGGTAAAGCCCCGCCTTGGCGGCTTTAGCATCGGCCAATGCGTGAACCCCGACGACACTAACCATGCCCGTTCCCCCAACGTGCTTGTCGGTATACAAAACCCAATCAGTGCCTAACGGCGAAATAATATCTTTTTCTAAATCAAGAGCAAGCAGCTTTTCCAGCTTCTTTTTACCCGATTGATATTCCGCGCGATCATAAGGCCCCATCAACGCGACGATGCGATCAACTTCGGTTTTTAACTGGCTTAAATTTAAAGAAAAACCGATAACCCGCTCCGCGCTGGCCGGGACGCTTTTAAGCAGCGATTTGTTTCGAAAAGCGCCAAAGATATTCAGGATACCCCGATGAGATCGCGGAACTTTGAGAAAGCCTTTGCTAACCCATTGCTTATTTTTAAAGCCCGAGCTAAGGGTCAAGCTTTTCAACTGATCCAATGCAAAAAGGCGATTGACTATTTTAAATTCACGATCATGAGCCGTCGACGGCTCCATTTTCATCAACAACTGATAAGACTTAGCCAAGTTCAAATAAAGCATTTGTTGCGCATTTTTAACCAAGCCGTTAGGATCGCCTACGCCGCCAAGTTTTTCCCCTTTGAGAACCGCAAGATCAGCAGCATTAAAATCACCAAAGGCCACCAGCAGCAGGCCTCGGTCTAAATGAATCAAAAGCTTGGCTCGCAACGCCTTAGGCATTTGTTGAGACATGGCAACTATAAGTGCTTTTAACCCCGCCACATCATCGCCCCCTTGCACCAATAGCGCAAAGCGAGGCAAAGGCCCCATCCTGCCGTTACCTTTTTCGACATCGTGCAAAATGATGGCGAACTTACGTTTCCAGATCAATTTTCCCACCATCTCAATCATCGGCCTAGCCTGGGCAAATCCCCGTTCCTTTTGCGCAATCTTATCTAAAACTTGAGGCAACAACCGTGTGATCACCGCTTTAAAACTAGAAGCATCGATCACCGATTGAAGGTGAGAACCTTGATAACCCCGCTGATTCTCATCAGTGCCCGCCCAACTAAAATAAGCCAAGCTGTCGCTGGGCACCCGCTGAATAAAGGCCTGTGCATCAGCCACGACACTGCTGAGCGTAGAGGCTAATAAAACAAGGGCCAAAAGAGATTGACGCCCAATCCGTGAAAATTTCATAATTCACTCCGAAAATAGTGGTCGTAAAAAAACCAAATGATTTTTAAAAATAGCAAATACCAAAAAAAGATACATGCCCGAAATTTGACATTAATTCAGTATAACCGCAGTAGTGAGCTTAAACAAACTTTGTAAGAAGAATCAAAGAACTTGTGCCATATCATTGGGTTAATACACCGTGACCAGCATCTTGATTTAAAAAAAGAGGCTTACGGGTTAAAGTAAGCCTCTGATATAAATACAAGGGAAGGGCAAAAAAACAGAGTTAAAAGGTAGCTCCATCTTAGAGTTGCTTTTTGGCCGCGCGATGCATCGCATCCGTCGCTGCTTGATACTTGGCTTTGGCCAAATGCATTCGCGCGGTGAGACTACAGGTCGTGCTAAATTTGCCGATCTCATAAGTCACAGGCTTTTTGGCGGCCTTGGCAAAATCAGCAGCCATTTCCGGGCAGCAAAGCGGCTTCTTCCCCACGCGATAAGACATACTGATTTTTCCCATCGCAGCCTTCCCCGCTTTGGCTACTTGCTCCGCAACAACGCTGCTAGCAAAGCGCATCCCCCCAACGCAGGCTTTCCCCGACACGGGGCACTTGCGAGAATCACATAAGTGAGACACAAATTTTTCCGTCGCCAAAATAAGCCCTTTTTGTGCTAATTTTTGATCCGTATACGCTTGGCCTTCAACCCAATAAACCATCGGCTGCCCCTTGGCTTTGGCGACACGCTTGGCTTGTTTGACGTCTTGCATCTCAATTTTACCCACCCGATAAGTCATGCCAGGCAACCCCAGCCGCGTGCATCGCTTAGGGCCGTTTTTTTGACGGCAAGCCGTATCCTGGCACTTGCCACACTTACCTGCTTTGATTGGGCAAGCAGCGTTTCGCCCCGGCTTGGTTTTTTGCTCAGCATCAGCTTTGCCATAAACAGAAACATCAGCCAGCCCCGCTAAGCATAATCCCGCGCTCAGTAAGCCGATCAAATAAGTACGCTTTAAAATCTTCAGTGTTTTCATATCAATGACTCCTAAGGTGTTTCCCGATACGATCGACGTATAGCCCGCATCTCAGACATCGGCAGCCGATCAAATAATCAGAAATTAAAAAAATACAACGCATAGCCCATCTACACACGCCGATCATCAAGGCCATCTCTGGTTACAACGGCAAACACATTTTATTTATTCCTAAAAGAACACAAAGGCGACTAAAAATGTTCACCGCAGGACGATAAAAAAACGCTAAAACTTTGACGCGATTAACGTGCTCAAAATTTTAGCGTTGATGTTTTTTAAGCAACCGGCTTAATCTAATTCACCGCTTCGCCTCATACGCTAAGACTAGGGCTTTACACCTACACCGAGCTCTTTAATCATTTTTTGCTTCAATTGGTTTTGCATGCGCCCCATGAAAAGCGCTTGCTGAGGCGTTGCTTTTTTTATTTTTTCATCAGCCACAGCGCCATCTGCGATAATTTGCGAAGCGGTCTTGCCATGAAATATTTTAGTTATAAGCGCGTGTTCTTTTTCTTCGGAATCTCTTACTTTTAGGATGTCCGCCATATGGCTGGTCGCGATGGCACACATTGCGTCGATAAATTCATCTTGTTTTGCTTTGGGCAAGGTCTGGAACATCGCTTCCGTGGATTGATCCAGCGTTTCTGCAGAAGTCGTATCCAGCGTCGGTTCACCGCAGCCGATACTAAAAAGCATTATCACGGTAAGTAAGCAAATGTTAATCATTTTTTTCTTCATCGTTTTTTCTTTCTTGAAAAAAGATTTCAGCGATAGAACTTCGGCTCAAATGCTAACTCAAGCCATAACGAAATCGACCCGCACTCGGCACAACAAATCTCGCGGCAAAGTTAGCAGAAAGAATAGCTTTACTTGAAAAATGGAGCAAAATCAAGGCCGTTATTCGTAAACATCATACACGATGTTTTTTTAAACGCAAAGAACAGCGCCCCCACGAGCCAACCCATAACCACCCCCAGCCCAACAACCCCACAATAGCTAAACAAAGCCCCTCGCCTAGCCAAGGCCGCACCGTCCAAGTATTGCTCTGGCCCGCCATCGCCCAATACATCTCAAAAGGCCTAATCATCCAAATGCCCCACCCCAAAAAGCGCTCGCCTAAAATCTCGCCAAAGCCTAATCCCAAACAGCCCAGCATGGCACCGATGCGCCCAATAGCATCTTGTCTGCGACAGCCCCACACGAGCAACAAACCCACCACTAACCCCAAACCAGCCATCGCCAATAGCACAAAAATCATCTGCCCCCATTGCCAATGGCCGCTAAATTTCAAAGGCCAAACCACCATCTGTAAAATCATCATCATGCTTAACCAATCGCGAAAAACAAGCGATTCGATTTTCCCCCCATGTAAATCAAGACGCTGACTTAAACGAAAGGTGGGCCATGCCAAAATCTGACCAATGGCGACACTGGTAAGCATCCAGTGCATCACCTGTATTTGGCCGTTAATCCAGAGTGTGAGCATCCAGCTGATCAGCAACCAGCTGCACCATGCAAGAACAAAAATAAGCTGGGTCATCTCTTGGCGGTAGATGCGTTGTGAATGAGGATGTTTATCTTGAGTTTCTCGCGGGATGGATGGATGCAAAGGTTCGCCCGATACCTGGCCGCGATCTGAAGGATTGGGTTGTTCCTCGGGAATACACATCGCCTATTACCTATGCGCCCTTGCACCGGCATCGGCGCTCAATAATCCGGAAGGTCTACCGAATCCCCGCGCCATTAAACGGGAACGATTAAGTAAAATGATTTTCCCCCCAGCATCGATTTTTTGATATCGCTTAAAAATACTAGCAAGTCGAGAAAGTTTGACATCAGCATCAGGCTCCACAGCATGGCCAAGGCTTGGTTTGGCGCCCCATAAAACATGCGGATCATCCAGTAAACTTCGCCCCAAACCGGTCCATAAAACCAAAGCAACACGCCCTTGAACATCTTTGTAACTCACATCAATACTCCGCACCTGATCGCTAAAATCGTGGCGCTGAAGATACTGGGCCAATTCAATCCCCGCCTGAACACCCGAACCCTCAAAATCGCTCACAACCCGCTCTCCCACACCCGGCAAAACGCCTTCCTCATCTAAAGCTCCTTCTAAAACCATTAAAGGCCTAGCTTTACCAGTCAGAGATTCATAACGGCGAAACATGCTGTCGTTATAGGTCAAAGGCAAGACGACCGCCGCACGATCAATCGCACGATATTCCCGATCTATCCCTCGCCCTCCCACGATAAAAACCACAGGCTCGCGATAACTTGCGTAGACTTGAATTTGT
Organism: uncultured Phycisphaeraceae bacterium; assembly: GCA_964609545.1. Taxonomy (GTDB): domain Bacteria; phylum Planctomycetota; class Phycisphaerae; order Phycisphaerales; family Phycisphaeraceae; genus CAZSSX01. Next base: position 4,325 of record CAZSSX010000087.1, on the reverse strand, counting down.
CCATTGTTCAGCCGCTGAACATGATCGACTCGGCTAATCCACGGATTCTCTTCAAGCTGTGCCACCGCGTGCCCCAACCCCGCCCCCGAAAGATCCGCAGCAATCATCGCCCGCGATGCTTGGCTTCGGATAGTAGCCATCACGTCAGGCATCTCATGAAGCCAGCCCGGCTTATCCATCAAAACAATTTTAGACCGCGCAACAACCAAAGTATCGCGCTTGGTCGCATATTGTTCCATCACATTTTTAAACGTAGGCCAGCCCACAACAATACCACCCAAAAATAACACAAGCCCCAACACCTGTAACCCCGCCAGCGTCCGCGCAGGATCCCACGCCCCGTCCTCAATCACACCCCGCGTCTGACGCCCGTGAGTCCGGACTTTTTTCTTCTTTTTTGATAGAAACCATCCCATCGATGACGCCGCCTTATGATCTCGCCTACAGTTTCAGATAAAACAAACCCATTGCTGTCATATCACATACAACGTGTTATCGGCTAATGCGTCGATTTTTCCCGAAAATTTAAGAAAAAGCATCTCTTTGGCGAGCCGTCGGCTCTCAATACCCCAGCCCAATACGAGAAGATAAACCCTCAAATACAAAAAAAGCGTTTTTTTGTTTAGGTTGTGTTAATTTGTAGCAATTTTAACGCTTAGACTTAATTGCATGCTTCTGATGGTCGATTCTTTTACCTATAGAAAAGACAGCTCCCCGATGTTAAATCGGGCGCTGCCTAGCGAGCCTTTCCGGGCTATGTGAATGATCAACCGATGCCAGTCGGTTTGATTTGCGATCATGTGAAAGAGTCTACTTCCCCACAGACTCGAAGCACATCAAAAGCGAGAACCAAGTAGCCGCGATCTTACGACACATCGCGGCTACTGGAGTTCTTGCTATATTCTTTGCTGCACAATGGCAACGAACTGGTTTCTTTCTCCCAACCGCTCCGTTGTCTCATCTCCACTGATGCGACGCGCCAAAATCCTCCAATCTTGGCGCTACCCTATTACTCATTTGCCCCAAGCTCACTAGGCTATAGGCAAAGATCTAGGCAACCGTGCCTCACTTACGATCCTTCAAAATCTATCCGTAGATCGACTAAATCTCAGTCACTTCCAGCAACCCTTGCTCCGCTTGATACGCGCATAGGTATCAAGCAATCCTTCGCTTTAAAATATACCTACAGCTGATTGTCGTTATTTGCATTAACGCTTTCTCGTGCGAAAAAAACATCAATTGCAGCTGAACTTATTTTGCATCTGGTGTCGTCATGGACAAGGGTTCAATTTGGGAAAAAGCGATCTCGGCTATTTACAAATTTGGCCAGCACCTGCAACATCCTTGGTTCGCCTTGCTGACACCCTAACTATCGTTTTAATCGCAATCACACTTAAGCAGAGCCATCCCTTTTTTTGCGTTTTATCCACATTATCCCGCCAGCCCGCACAAGCAAAAAACGCGTCCCCATTTACCCACGATCACTTCCCTCGTAAAATAAACAGCACGATCAACAACACGCATAACGAATCAGGGAACGCTATCATGCAAACCGCTTTAGATCAGCACACAGCCAATCATCTTCCCAGCCCCCCCAAAGAAGACCCCTCCGCCCACCTGCTTGAAATCGCATGGGAAGTCTGCAACCAAGTCGGCGGCATCTACACCGTCATCCGTTCGAAAATACCCGCCATGATCGACCGCTGGGCAGAAAACTACACCCTCATTGGGCCATACAACGAAAAAACAGCCTCCGTAGAATTTGAACCTCTACCCCTCACCGGCGCCGTAGGCCAAGCCGTCCAACAGCTCCGCTCAATAGGCATCTTCGCGCACTACGGCACGTGGCTCGTCGAAGGCAAGCCCAACGTCATCCTAATCGATCACAGCACCGCCCAAGACAGGGTTAACGATACAAAAACAAAGCTCTACCTAGATCACCATATCCAAATCGGACAAGCCGACGAGCTGATCAATCAAACGGTAGCCTTTGGCGAATCGGTGCGCATCTTACTCTGGTTTCTCACCCAACAAGCCACATCCCCCGACCAATTTATCGCCCATTTCCATGAATGGATGTCCGCAGGCACCGCCATACCCCAGCTACGCAAAGATCAGTGGCCCGGGACCATTGTCTTTACCACACATGCCACCCTCATCGGCCGCTATATCGCGATGAACGATGAAAACTTTTATTCAAAACTAGAACAATATGATGCCCAAGCCCAAGCCAAAAGCTACAACGTCCTAGCCCAGCACCATCTAGAAAAAGCAGCAGCCCACGGCGCGCAAGTCTTCACCACCGTATCCGACGTCACCGCAGACGAATGCACACACCTCCTAGGAAGAACGCCCGACGTCTTACTTCCCAACGGCTTAAACATACAGCGATTTGCAGCGATACACGAATTCCAAAAATTACATCAAACCTACAAAGAAAAAATACACAATTTCACCATGGGGCACTTCTTCCCCTCCTACCGATTCGATCTCGAAAACACACTCTACTTCTACACATCCGGAAGATACGAATACAAAAACAAAGGCATGGACCTAACCATCGAAGCCCTAGCTAGGCTTAACCATATGCTCAAAGATGCCATCGCCTCGGGCGGAAAAAAAATCACCATCGTCATGTTCATCGTCACGCGCAGACCCATTAAATCCATCAACGTCAGGACCCTCGAACAAAACGCGATGCTCGAAGAATTCAGAAGAACATCCAACGCCATACAGCAGCAAATCGGCGATGCCCTCTTCAAATCAGTCACCCATGGCAAAGTGCCCGACCTCAATTCCCTAGTCGATGACTATTGGCTCCTTAGGCTCAAAAGAACGCTCCATGCCTGGAAATCAGACCAATCCCCCGCCATAGTCACCCACGACCTAGTCGATGATCAAAACGATCAAGTCCTAGAGCAACTCCGAAACTCATATCTCTGGAATCAAGAAGATGACCCCGTAAAAATCATCTACCACCCCGAATTTATCAACCCCGCCAACACCCTCTTTGGCATGGACTACGACCAATTTGTAAGAGGCATGCACCTAGGTATCTTCCCCTCAAATTATGAGCCTTGGGGATATACTCCCCTAGAATCCATCGCGCTAGGCGTCCCCGCAATCACATCCGACGTCTCAGGCTTTGGATCATACATTCAGCAGCTCCTGCCCGATCACGAAAACCAAGGCTTATACGTCTTACAACGGAAAAATAAAGAATATTTCGAAACCGCCCAGAGATTAGCGGACCGACTTTTCCGATTTTCACAAACCACCAGACGCCAGCGCGTCAGCTTGCGTAACAATATAGAAAACTTCTCGGTACATTTCGATTGGCATAACCTAGGCAGCCTCTATCATCAAGCCCATGAATTAGCCTTAGACCGCATCGCCAAAGAAGGATAAAGATCATCAAATTCGACAAGCCTCTGCTGATGGGCATCCTCAATACCACGCCCGATTCCTTTTCCGATGGTGGCCAATTTCAAGACCACCAGCAAGCGATCAATCACGCAATGCAAATGCTCGCCCAAGGCGCATCCATCATCGACGTAGGCGGCGAATCCACACGCCCCGGCGCAAGCCCCGTCTCCCCGCAGCTGCAAATCAAAAGAACACAACCCATCATCCAAAGCATCGCGCAATACATAGACAACCATTACCCCCGCAATACCGACGACCCCTGCCTCAAACCCATCATCTCAATCGACACAACTTCGTCACAGGTCGCCGCCGCAGCCATCCAAGCCGGCGCAAAATGTATCAATGATGTCTCAGCCGCAACCGATGACCCCCAAATCTTAGCCTTGGCAGCAAAACATCAAATCCCCATCTGCCTCATGCACAAGCAAGGCTCATCCCAAGCCATGCAACAAAACCCTACCTATCAAAATGTCTTAAAAGAAGTTTTAAGCTTCCTAAAACAGCAAGCCCAAAAAGCATACCACGCTGGCATCCCCAAAAACCACATCATCCTAGATCCCGGCATCGGCTTTGGCAAAACGCCAACCCATAATCTAATACTTCTCAATCATCTCGATCAACTCGCAGACCTAGGCTATCCCACGCTCCTAGGCACATCCAGAAAATCAATCTTAAAACATTTCTTTCAAAACCAAAACATCCCAAACCCGACCACCCAGCAGCTCGATCAAGCCACCGCCATCACTACCGCCCTAGGCCTCAACCAAAACGTCAAAATCTTCCGCGTTCATCATATCCAGTTAAATAAGATAGCTCTCGCCCTTGCCCAGCAGATCCGTTGCGCAGCAGATGAAGCTCGCTCCAGCTGCTCCTAATACAATTTATTTGCAAGTTCTCTC
>CAZSSX010000086.1:0-9727 GCA_964609545.1 uncultured Phycisphaeraceae bacterium | reverse complement strand
TCGCCCATGCGGATGGCGGTGGTGCGCTGGGCTTTGTCCGCGTAGCAGGGGCCGATGCCTCGTCCGGTGGTGCCAACTTTTTTGCCATCGCCTCGGAGTTGTCCCACTGCTTGTTCCATGAGTTGGTCTTGTAATTTGTGGTATGGAAAGACGATATGTGCGCGATTTGAAATTTGGAAATTTTCCTCCATTTTCACGCCTCGCTGGATGAGCCCATCCATTTCTTGGATGACCACTTTGGGGTCGATGACGACGCCATTGCCTAGGATGTTGATTTTATCTGGGTATAAGATGCCCGAGGGGATGAGGTGCAGTGCATATTTTTGATCCCCCACGACGACGGTGTGCCCAGCGTTTGCCCCGCCGTTGTATCGAACGACGTAGTCGTATTGCTTGGTCATCAGGTCAACGATTTTGCCTTTGCCTTCGTCGCCCCATTGTAATCCTACGATGGCGGCGTGTCCTGGTTTGAGGTTGAGTTGAGCCAGGGTTTGATCCTGTGCATTGGCTGTGGTTGTACTCATTTCAGAGTCCTTGCTGGGGGGTTGCCGTGAGTTGTGGGCGTGGTTCCGAGGCTATGCCCAAACCAACGATTATAGCACAAGCCTTGATGGATTGCGCAGGATGGGCCCCAGCAATGAGTGCTTTTTACATAGTTAGAACAATTCGGCTTTGGCGTGGGCATGAGCCAAGACGATGGCGCAGGCGTTTGAGAGGTTGTAGGAGCGGACTTTGCCTGGCATGGGGATATAGACGCGGCGCTGGGCCCATTTTTCGTGCCAAGCCTCGGGGAGGCCGGTGTTTTCGTTGCCAAAAATCAAAATGTCCTCATCGGCGTAAGGGGGCTGATCAAAGCGAGACGGGCCAAATTTGGTGATGAGCCAAGGAGCCCGAGACCCCAGCCAATTTAAGAAATCTTCAGGCGAGTCATGATATTGATAATTAAGGTCTTTCCAATAATCTAAGCCCGCGCGCTTGGCCGAATGGTCTGAAATATCAAAAACAATCGGGCCAATGACGTGTAATTTGGCGTTCATGCCGACACATTGCCGGGCGATGTTGCCTGTATTGGGCGGGATGGCGGGCTGATAAAGAGCGACGTGGATCATGGGAGTAGTTTACTCAAAAACGGTGGAGATGGCAGCGCTTACCGAGAAAAAGAAGGGCTGGGCAAATCCGGCGGAGAGGTTTAGATAGAGATAGAGCCAGAAAATTAAGGTATCATGGTCGGCGCGGTGGCTCAAAAAAATAGGATAACTTATATAAGGATGCATGTGATGGCTAAGGCGTTGGCGACATTGGGCGGCGGGTGTTTTTGGGGCATAGAAGCGGTCTTTGTCAAGATCGATGGCGTGCTGGAAACCGCGGTGGGATATATGGGCGGGGATGATGACCAAGGAACTTATGAACAGGTGTGTAGCGGAAAATCGGGGCACGCCGAGGTGGTTTAGCTGATTTATGATGACCAAAGCGTGGATTACGAAGCGTTGTTGGCCGTGTTTTGGGATTGCCATGACCCCACACAAATGAATCGGCAGGGCGTAGATGTGGGGACACAATACCGGTCGGTGATTTTTTATCATTCTCAAGAGCAACAGAAAACAGCCCAGCGGGTCATCACTGCGCTCAACCAATGCGGCAGATATGATTTAAAGGTGGCAACGGCAGTCGTGGAGGCCGACCGATTTCATCGGGCAGAGGATTATCATCAGCAGTACTTGGCTAGGCGCGGCGGGGGGAGCTGCGGCATCTAAGGGGTGAGATGGCGGTTAAAAGAACAAGTTGTGGATTTTCTGTGAATAGCTGGTGTTCTGTTTTTTATTGTAAAGCAGCGTGTGCCCCGAAGTGGGGCAGGGATGGTTGAGCCAACGAGACTATGCTTTGGGGAGGTGTGGGGGTGCGGGGGGCTGTGGTTGGATCGGTTGCGCGTTGATGGCGGTATTTTGCATCGATATAAAGCGTTTTTGTTGCGCTGCTTGTGGGTTTGTTTGGCGTATATGATGGCGTGAAATAAAGAGGGGCCGCGGGTTTGTGTATGTGTGTGATAGGGCATTGTGGCTAGCAATGTGGCGCGGTGGGCTTAAAGGGTGCGGGTTGAAAACGGGGGAATTTGATGTGCGTTAAGCGGAAGGGCGGCGCCATCTGCGGCGAATCCTCTTTTTTTTGGAATTTTATAAGCAGTAGATTTGACGAGTATCTCGGGAGCTGATACCCTTGTGCCCCCTTGCCACTGCAACGGTGTATGTTATACGCTGGACAGTCTCGAGGCGTATAGTGTCTATTATGACGCATGACGATGGTTTATTTTTTGAATATCACCGTCACGTGCTGCCCTAGCTCAGTGGTAGAGCACACCCTTGGTAAGGGTGAGGTCGTGGGTTCAAATCCCATGGGCAGCTTTTTGGAATATAATTTCCGGGGAGCGTCTGGCGTTGAAGCCAGATATTAGCTAAAATAATTGCTTGGCCTAAAAACCAAGTGCTTCAATCTAATAAGTTGAGGCAATAATGTGTAGTTTGAGATGACACAGTGTCACTCGGCAATAGAGAAATAGGATGTGGTCGACCAATGGGTGCGACCTATCGTAAGCACCACTTTTCAGAGGTATCATCCAATGGCAAAAGGCGTATTCGAACGTACCAAGCCCCACTGTAACGTCGGCACAATCGGCCACGTTGACCACGGCAAAACAACACTCACAGCTGCGATTACCGCGGTCCAAGGCGCGAAAGGCATGGCTGATCATATTCCTTATGACGAAGTCGCTAAAGCGTCTGAATCAGACGGCCGTCGTGATGCAACGAAAATCATGACCATCGCAACGTCACACGTTGAGTATGAATCAGATAATCGTCACTACGCTCACGTGGACTGCCCAGGTCACGCCGACTATGTGAAGAACATGATTACCGGTGCTGCCCAAATGGACGGCGGCATCTTGGTTGTCTCCGCAGCTGACGGCCCAATGCCTCAGACGCGTGAGCACGTGCTTCTAGCGCGTCAGGTAAACGTGCCTAAATTGGTCGTTTTCCTCAACAAGGTTGACCTTGTCGATGACGATGAGTTGCTAGACCTTGTTGAAATGGAAGTTCAAGAGCTTCTTGCTAAATATGATTTTGAGGATGAAACCCCCATCATCCGTGGCGCTGCATTCCCCGCGCTTAGCAATCCAAGTGACGATGCTGCTAAAAAATGTATCGAAGACCTTATGGAAGCGCTAGATACATGGATTCCACTACCAGAGCGTGAAACCGACAAAGACTTCTTGATGTCAATCGAAGACGTTTTCTCGATCAAAGGCCGCGGTACGGTAGCGACCGGTCGTATTGAGCGTGGTATTGCTCGCGTAGGCGATAAATGTGAAATCGTAGGCTTGCGTGATACGCAAGAAACAACGATCACAGGCATCGAAATGTTTAATAAATCACTCGACGAAGGCATGGCTGGCGATAACGCGGGCTGCTTGCTTCGTGGTATCGATAAAGCAGACGTCGAGCGTGGTCAGGTACTTGCCAAACCAGGTACGATTACACCACATATGAAATTCAAAGCGCAGATTTATGTGTTGACTAAAGAAGAGGGTGGCCGTCATAGCCCGTTCTTCTCGGGTTACAAACCACAGTTCTACTTCCGTACGACAGACGTGACCGGTCAGATCAACCTTTTAGGTGGTGCTGAAATGTGTATGCCTGGCGATAATATCGAAGTGGAAATCGTCCTTGGTAAAGCCATTGCGATGGAAGCTGAATCTCGTTTTGCGGTCCGTGAAGGCGGCAGAACCGTGGGTTCAGGCGTTGTAATCGAAATTATTGAGTAGTTTTTAAAGAATAACTTTCAGTGCAGGCTGTCTTGTTTATCGCAAGACAGCCTCGCTGATTTTTTTGTGAAAGGCCAAGACCATGGCCAAGAAAAACAAAGCAGTTGAACACGTGTGGCTTCAATGTACCGAAACGGGCGATTTGAATTATCGAACCGAGGTAAACATGAAGGGCGGACTTCCCGAAAAGCTCAAAGCGGGACTCAAAAAATACAGTCCACGACTACGTAAGCATACCCTGCACAAAATTAAACGTAAGTAAACCCAGATATTTTGTTCCCTTTTGAGGGGCAAGGTATGATTACGCCAGTAGCTCAATTGGCAGAGCAGCGGATTCCAAATCCGCAGGTTGTGGGTTCGAGTCCCTCCTGGCGTGTTGAGAGGCTCAATGTTTTTGGGCTTGGCACTTGTGGCCAATACTTTCGATTTTAAGTGCTGGCTAAATCGCCGGCTTTTTTTAGTTTGGAGACATCGCGTGGGATTATTCACGATCAAAAAATACGGCCAAGGATACTACACACGCATGATCACAGCCGCGAGTATCGGATTGATGATCATCCTTTGTTTGCTACAAGCTAAAGAAAGTATTACCGCAACCACTTGGGAAAAAAATGTTCAAGGCTCGGTCGTGCTTAAACTTAATAAAGAAGCAGCTGCACAAGCATCACACAACGGCAGGGCGATTATTAAAGCACTAGGATTTGTCGAGTTAGAAACCGTGACCGACGATCTGACTAAGCTCAAAATTAAAAAATTAGCGACCACTAAAAAAACACCACAAGCAATTAAAAAACTAGCGATCCGAGATATGATCACTAGCATCAACGGCACGCCGGTGAAACTAACCAAGCAAGGCGGCATCGACGCCTACCTGAAAAGCCTAGATGGTTTAGACCTTGCAAAAGGCGTGAGCATTGGTTTTTTGCATCCGGTGAATTATGACAATACCGTCAAGGCCGTTGTTTTTGGTGGCGGATTGATTGTCTTTGGACTTATCGCATTTTGGCTCATGAATAAACAAAAATCGGTGGATTATATGATCGCCACCGAAGCGGAGATGAGAAAAGTTAATTGGCCGCCTGTCAAAGAGGTGGTGGGTTCGACAAAAATTGTGATTGTCGGCACCTTCATGTTGGTGGGGCTGCTTTACTTATCTGATATCATCTTCTCGGGGCTCTTTAGCTGGATGATCTAAACATAATCGATCAAAACCATTTCTAGGATTGAAATCACCTAGGATAGCATTGAGTGATTTTTAGGCTCAAAGGAAAATAGCATGACTCAGCAAGAACAACAAGATCAAAATACCACAGATCAGACTGAAACGTCTGAAACTCAGCCTCAAGATCAAGAGGCTTCTTCGGATACACCTTCAGCTGATTCAGCGAGTGATGTCTTGATCGATGGGGAGCCGATGATGACCGCGGGGATGAATTGGTTTGTCCTTCGGGTAGCATCCAATAAAGAAAAATATGTGCAAACCACCCTGCTGCGAAAAATAAAGATTGAAAATTATACGCACTTGGTGAATCGAATCATGGTGCCAACAGAAAAAATTAAAACAATTAAAAATGGTAAGCAAAAAATAACGCTGAAGATGTTATATCCGGGTTATGTTTTTGTGGAAATGCGACTAGAAAACGATGGCAGGATTCCGCAGGACGTCTTTTTTCTGATCAAAGAAACAACGGGCGTGGGCGATTTCATCGGAACAGCGGGCAGACCAAGCGCCATGTCGATCCCAGAAATTGAAAAAATGCAACAAGCTTCCAAGCCAGAGGAAGAAGCGCCTACTTTACAGATGGATTTCCAAAAAGGCGACCAAATCAAAATCAAAGATGGTCCCTTCGAAAACATGGAAGGCACCGTCGATGCATTGTTGGCAGACAAAGGCTTGGTCCGCGTGATCGTGATGATCTTCGGCCGCGCAACTCCGGTCGAGCTAGAATACTGGCTCATCGACAAGGTTGACGAGGAAGACTAAGATTTTATTTTGAAACAACTCAAAAAAGCCGTGACCTTTTAATCAGTGTCACGGCTTTTTTTATGGCCCATTTTAAATCCTAGCGATTTAATTTCACTCAATTTTACTTGCCTTGGTAATCGCTTCCAATGGGAAAGCGCGATTGGTTTTTTAACATTTTTTGGGATACCGCTTCTGAGATATCGATCTGCGTAGCGTTGGCAAAGGATAGGCAATAGTGAATAATATCAGCCAGCTCCTCGGCGATTTGCTCTTTGGTTTGGGGGTTTTTAAGCTGATCGGTGACGGCTTGATCGTTGAGCCATTGAAAATGTTCCATGAGTTCTGCTGCTTCGATGGCGATGCTCATGGCTAGATTTTTGGGTTGATGATATTTTTCCCAATCCCTGGCTTTGACAAAATCTCGCATTTGATCGCGCAGCTGTTTGACCGTGGTTTGATCATCCATGTCTTTTTCCTTTTTTCGCATGTTTAATTTTTCGATATTGATCTTTTTAAAAAAATAAGTTTTGATTTTACGTGAGGGCGACCTGTACTTGAAGTAAGGATAAAAAAATAACCCAGCGATGAGCAAGGTTATTTTTTGAATTTTAAATCAAGGGTTAGAGTTGTAACGCCAAGGCATCACGATCGGTCAAAAGCCCGCCATCTGATCGTTGCTTGACCGTTTTGTCTCGTTTCCATGAACGATCACAGCGAGGCTGATCTCGCAGATCGGTGATGGTGTATTGAATATTTTTCGCATCGCCCGCTTGAATTTCAAAACGACTGACACCTAGCACATCCGCTAAATCCTCTGCGGGGAATTTTTGTAACAATGCGTAGTGTTCATCGGACGCTTGAGCGATCACGCCGATGTCAAGGGGGTTGATTTTTCTTTCCTTGCCCTTTTTGTCGATGGTTTTGGGGATGTTATTTTCCATCACTTTCAACGCGGCTTGGCGCTGATGAATAATTTTTTCCCAGTCCGCATCGATCGCAATCGCGATAGGCTCGGGGAAAATTTCTGTATGAACCAATGCATCTTGCCCATGCAAATAATGCCACGCTTCCTCGGAGGTATGAGGCAAGAAGGGGCTGATCAAACGGATATAGCCATCTAAAATCAGGTGCATCGTGGTTTGCGATCGGCGCCGGCGCGGGGCGTCAGCAGCATCGCAATAGAGGCGGTCTTTGATGGTGGTGAGATAGGTGCTAGAAAGTGTTTCGTTGCAGAAATGGAAGAGCGCTTCGTGGGCTTTTCTAAATTGGAACTGCTTGTAATGCTCACGCACGGCTTGGATGAGTTCGTTGAATTGCCCCAGTGCCCAAGCGTCGATGCTGGTGGCATCGGCTTGCGAAAAGGTGTAGGCTTTTTGGTGATCATAATCGTTGAGGTTGCTCATTAAAAAGCGTAGGGTGTTTCGGATTTTTCGGTATTCCTCACCCGCCAATTGAATATAGTCTTTATCGACTTTGATGTCGTTGTCGGTGTTGAGCGAGCCAACCCACCAGCGGCAGATATCCGCGCCGTATTCTTTGAAGAGTTCCTCAAGCTGGGGGATATGCTTTTTTTGTTCCTCGTTAGATTTTGAGATTTTTTTCCCGTGGCGATCGACCATAAAGCCGTGCGTGAGTACAGCTTTAAAAGGCGGCAATCCGGTGACACCTAGCGATGGCAAAAGCGAAAGCTGGAACCAGCCGCGATGTTGGTCGGAGCCTTCTAAGTAGAGATCAGCCGTAGGCCCTTCGGGTCTAGCCAATCCGCGTTGACGCATCACCGCATTCCAAGACGAACCCGATTCGAACCAAACATCGAAGATGTCGTTTAATTTTTCTAAAGCCAACGCCTCTAGCGATGGCGCATTTTTCACCCAATCAGGCGCATCGGCGTCGTTTTTAAAATCGTAATTTTCGAGCAAAGAATCCGCATCGGCGATATACCACGCATCGGAGCCATGCTCTCTGATTTTATCCGCAATAGCGCGAACCGATGCGGGCGTGAGCAGCGTCTGCCCCTGGTTATTTTGAAAGGCGGGAATGGGTAATCCCCACGCGCGTTGGCGGGAAATGCACCAGTCTGGCCGTGATTCGAGCATCCCTCGCATACGGTTTTTGCCCCACTGCGGGTAGAAGGTGACATCCTCTGCGGTTTCCTTGAGCGCTCTTGATTTAAGCGATTCATCCGTGCCGTCGATAGGCATTTCCACGCCGATAAACCACTGGTCCGTCGCGCGGAAAATCACGGGCGTTTTGGAGCGCCAATCATGCGGGTAAGAGTGCATAAAAGTATTGGCAAGGAAAAGATGCTTTGACTCGGTGAGTTGATCAATGACTAACGTGTTGGCGTCCCACACGGACTGCCCCTGTAAAAATGCCGGCACGGTATCGTCCAGCGTGCCGTCGGCTAAAACAGGGCAATAGATCGTGGGAGCAGTTTTGCCATCGAGATCCGTGCTGACAATCTGTTGGCCATCCGCATCGGTTTTGACATGGATGCGATATTTTAGGCCTGTTTGATAATCCTCCGTACCATGTCCCGGCGCGGTGTGGACTAAGCCGGTGCCGTCCTCAAGGGTGACGTAGTCCGCCGTGACCACGGTGCCCAAGCGGTCGATAAATGGATGGCGATAGCTCGCGCCAAAGAGTTGATCGCCGGAAAAAACGCTAAAAGGCTCGGTCACGGGATGACCGCCAGCTGTTAAAACTTTACTGGCTAATTCCGTGGCGATGATGGCGTAAATCTCTTCGTCGCCGATTTCGATGGGGTATAAGCCGTACTCGTAGCGCTCGTGGGCAGCGATGGCCAAGTTGGCTGGAAGCGTCCAAGGCGTTGTGGTCCAGATCATCAGCCCCAGCTGCGCACCATCGGGTGCCCCTAGCGATTCGGCAAGTTCCTCGACTTCAAAAAGCACATACACGCTCGTGTCTTGGCGGTCTTGATATTCAAGCTCGGCCTCGGCCAAGGCGGTCTGATTAGCAATGGACCAGTGGACGGGTTTGAGCGCGCGATAAACGATATTTTTTGAAACAAGATCCGAAAAAACCTCCAAAACAGAGGCTTCAAATGCAGGGTTCATCGTGAGATAGGGATTTTGATAATCAGCGATGGTGAGCAATCGTTGCATCTGCGCAGATTGCAGCTTCACGAATTTCTCCGCGTAGGTTTTACATTTTCTGCGGATTTGAAGCGGGCTCATCTCCTTGGCTTTCTCTCCAAGATCTTGCATCACTTTATGCTCAATGGGCAACCCGTGACAGTCCCAGCCCGGCACATAAGGCACATCATAGCCTTCTAATGTTTTAACCCGGACGACAATGTCTTTGAGCACTTTGTTCAGCAAATGCCCCAAATGAATCGAGCCGTTGGCGTAGGGGGGGCCATCGTGGAAATGATATTTGGGCGCACCCTCGCGGCTCTGGCGAATGGTGTGATATAAATCCGTTTTCTGCCAAGCTTTGAGAGTTTGAGGCTCATTCTGAACCAAATTGGCTTTCATAGGAAAGGATGTTTTAGGCAAATTAAGCGTGGCTTTGTAAGACTTGGCTTGAGTGTTTTCTGGCATGAGGTGTGTTCTTTCAAATGATGATCTTTGGGCGGATGAAATATTATAAAAAAACCTTGCATTTGCAAGGCTAAGGTAACTCATTGATGCGCGTCGCCTGCCTTGAGGGTTAAAAGATGGTAATCAAAATAATAAGGCAGCTTATCTTTTTCATAAGAAAAGAATTATACCTGCATTGCCCCCTCCCCGTCAAAAAGAACCCCCAACAACAGCCCAAGCCCCGCGGGGTTGAATGGTTAAGCATTGTAAACACCAAGCAAAGCAAGGCGGTGTTAGTGTCATAAATAGGCCTATTAAATAATTTGTGTAATCTCGTGGCAATCAAATGAGCCCTTCTAAAAACCCAGGCTTCTAGCTATGATTTTATCAAGGCGTGAAGAG
>CAZSSX010000085.1:0-9878 GCA_964609545.1 uncultured Phycisphaeraceae bacterium | reverse complement strand
ACCCTCACTTTTGCAAGCTTTTGGTAACCATGCCAGACACATCGCAAAAAAAACTTTTTCACTCAAACGCCAAATCCAAAGCTACACACAACTTTACCAGCGTATGCATAAAGGATGCAGCTCTCAACAAAAAGCTGCCTAAAAAAATGAGTACAAACCTACCCACCATGACCGTGATCACGCCCTCGTATAACCAAGGGCAATTTCTAGAGCAAACCATCCAAAGTGTTTTAGCACAGAATTATCCCAACCTACAATACGGCATCATCGACGGCGGATCCACGGATCAAAGCATCCAAATTATCAAAAAATATCAACACCGCCTAGACTTTTCAATCATCGAAAAAGACCAAGGCCAAGCCCATGCACTCAACAAAGGATTCGCCAAAGCAAATGGCCAAATCCTCGCGTTCCTTAACTCCGATGACACTTACCCGCTAGGGACACTCAAGTATATCGGACAAAAATTTGCCAACGAGCCACAAACCGATTGGATCGTCGGACACACACGCTATATCGATCAAGACAATAAGCCAGGCGACATGCTCCGGTGCGATGGCGGGGACTGGTCACTGCTAGGGGCACTGATGAGAAAAAAGAATTTTTGCATACCCCAGCCTTCTGTTTTTTGGAGAAAAAAACTCACCGATCATGTCGGCCCATTAGATACAAATTTACATTTTTGTTTTGACTATGATCTCTGGTGTCGATTTATTCACGCGGGATACACGCCCGCGCTGGTAGACCAATGCCTCTCCCATTACCGCTTACATCAAGACTCCAAAAGCTGTTCCGGCGAGCTTGCATTTGCAAAAGATCACCGCGTCATCCGCACCCGATTATCCGCATACCTAAGCCCCTCACAAAAAGTACAATTACGCAAACAAATGGGCTACCAATTCCGATCATTAGCCATCGGTCAGACCCCCGGTCGGCCATGGTCTTTACTGCTGCGTAAGCCTTGGTGGATCATGTCCCAACAATTTAGACACGCACTTTGGTACGGCAAAACAAACCAAAAAACAGCCGCTTAGCCACACCCTTTGGCTTAACCCAAGGAACCCTTAACCATGACACAGACAACAAAAAAATCACATCTAGGCCACCTGTCAGATGATGCGTGGGAGGATAAACTGCCCACGCTTAAAGACCTCCAAAGTTATGACATCTGGGCGCTACGCCGTCACTTCTTAGAAAAGAATTTCCCCAATGTCTCTCACTTTAAAACACTCGAAGTAGGCTCTGGGCCGGGCCACGATTCGCTCACCTTCGCTCAGCGCGGTGCAGAGGCACACGCGTTAGATTCTTCTATGCATGGTTTAAAACACTGCAAAGATATTTACAAAAAAGAAAAATTAAAAATCACAACGCATCATGCATCAGCAGAAGAAATCCCCCTAGACGACAATACTTTCGACCTGACATTTAACGCGGGCGTCCTCGAACATTTCACCGATGAAAAACTAGAAACCGTCATCGACCAAATGATACGGGTCACCAAACCCGGAGGCACCATACTCGCTTTCTGCCCCAATAAACATTATTTCTATTATCAACATCACCTACGACGTATCGCCAAAAATCATCGCTACCCCTTCGAACGAGCCTTTACCGCCAAGCAAATGAAGCAAAGATTCCAAGCCCGAGGCTTACCACACATACACGTATCGGGCGTGCACATCCACCCCGCGCCAAATTATTACCTGCCACAGTGGCTCCCAAAAATTCATAAAATCGAGCCCTTTTTTAGGTTCTGTTTCCGCTGGTTAGAAAACTACAACGGGCTACATCAACTCAAATCCTTGGCTTCACAAGATTTTGTCGTCTGGGGCACCAAGCCCGAGCAACTCGAAAAACCCTTGAGTTTTAAACAGCTCACACCAGGGGGAATGCCCGTCGTCGATCGACAAAAGTCTGCATAAACCCAAACAAAATATTTAATTCTCCACATCATTAAACTGTAACGATTTTGCGGACGATGAGGATCATAAGGACGCACAAAAAATGCCATGCAACCCATCGCGCCCAGATGAAACTAAATACCATGCCAATGCCCACGATCACCGTCATCATCCCTAACCTCAACCACGGCAGATATCTCGAGCGCGCCATCTGTAGCGCCATTGATCAAGATTATGCTCCACTTCAATTGATCATCATCGATGGCAACTCCACCGACAACTCGCGATCCATCATCAAAAGATACCAAGAACATATCGCATTCTGGTCATCAACGCCAGACTCAGGCATCGCCCACGCACTTAACCAAGGACTCAAGCGCGCCACCGGAAAAATCATCACCTGCCTACCTAGCAATCAAGTGATGCTCCCACACACCCTTAATCTCGCTGCCAAATTAATGAGTGGCCCCAACCCAAAAAAATGGATCGCTGGGCACCAAGAATTAACCGATGCCACAGACCAAACCATCGGACAAATCGCATCATCGCTGCCCGAAAATCACCTGAGCTACATCCAGCGAGACTCTGGATATCTGCCACTAGCGGGCACCTTTTATCACCGCGATTTATTAAATCAAAATACTATTTTCGACACTTATTTACATTTTAATTACGCATTCGATCTACACGCGAGATTATTTGCTGCGGGGCATCAGCCTCACCTGATTAAAAAAAATCTCACCGCATCACGCTATCAACCACAAACACAATCACCACTACAAACTATTCAAAAAGGGACGGAGCAAATCCAAATTGCAGAACAGTTTGCCAACCAAATCCACGGTAAGCAAAAACAAATACTGCTACAAAATTGCGACAAACGAAGGCGCATCTACGTGCTGGCTCAAGCAGAAATCTACGGCAACAACGCCAAAACTTATCTCCGTAAAGAATTATTCAAACACCCACAATGGCTCAACGATAAATCATTTCGCGATCTGCTGGCCCACGGCGTCAAACATCCACTGACACAACAACAGCTACGCAAAGCTGCATAATCACTTTAACAAAAGAAATCTCCTCATATGCGCATCGCAGTTGACGCCAGAACCATCTTCTCACCTTCCCCCCGAGGCATCGGAAAAACACTGCTACAACTTTATCGCTCGGCTTCCACGCGACAGCCTAACTGGGAATTCATACTCTATCATCGCGATGAAAATCCAGACATCATTCCAAAGCTCAACCCCAACATGATCCCCAAAAGCATTCAAATCCCAGGCGACCGCTTCGATGCTTGGCATCAAATTCGCCTGCCCTTCGCCGCTTGGTCAGACAAAGCTGATCTGCTACATTGCCCAGCCAACACCTGCCCCAAAATAAAATCACTCCCCACCGCTGTAACCATCCACGACCTCATCCCCCATGATCGGCCTCACACCTTTCCCCCCGCATTAGTCAAGCGTTTCCGATCCTCGATCCAGCGAGCGCGCACCCACGCCGATGCGATTATCACACCCTCACAATACACCAAGAATCGCCTCATTTGTGACTTTGATATTCAGCCTCACCATATTTTTGTCAACCCCTGGGCGCCCTCGCCTGACATCACTTTCTGGGACCCTCAACAACGCAGCCAAATTTTAAAAAGTTTACAGCTAGACCATAAGCCCTACGTCCTGCACTTCGGGGCAAAAGACGAACGCAAAAATACAGACAACCTACTTAACGCATGGGCAATGAGCGACAGACAATTGCACGCACGCTTTGATTTGTGCATCATAGGCGTTGATGAACAAACCCAAGCTCAATTTATTGAAAAAACAAAACGTCTCGGCATTGCAAATTCAGTCTATATACAAAGCTATTTACCACAAAATTTCTTATCCGCAATACTTTCCGGCGCATCGCTTCTGGTATACCCCAGCCACTCCGAAGGATTTGGCCTACCCATTCTCGACGGCTGGGCAACGCGCACACCCGTCATCACCAGCCGCCTCACAAGCCTACCCGAAATTGGAAAAGATGCTGTCCTCTACGTCGACCCCCAAGACCCCTGCTCTATCACCCGCGCCATACGGCGCGCACTAACGCAACCCTTACTCAGACAAGAACTCATCCAAGCAGGGCTCAAACACCTCAGCGCCACCACATGGTCCCACGCGGGTGAACGGCTCATTTCCATCTTCCAACACATCACCGATAAACAAATGCCAACGCACCGCCGCGCAGCCTAACCAAGGAAACACAATGGCCTTTAGCACCATGCATTTTGCAGTAGGAATGGGATGTACCGCACTAGCGGCCATCCCCTTATGTATGAGCCTCAAGCGTGGCTGGCGATGGATACCCTTAGCCATGAGTCTAGGCGGAACTTTTGCTTGCATCCCAGATATGCCCCGCGTCTTCAGAGAGGATCTGCCTCGGATTCCTTTCATCACAAAATCACTAGCATCACATTCCCTCGAAAATACACTCATGCAATACGGAGACGTCTTTTTCTTCCACAGCCAACTCGACAACCAGCCACACGAATACGCACTCCACGGATTATTACTGATCCTACTCTTCTACAACGGATCGATTATCTTCCTACTCAGACTAGAAAAACAAACACAAAAAAAATATTGGCAAACACAAGCCTACGCAAAACATGCTCACCGCCAACATCAAAAACACACACAAAACACAGGATCAAATTCAGATTTAGAAGCACTCCACCCACCCCATCCATCCCACCCATTACCCACTCACTCGCAAGGCCAAGCAGACCCAATTTCCCCGCAAGAGGAAGAGCCAGCGCTCATCCGAAAACGTGTCCGCATTCCTTACAGAGAACGCCGTCAGAAAAACAAACCGCCTCGCAGATCCACCGGGCATCTTCGCAAATCAGCCTAGCCTTGCGTGATCAAAGCCCGCGCCTGCTTTTCTTTTTTAGGTTTTTCTAAGCCATAAAACGCCCGTGCATTTTCACCTAAAAAAAGTTTTTTTTCCTCATAGGTCAATCGTTCCGACAAAGCAACAAACTCAAGCGATTGCCGATAAGTAAAATCAACCATCGTGCGTGGCCAATCTGAGCCCCACATCAGCTTCTCTATCCCCACGCGATTTTTCGCTTGTATAATAGCATCTATCGCCCCTTCAAAGGGATACCCCTCGTTGCGATATAACCAAATAATGCCACCCGATTCTAACATCACATTCGGATGGCGTGCCAGCTCAAGCTGCCCAGGCCAACCCTTTCGCGTTGGCATTCCAAAATGTCCCACCGCTATTTTCAATTCGGGAAACGCATCAACAATCCGCTCCAGCTCCTTAACCTGCCCGCAGCCCTCCGACAGATCAACACTCAGATATCCCCCCCGCTGCGCCACATAGGCATACGCCGACATCAACCCCGCATCGTCGAGCTTTACCGCTCCGTTCAAATGCCCACCGCAAATTTTAAGCCCTTCAAAACCCTGTGTCCATAGGTTTTCGGTCCGTTCCAGCGCCTTGGTGGTATCAAATAAATCAATTAAGCCGTACATAAAAAAACGGTTGGGGAACTGCTGTTTGACCTTTTGCAAATACTCATTCTGAGGCCCGTCCAAATACTCCTGCACAATCACACCCGCATCCACCCCCGCGGCATCAAACTCCGCCAGCACCAACTCCCCCCCAGCAGCGCAATCTAAAAACGTAGCGGGCATGCCCAAAACTTCCTCCTGGCCAATCCGGATCACACCCCCACCCACCGCTTCCACAGGCACCCCACCACCCCCACCAGCCAAACCGCCCACGCGTCCCGCAATTTTATCCCAAATATGTAAATGTGCATCAACAATCATTCTTAAGCCTCACGTTTTTTCAATCCGTTTAAATACGCTTCTAAAATCTACAAAAATAAAAAAACACATACCACCCACCCACCATCAACCACAAAAACAATCCCGCATCCCTAAGCATTGCCAGCCCTCTAGCCCAAGCCACATCTCAATGAGCAGCTAGCGTGCTTACCTTTTAGCTTTCACTTTATGCCCCTCTTTGTTTTTCATCTTAGGCTTAGGTTTAAGCTTAGATTTAGACTTAGGCTCATATTTCGCAATCACTTTATCAGCGATTTTTTTCAGCGTTTTAGCTCCAGATCGGCTCGCCAATTGAAGCGCTGCCTTGATTGCATCATAAGGCAAGCCTCGCTTTTCCGAAGCTGCAATCATCACCCCACGCACCCGCCCGCTAAGCTCTGCATCCCCTATCGCATCAATCAACGTTTGACGATACCACTTGCCGCGAAATGCCCCAATCGCTTCAGCCGCCTGCTGCTGTTCCCCCCGCATCACGCCCACTTTAGCGATCTGCGCCATGGTGCTAGGCGCGCCTAAAATGCTTAACGCCCGCATCGCTGCAGCCCTTACTTTTTTATGATAATGCCCTAGCTGCACCGCGATATTTTTCCCCGCTTGCGCCTCGTTCCGCCCCAACTTTTCCCCCTTAGATCGCTTCGCTAATGCATCAATCGCAGCCACTTTATTACTCGTATTAAAGCGGCTAAGCATCATACTCAATGCTTTAAAAGATTCAACATCATCCAATCCACTCAAGCCCTCAATCGCCGCCAACTGCACCGCACTATCGCCCGACTTTAAATATCCCATCACCATATCAGCAGCAGCATTTCCCCCGAATTTGCAATAGCCCAAAATCCCCCGCCGCCGATCCCCGCTCACAAGCTTAAGCCCCAAAACTTTCCGATACAAATCCCCCGCCACCATCTGCTGCATCTCATCGCCCTTGGCCATCCGATCCGCCAAGCTAAGCCCGCCTCTGGCATAGGCTTTTTGTTCATCCAAGCTCTGCCCCACAGCATCACCCAGCGCCACCATCATCAGCCCCACACTGTCCGCCCCGCCCAGCCGACCAATCGCCTCAATCGCACTGCCTCGCACCGCCGCATCCCTATCCCTCACAAAACCCACAAGCTGCCCATACGCCCCCGCATCTTTGCGCTGCCCCAGCACCCGAATCACATCAACCAAAAGCCCGCCTTTGGTATAAGTCAGCGCTTCCCGAAATGCCAGCGTTGTTTTTTTATCTTTAAATAGCGCCAAAACCTTCGCCGCGACCATCGACAGCCCCGTGTTTTTTTTCATTAAACCCACCAATGCCTCGCGGTCTTTGGCCGATGCGCTCGCACCCAGCCCCACCCGACAAAGCACCTTGGCCCCCTCGGGCGTAGCCTTACCCATCGCCTCCCAGACCTTCTTCGCAAAATCAGCCTTCACCTCAGGGCCGGCCCCAGCCACTCGTCCAGCTAGCGCGCGAAAATTTCTGACCTTCTCATCCCGCCCCGCCTTGCCAAAGCCAATCATTTCTTCCCAAATTCGGCTCTCTTGCATTTTTGCTTTGAGCCTCGCATCGCGCACCGCTTGAATCCGGATTTGACGCTCTCTTTTTTCCCGCGCGTTTTTGAGCTTGGCACTTAACGATGCCATATCAAACGGGGCATTTACTTCACTTTTTTTTAACCTCAATTTAATCCTAGCCGCCTTCGTATGCAGTCTCATCCTAGGTTGCGTGCTTGGCATAATCGTTGGCATCGTGCTTGGCTTAATACCGTTCAGCGGCAGCGATGTCTCCGCGCCATCAATATCCTTCAGCACATACTGGATCCCGTTCAGATAAAACTTCAGCACCTGAGGATGCCAAAACATAAAATGATTATGTCCCAAAGAACAATAAAAAACACGGCCCCGACCATGGCGTTTAATCCACGCCACCGGATAATCATTATCCTTACGCTTCAATCCCCGAACCTTCGTAGACTTAGCCAAATTGATCCCCAAGAGAACCCGCTTACCCTTTCTGCTATAGTTTTTAAACTGATAAATTTCTTCCTTAAACGACAACCCCTTGCCATGAAAACACTCACAAAGCTTATGCTTCTTATCCTCAATATTCACATACACAGGCGTGTTCGATCGCCAAGGGTGCCCATTAAAATATCCGCCCATCATCTGGCCATATTCCAACCACTTATAATTCGCATCCGTCGCCGCATGAATCCCCACAATGCCCTTGCCTCCCTTTACAAACTTCATCAGCGCCTTGCGATGCGCCGCCTTTTTAAAAATCTCACCCGTTGAACTAACAAAAACAATAGCGTCATATTTTTTTAAATTTTTATCCGTAAAGACACTCACGTCCTTAGCTTCATCCGAGGTATACGCACCCGTTTTTTTTCCCATCCGCCGAATCGCCTCTACTCCAAGCTCAATCGAGCCATGCCGATACCCTTTAGAGCCACTATAGATGAGGATATGATGAGGCTTCTTGCTCCGATGCGCTGTGCTAGGCAATGCTTTGTCCACCTTTTCAAGCATTTGCCGCGTAGGCTGCTTGGCCCACGCCGTCGGTCCCACCAAAAACGTTAAAGCAACACCCAACAATAGCATTCGATTCAAAAGATAATTCATAATCATTCTTTCTTGAAAGTTTCTAAAATAAAAAGTCAATCCCGTCGATGGGCGACCGTTACTTTTAATCGGTATATCTAACCTAACGTATCTCATCGCTCTTTTTTTGATATCTTACCCGATTTTTCCAACATCGCCATCAATCGCAGCTCCCCCTTCCCTATCAGCGCCGATTCTTCTACCATACACCACCAACCCTAAAAAAATTCACCATGCAACAAACGGAACACCAACCAATGTCCGCAACGCTCATCGTCTTATCCAAGCCCGCCATCCCAGGCCAGGTCAAAACACGACTCACCCCCAAGCTCAGCCCACACGCAGCAGCACGCATCCATAGCGCCATGCGACAATGCCTCCTCAACCGCTTAGTCCGCCACTGCCACCCACACCCGAGCAGCTTCATCCTCGCGCAAAATAATCACGACCAAGACCACTGCCTCACCCTCCCCCACCCTTTCCAACAAATCCCCCAAAGCCAAGGCGATCTTGGGGAAAGAATGTGCCGAATCTGGCAACAATACCCCTCACAACCAATCATCTTCCTAGGCACAGACTCGCCAGACCTGCCAAAAGAAATATTAACAATGATAACAAAAGAAGTTAAAGAAAAAGATGCCATCGTAGGCCCCGTCTCCGATGGCGGATATTACACCCTAGGGGTCCGAGAATATCGCCCCGCATTATTAACTAACATCTCATGGGGATCCACAAAAGTCCTCGCCCAAACCCAGATGCGTGCCAAAAGCCAAAAAATAGACCTACTCAATCTCCCTTCATGGTATGATATAGATACATACCCCGATCTGTTAGCCCTTATCGCACGGATCAAAAACAGCAAAGAACACGATTTGCAGGTCCTCTACCAAGAGTTGACTACGATCGTCAAGGAATAAAAAAATGGCAGATTCACCACAAGTACACGACCAAGAAACCAGCCAACTAGAACTCGCCGACGCAACTATACTCATCGTCGATGATAACCAACAAAACGTCGAGCTGCTACAAGCTTACCTCGAAGACCTCCCCTGCAAAATACACGCCACATACAACGGCTTAGAAGCCATCCAACACATCGAAAACCCCCAACAAGTCACACCAGACCTTATCCTACTGGACATCATGATGCCAAGAATGAGCGGATTCGAAGTCTGCAAACACCTCAAATCAAACCCAGAAACACAATCCATACCCATCATGATGATCACCGCGCTCAACGAACTAGGAGACATTGAGCGAGGCGTCAACTCAGGCACAGATGACTTCCTCACCAAACCCATCAACAAACTCGAACTCATCACGCGCGTCAAATCCTTACTACGCGTACGCTACCTGACCAAAGAACTCGACCGCACCGTAGCCTACATCCAAGAAATCGAAACCAAACGCCAGAGCAATACCGATAGCTAAACTCAAACTCATCACACACGATAAAAAAACCGAGATATAAAAAACAACAACCCATTAACCCCATGCACTGCCCAGTCGCCATATTGACACCCCGCAACATCCCCCACAAAAC
>CAZSSX010000084.1:5675-10028 GCA_964609545.1 uncultured Phycisphaeraceae bacterium | reverse complement strand
GAGGCCGACGATCATGAATTTTGTGGCGATGAGATAAAAAATACTCATGGTGATGACGAGGCGATACAGCGAGGCGCAAATGCCAAAGCTTAAGAGGAGTAGGGTGTTTGAAAAATGTGTTTTTTCATGAGGTGTTTTTATGCCTACGATCCAGCGTTTGATCCATTGGTGGATGGCTTGGGTACTTTTGGGTCGGAGGTTGGGGACTTCTACCAGGTCGCTGAAAATGTAATAGCCATCAAAACGCATTAAGGGATTGATGTTAAAACCGATGGTGACTAGGGATGCTAATAGCATGGTTTGGTAGGCGCAGTCATGGACAAAGCCGTGGGGTGTGAGGAGCCATAGTATGAGTGATGCGGCGGCGATGATCGACTCGATATACATGCCCGCTAGGCAAACAATAATGCGTTGTCTTTTTGAAGTGAACTTCCATGAGTCGGTTGCGTCCATGTATGCACAGGGGGTCATGAGTATGAGGTTGACGCCCATTTCGGGGACGTGCCCGCCGTAGTGCTTGCAAGCAAAGGCGTGGCCAAATTCATGGCATATTTTTAGGCCAATCAGAGCGGCCCATGTAAAGGCTATATTTTTGGCTGCAAAAAAACCATTGATCGGTTGGACCAAGGCGGTGAAGTTTGCATAAACCAAGTAGCCGCAGAGGGCCATTAAACAAGACCAGAAAATGACGGCGGGCTTGCCAAATAAATGTTTGGCTAGATAGACGTGGCGGTTTAAGAAGGCATCGGGATTGAACAGGGGGATCTTGAAATACATCATGCTCATCCACTTGGCTTTGGCTGCTGCATCGCGCTTGCGTTCGAAGCGTGCGTATAACGATTTTTCATCGCTGATGGGGAGATTTAAAAAACCTAAGCGGTGTAGGGAAACGATAAATTGATAAAAATCTTCGCTGTCCTGAGTTTCAAAAAGCCCTTGATCGATGAGGGATTGTACGGTTTGACTGAGGCATTGATCGGGAGTGATCGAGGCAAAGACAGCGTAATCTTCAGCTGAAAAATGATGGCTGGCAAAGGTGATGGGGTCGCGCACGATATAGGCAACGTGCCCTTGAAAGAGATGGCGGGTGATCTCTAGATCTGAACGCAAGGCGACATGGATTGCGCCTAGCTGCTGGGCCAGGGCATCGGGGTTTTGGGGGCCAGTGGTGGGCTGGGCGGGTTTGGATTGAGGTATGGGTAGAACGGTCATAGCCAGAATTTAATCCTAAAATAATCGATGGCACGGTGTAAGGTGACCCACCAGACGGGCTTTTTGCCGGCGTGTATTTGGGTGACGCCTTGCATGCCTGCTCGCATCCATGGGGCTTGGTTGGTTAGTGTTGCGCGTCCTTGAAAAACAGAGCGTGAACCTTTGGCTACGAGCTTT
The DNA here is from genome assembly GCA_964609545.1 of uncultured Phycisphaeraceae bacterium. Taxonomy (GTDB): domain Bacteria; phylum Planctomycetota; class Phycisphaerae; order Phycisphaerales; family Phycisphaeraceae; genus CAZSSX01. The sequence goes on along the minus strand of CAZSSX010000084.1, from coordinate 8,639 downwards.
CTTGATAGATGTGTGATTTGTCCGGCGCCTGCGATATCGGGTTTGGCGTGGGCCATGAAATGGGTGGGCAAGTGAAGTTGTATGTTGGATACGGCATCATCGGGTATGTCTAGTTCTAGCTCCCAGTGGTGCCTTGGTGCTAGCTCGAAGAGGGGCTGGCCTTGGGGGATGAGTTGGCCGATTTTTTTGTCAAGATCGCCTGAAATGACGGTGCCATCAAATGGGGCGACGTAGGCTGCGTTGCGTATCTTTGATTCGATGATGGTCAATTCGGCAAGGTTCGCGGCGATTTGCGCGGCAGCCATGCGAGACTTGGTGGGTGATTTTTCATGGAATGCTTGTTTTTTTTCTATTTGCAAGATAGCTAGTTGTGATTGCAATAATGCTTTTTCATTTTCTAGAGACTCGGTGTTGAGCTGATAAATGATGTCCCCGGCGCGGAAGGTTTGTCCTTGTGTGAAATAGGATTTGGCGATAAAACCATCGAAAGGCGATACGACATGTGTGACGCGCTGGGGAACCAGAGTGCTGTTGACGGTGACGTTGTAGGGGATGCTGCCAAAACAAAACCATAGGCTAAAAAGTAGGAAGCATGCGAGGGAAATCTTACGGGCGATATGCCCCGGAGCGGTTAAGGTTCGGGTCCATTTTTTGACGGAATGGGTGGTGTGCCGGTAAAGATTTCTTTTGGCATGGCTGACGAGATGAAGTGCTGGGCCAAAAGGTTGTACGGCGGATTGAATGGTTTCTAATTCTTTTTGGGTGAACGGTTGGCTGGGTTTACGCCTGAGGCTTAGGATTGCGTAGCAAGTACCCTCTGTGATTAGTGGGATGGATGCGACTGCGGCTGCGCCTGCGGCTTCGTGCCAATTTTTATGGAGAAAGTAGTGCCCCGAGATTTTGTCCTCATCCCAGTCGGTGGATTCTGTTTGATAAACAATGATGTCTTGTCGATCTAAACATTCACACATGGCATCTTTGATTTTTAGCACGCCTGGGTTGCGCTTGGGCGCTTGATCAAATCCTGAGATTGAGAGTAGGTCTAGGCGCTTGCCGTGAACTAATGCGATGGCGACTTGTTCGCATTGGGTTTTGTTACGCAGGTTGTTGGTGATGGTAAAAGCAAGCTGGTGTTCGCTTTGAGATTTGGCTGCGTTGACGAGGGCTTTGTTAGGGGTTAGGGTTTGTTTTCTTTCTTCTTGCTGTGCTTGGATGCGTGAGAGTAAAATGGTGGTGCTTAGCGAAATCAGGCCCGCTAGAGATTTGAGTTTGTATTGATTGTCTTTGGCTTGGGAGATGTCGTGGGTGTAAATCATTAATGACATGGCGCCGATGGTCTGGCTTTTAGAATCTTGAAGAGTTAGGGTGTGTTGTGTGATATGCGAGGTGTCGTCTTTGGCGCGGTAGAAGCTGGCGTGCGATTTGTTTTGGGCGATGGCATCATTGATCGCGTTTTGTGTGCTGCTTTTCCAGAAGTTTGGAGAGGTGGCGCCTTGGTGATGATAGTCTTCGATGACCATTGATGGCAACTGGATACTGAGGTAGGCATAGGGGCAGTGATAATGCTTGGCGATAAGTTGGAAGGCTTTTTGATAATAGCTATCGACGGATTGGACTTGGCAGGCCAGCTGTTGTATTTGGTCAAAAAGGTCTCCGACTTGTACGGTATGCTGGGCTGAGTCGTGAGATTCACCCCAGTCGCTGCTCATGGCTTGGTCTATGAAATTATCTTTTTTTGTTTCTGACATAACCCAATATTTACCCTTATAGAAATGCTTAGATTAGGCTGCGGTAGAGGAGGAATCGACGATCGCGCTATCGATATTCAGGGCAGAAAAAAAGGTAAATCCGACCTCGTAGGCATCCTCACGGATTAGCCGACATCGGATACAACGGGCAAAGGTCATAGGTAATTTGAGATGAGATTGGTCAAAGGTAATACGATAAATATCTCCAATATAAAGAGGCAAAGGCATAAGCATTTGACTTCCGCCGGGGGAGATGTCTCCGGTGATGCCTTGGATTTTAAAGTCTAAGAGCTGGCTTGTATTACCCGACTGGATGATCACTTTTGATTTGATGGAAATCCGCTCGTGTGTACGCTGCTTACGAATCGCTTCGGGGGTATTTTTCCCTAGCTCTTGCAGCAGTTCAAAGCCATGATCCTGTTGCTTGGGTTTATCTTCTAACTCATCAAACATGATTATTTCTCTATCGTTAAATCTCGCACACATTCATTATTTATAAAAATAAGAATGTCTTGATGGTGCTAGGGACGGACCCCAAGCACCCTTGCTCTTTCGGGTATTATTTTTATCGGTGTAAGGAACTTCACACTTAATGACTGATAAAAATTAAAAGGTGTTTATTTGTTTTTTTCGTCATCATCTTTATGGCCAATACTACGTATCAATCCCCATAAGCTAGATAAAACGCCGGTGCTGGGGGAAGATTCACTGGCTATTTGTTCCTCTGGATTAACTGATAAAGTATCTTGCTCGGAATTAAGTTCTGTGCGTAGAAGCTGGCCATCATCAATCTCTTGGCTTTGCATCTCAAAATGATCCGAGAACTGCTCGCGTGATTCGCCTGATTGAAAAGTTAACGAATCAATGCTAGGACTCTCGATAATTTCACTAAAAACATCGATAGGCTCATACGTGACCAGCTCGTCTTGAATTAACGAAACATCGTTGAGTTCTGTAGAGCCCAGCCGGATTGGGCTGGCATCGTCAAACATTACCGTCTGTGAAGAACCCTCATCGGATCCGTTAGATTCATCTAAGATCTCAAGATCGCTGAAATCATTCCATGGGGTTTGAGGTATCGGTTTGGCATTGGGCAAATTTTCTTCGGTTTGCTCGTCGGCTGGCGCAACCTCCTCGATAGGCGCTTCATCGACAGGGGTAACGGTGAGGTTAATGGTTGCGGTGTCGGTGCCGCCGTTACCATCGCTGATGGTGT
>CAZSSX010000084.1:0-5575 GCA_964609545.1 uncultured Phycisphaeraceae bacterium | reverse complement strand
CGGTGGTGAAAGGCGTGTCTTCGTTGAGTGTAAAGCTGTTGTCGATGGCATCGGGCCCATCGTTGACTGCATCGACGGTGAGGTTAATGGTTGCGGTGTCGGTGCCGCCGTTACCATCGCTGATGGTGTAGGTGAATGAGTCGGCGCCGTTGTAGTTTACGCTGGGGGTGTAGGTAAATGTGCCATCACCGTTGTCTACCACCGCGCCGTGTGTGGGCTGGGTGAAGGCGGTGATACTTAGCGTGTCGCCGTCTGCATCGGTGTCGTTAGTGAGAACATTGCCGGTGGTGAAAGGCGTGTCTTCGTTGAGTGTAAAGCTGTTGTCGATGGCATCGGGATCGGTATTACCACCATCGACGAGAATATTATTGATGTTGATATATTGTATTTGGAAGGATTGGCCGCCACCTAGGTTAACCTCTAGCGTTGATCCATCGTCAGAGGTAATCGCATCGGGGCCAAATTCTCTCAGGTCGATCGTGTCATTGCCTAAGATGCCTTTGACGCTAACGGTATCGCCATTTTGAGCACCAGTGAAGCGATAAATATCATCCCCCGCGCCGCCATCTAATGCATCATTACCACCGCCTGTGATGAGGATGTCATTTCCCGCATCGCCTGTGAGCACATCGTCTCCCGCGCCACCATCAATGATATCATCACCGGCGCCGCCAAAAAGCATGTCCGTTCCGCCCATGCCATACATCGTATCATTACCATTGCCAGCCTCAGCCCAATTGTCGCAGCCGGCGCCCGTATAAGTATCATCGCCACCGGTGGGGCCGTCTAATGCATCTCCCGTGTCGGTATCTGTCCATGTTCCGCTGTATAAAATGCGAGATTCTAAGAAGTTGGCTTTAAAACTAGGCTTCTTCTTTTTCTTGGCTGCTTTAGGGTTGGTCTCTTGGGTTTTAGGATCGGATTTTGGTTGGTCTAGGTTTTGTTTTTTGCGTTTGTTTTTGCTCATAATAAAGATCCCATTTTAATGTTTTTCTTAGCCTAAAAAAATACAAAGACGATGCGTCGTGATGAATCATCTGATGTTTTCAGCCCATTGAGAAGCTCACCGCGTGAGGCAAATATTGATCACCATTAAAAAAACAGTAGGCTCACCGATGTTTTTCTCGGACGCTTTGCCGCGACTCTTCACTTCTTTAAGCAATGCCTGTGATTTAATTGAAAAATCCAAACGCAGAAATAACAAGCAAAGCAACTCCAATCGACTCGAATCACTGATTCAAAGGCAGATCCCCCCGCATAATCAGCATAACTTAACATCAACCCCTAAAAGTCATCACACAAAATAACCTGTTATCACAACGATAACGATTAAACCCCTTGGTATAAAAATAACAGATAGATCATCTAGGCCACGCTGTTGTCGGCGCAAACAGAGAAATTTGGGGCATCGCATTTTGAAGGGCTTGCCGCTTTTACGCCTCGGTGCGCGCGGTTGGCTAAAGGCTGTTAGCCAACCGCGAAAATGGTTTTTGAAAGGGGATCAGCTCAGCCACGAAGCATTGAGCAGCCTGTGTTTTTTTCATAAAGCAAAACACTGTTTTTCAAGGACATCCCCCGTAAAAGCTGCCTCACTAAGGCGCAGTCTGTTCCGGGCGTTTGTTGTCCGGATCTGCGGCTTTATCGCCAAACCAATTGAGCCCGCGATAAACCCAAGCCGCGCGAAGCCAACTCATCCCATCCTCCCGGCACATGTGACGCAGTAAAACGTCCGCGGCGTCACGGTCGGTACTTTTTAAATGCTCCTCCCGAATCAGCTGATACAGGGCATCGTGAACCAATGAGCCTCGCATGAAATTCTTGGTATCAATCGTAGGTCCGCTAGGCCCATCCCAAGCATATCCCTTACGAATGACCAAGTCTCCCTCGATGGATAATTGGATATAGGCATTGATTTCTTTGGTGACCGAAACGGCGGGTTTAAGCGTGAGCTTATCCGTATAGTCTCGGGTCAGTTGGTACTTGTAACCGCCTTTGTAAACAATACTTTTTTTCATCATGAATCCTTTCAATTTAGCTACCGTTTAAGAAATCAAATCATAACCCAAGAATTGCTCAGATGCTATCAATTGTTATTTTTTTTAATGCCATCCTCTATGTGCAATAAAAAAAACGCTGTGAAGCACAGCGTTTTTTTAAAAAATTGAATCGTTGATAAAAAGTATCCCCGCCCGCTAAACAAAGCCTATTCTAGACTCGCAGCGCCCGCGATAATTTCACTTAATTCAGTCGTAATCGCGGCCTGCCGGGCACGGTTAAACTGTCGCTTGAGGTCTTTGCCCATCCGCTCAGCAGCATCGGTTGCGGCTTTCATCGCGATCATACGCGCTACCTGCTCGCTAACGACCGACTCATTAAAGCACTGGAATAATTGTGCTTTGACGGTGGTAGGCAAGAGCTCTTGAAGCAATTCCTCGGGCGTGGGGGAATAATCATACACTACATCATCGCTTACGCCATTTTCGGCAGCGACAGGCTTAGACATCGGCAAGATTTGAAGTACCGTGGCATGCTGTTTAGAAGTAGATTCAAAGGACATATAGCAAACTTTGACGCTATCGTATTTGCCCTGAGCAAAATCGGCCATATACCGTTTAGCCAAAATCTCCACATCGTCAAACTCGGGCTTATCCTTAAACTGCTCGTGCATCACGTCGATCGAAATCTCAGCAAATTTGAAGAAACCTTGGCCCTTTTTCCCGACAACTTCAAGCTCAACCTGATTAGAAGCTTGGGCAAGATATTTTTGGGCCAAACGCAAGATATTGCCGTTGTAGCCGCCACATAAACCACGATTTGAAGTTAAAACCAGCAGCAATTCTTTGCCTGTTTGGTTTTCTTCGGTGATCGTACGCAGCAATGGATGCTCAACTTTGCCCCCGCATTGGGTGGCTAATTCGGATACCAATCGCGCAATCTTCTTCGTAAACGGCTGTGAAGCCGTTGCACGACGCAATGCCGCTTGAAATCGCGCAGTGGCGATCATCTGCATCGTCTTAGTGATACGCTTGATATTGCCCACCGCTTTGACGCGGCCTTTAATTTCTCGTGTTCCAGCCATAGAAACGTATCTTATCCGCTTGAATCAACTTCGCAACACCCATAAAGCTAAAATCAAAGAATTTACATCAAATCAACTTCTGCTATATCGTAAACCTATTAAACAAAACAATTTACAGCCGTTCAAGTGTTCATCGCATATGCGCCCGGTAATGCAAACCATTTTCCCCACCCGCAGGCAAGAGGCAAAGGTATAGGCCCCATTAAGCCGAAATAAACCAATAAGCAGGGCATTAACCCCGCATCATCCACCGCATCGAAGAGCCCATCACGGAAACCCCAATCATGAAATCAACGCGATTAACCCCCTTGCTATTATGGATTGTCTTGACTGCTACTCTAGGTTGCTCCAACGAAGAGAACGGCCCCAAGCAAATCATGACCCAAATACACCAAGCATACCAAAGCGGAACCGTCAGCGACTACCTCCAGCTTTTTCATACGAATAACGCCAAAGAAGTCCAGCTCCTGCGCCAAGGCTATCTCATGGCCAAAGATTGGCAAAGGACGGGCAAAGTCGTCGATGAAGTCTATGGCAAAGGCACATGGGAGAATTTCTTTATCTCAAAAAAAGGCAAAACGGATAAGAAAAAAGGTACTAAAGCAGTTTATCAAACGATCGAAATACCCGGACTCAGCCCAGAATGGGCGGGGGGGTATATCATCAAATTCAAAGGCGAAAATAAAGCGATCGTCTCCAAACAAAGTCACAAATTGGCGATGCCTATGGTGAAAATAAAAGGGCAATGGTGGGCCGACGGGAGGCTCGATCCTAAAAAATCCAAAGATAAAAACTATGCCCACACACTCATCGTCTATACACAAGAATTTCGCAAACAATTGGCTTGGCTAAGAACCCAAGCCCGCAAGCCAGGGATGACTTGGCAGCAGTTTGTCAACAAAATGGATTGGGTCGCTGAAAGAACAAAACAAGCCATACTCGCCAGATCTGAAAAAAAGAGATAAAAATAGCGACCCGCGATTAGAAATCTCCAGCTTCAAGCCTCTGATTTTTTTGCCAAATCTCATCGGTATGATACAGTATCAGCCATGACACAAATCCCACGAATCGTTATCAAAAACGGCCGCATTATTGACCCCGCCACGGGCATCGACCAAATCACCGACCTCACGCTAGAGCAAGGCAAAGTCGTCGCGGTAGGGCCGGCCAACCCCAGCCCGCAAGACACCCTGATCGACGCTTCCCAGCGCATCGTCTGTCCGGGCCTGATCGACATCCACGTTCACTTCAGAGAGCCAGGCCAAGAGCATAAAGAAACCATCGCCACCGGCGCAGCAGCAGCTATCCAAGGCGGATACACCTCCGTCTGCACCATGCCCAATACCAATCCCACTATCGACGATGCGGGGCGCATCGAATTCACCTACAACAAAGCAAAACAAGCCAACCTTTGCAACGTCTTTCCCACAGGCGCTATTACCCAAGGGCGCCAAGGCAAAGAGCTTGCTGAGATCGGGCTTATGGATCAAGCCGGAGCGGTCGCCTTTACCGATGATGGCACCGCGGTGGCTTGCCCAGCGATGATGGCAAAAGCTTTAGCCTACGTTGCCATGACGGGTAAGGTCTTGATGCAGCACTGCGAGGACCCGGCATTAGGTGGCGGCGCGATGAACGCTGGGCCTCTCGCGGCCAAGCTAGGGCTCAAAGGCTGGCCTCGCGTGGCGGAAGAACTCACCATTCAGCGCGATATCATGATCAACAAACGCATGAACCTAAAATGCAGATATCACGTCCAGCATCTCACCACAGATGGCGGCGTTGAACTCATTAGGCAAGCACGAAAAGACGATTTTGGCAAAAAATATATCACCGCAGAAGCTTCCCCCCATCACCTCTTGCTCACCGAGCAAGGCTGCGCCAATTACGATACGAACTATAAAATGAATCCCCCTCTAAGAGCCCAAAAAGATATCGACGCCATCATCCAAGGCATTAAAGATGGCACGATCACCCTCCTAGCCACGGACCATGCTCCGCACACCGCGGAAGAAAAATCAGCAGAATTTGAAAAGGCACCCTACGGCATCATCGGCCTACAATGCGCGCTGCCTCTATATATCAAGGCTCTCATCACACCCGGCCATATCCAGTGGCCACAACTCATCGCGATGATGTCTACCAATCACGCCCAGCTTTGCAACCTCAAAGGCAAAGGCTCATTGGCCCCAGGCGCCGACGCTGATGTGACCATCATCGACCCCAATGAAAATTGGACCATCGACACCGCACAATTCAAAGGTAAAACAACAAACTGCCCATTCCACGGCTGGCAAGTCACAGGACGCCCAACCACCGTCATCGTAGGCGGCCAAATCAAACTTAATCGCACCCCATAAACCCAAGCCATAAAATAAAAATAATCCCATGACGCAAAATCATTTAGAATCTAAAAAACAAAAGAACACCCAAGCCCAGGTGCCCAAGCCAGCGGTCTCGCCCACTCCCCCAGCAGAATCATCCGCAGAAATACTCGCC
>CAZSSX010000083.1:0-10038 GCA_964609545.1 uncultured Phycisphaeraceae bacterium | reverse complement strand
TAAGTTCGAATGGAAATATTTTACAAACCAAATGAGCTTTTCGACCCGCACTCACCTGATGCCCTGTTGCCATAACACTTTTTTACAAAACAAGATAAGGATAAAGTATTGATTTCTTAACATCTTTGGGCCAGTTTAAGGAAGGGAGCAAGGGGTTTGGTTAGATTAGGCTTGCGGTGGCCATTCTTCTGGCGCATGTGGTGGCGATGCCGATGGCATCTGAGACGTCCACGGGGGTGGGTGGTGTTTTTAGGCGGAAGATGCTTTGGACGGCTAATTGCATTTGTTCTTTGGTGGCGTGGCCGTTGCCTGTGATGTTTTTTTTGACTTCTGTGGCTGCAAGATTGATGACTTGCATTTTTCTTTGTTCGGCTGCGAGGAGGATGACACCGCGTGCGTGGGCCATGAGGATAGCGGTGCGCGGGTGCTTATAATGGGCGAATAATTTTTCAATGGCTAGGTGTGTGGGTTCAAATTCCGCCATGATGTCGCGGATATCATCATAAAGCTGAACTAGACGTTTGGTGACGCTGACGTTGGTATCTAAACGGATGACGCCCGCTTCGACTAGATGCGGTTCATATTTACCCAAGGGCAGCGCCACGATACTGTATCCAGCGAGCCTAGTGCCGGGGTCTATGCCGAGAATTTTTTTCATAACCCTAATTTAACCCAAACAGTTTCTCGCGTCTAGGCGATGGCGGTGCTTTGCACAATGGTTGGTTGCTGCGGGAGGCGTGTTTGATCTGAATAAAAGGCGGGGCACTTGTCATCGCGGTGTAATCCCATATCATGATTCACTTGGGGTGCAGCCAAGACATCCCGTATTTTCCTGACCGCCAAGGAGGGCGATCGCCAGTGGCCAAAAAGAAATCTATTAAAAAAAACACCACGTCGTCATTTCCAGATAACCAATCTTTGGAGTCTAACCCCGATCAGTTGCGGGTGGTGCCTCTGATCGATATTACGCAAGAGCGGTATTTGAATTACGCGTTATCGGTGATTACTTCCCGGGCGCTGCCTGATGTGCGCGATGGGATGAAGCCTGTGCAGAGGCGTATTCTTTATACGATGTGGCAGCAGCGGTTGACGTTTGACGCTAAGCATCGCAAGTGCGCCAAGGTTGTGGGTGACGTGATGGGTTCTTATCACCCGCATGGGGATTCCTCTATTTATGAAGCGTTGGTGAGGCTGTCTCAAGATTTTGCGATGCGTGTTCAGCTGGTGGATGGGTCGGGCAACTTTGGTTCGATTGATGGTGATTCCGCAGCGGCGATGCGTTATACGGAATGTCGCTTGCAAAGAATTAGCGATGAGATTTTGATGGAGATTGGGCAGAAGACGGTGCCTTTTCGTCCGAGTTATGATGGCACTAAATTTGAGCCTGTGGTTTTGCCTTCGCGTATTCCGACATTATTGATTAACGGGGCGACGGGTATTGCGGTGGGTATGGCGACGAATATTGCGCCTCATAATCCTGGTGAGGTGCTTACTGCTCTGATCAAAATGCTGGAGGCTCAGCTGTCGGGTAAGGAATTATCTAATAAGCAGCTTTGCAAATATATCAAGGCGCCCGATTTTCCTACGGGCGGTCAGATTTTGAATTCGAAAGAGGAGCTGATTAAGATTTACGAATCTGGTTCTGGTGCGGTGAAGCTTCGCGGGACTTGGGAGCAAGGGGCTATCAGTCGTAGTAGTAAAACGATTTACATTACTTCGGTGCCTTATGCGGTGAATAAATCTCAACTGATCGAGAAGATTGCCGACGTGGTGATTTCTCGTAAAATGCCTTTGTTGTTAGATATTAAAGATATTTCGACTGATGATATTCGGATTCAGCTTGACCTTAAAAAAGACGCTGATGAGAACAAGGTGCTGGCTTATCTTTTTAAGCATACGCCGCTGCAAACCAATTTTAATATGAATATGACTTGCCTTGTTCCGACGGAGAATCCCGAGGTGGGTCGGCCTGAGAAGTGCGACTTGCACACGATGCTTTGGCATTTTTTACATTTCCGTTTAGAGGTTGTGACCAAGCGCTTGGAGAATGAGCTGGAGGGATTGAATCGTCGGATTCATATTTTGGAAGGTTTTGAAACTGTTTTTGGTGCGCTGGATGCGATTATCAAGATCATTCGAAACTCTGAAGGCAAAGCCGATGCTGCGCGTCAAATGATCGCAGCGTTTAGTCTCTCTGCTGAGCAAACCGATGCGATTTTGGAATTGAAACTTTATCGTTTGGCCAAGCTAGAAATTTACGTGGTGCGCAAAGAGCTTGAGGAGAAGCGTAAGCGGGCGGGGTCTATTCTTAAGCTTTTGAAAAATGAGGATTCGCGCTGGCAGCTGATTGATCAGGAGCTTCGTGCTGCGTATGAAGCCTATGGCAAGCCCGACAAGCGGCGGTCGATCATTCAATCTACCGAGGACGAGATCACTTTTAGCGCTGATGATTTTATTATTGACGAGGATGCCCACGTCTTGATCACCAAAGATGGATGGATCAAACGCCAGCGAGAAATCAAAGACCCTAATGGCTCGCGCATTCGCGAGGGCGATCGCGCGATGGCTTGTATCGCTGGCTCAACGCGGGCGACGGTGGTCTTTTTCTCGAATTTCGGAACGGCTTACACCATTCGGATTATCGACATTCCGACGACGACAGGGTATGGCGAGCCGATACAAAAATTCTTCAAGCTTAAAGATGGTGAGAAAATTATCGCGGCTTATAGTTTGGACCCGCGTGTGGTTAAGGATATTAAGATTGATCCTTCGCGGCCTGATTATGCGCCGCGCCATCATATGGTGGCGGCATCGTCTGATGGTTTTGCGTTGCGTTTTGGGCTAGAGTCTTTGCTTGAGCCTTCTACTAAATCTGGCAGGCGATTTGCGAAACTAAGTAAAGGGGCAAAAATCGTTGGCGTTAAACTCATCAACGGCAGCGAAACCCTGATCGCGGCATCGCACGAAACCCGCGCGGTGCTTTGCCCTGCGGAAGAAATCAATTATCTATCTGGCCCGGGCAAGGGAGTTATTCTAATCAAGCTTGAAAAAAGTGATTTTCTCCTTGGGTTTATTGCATCCAAAGGCGAGCGAGATTTGATGACGGTGATCACTAATCGCGGGGCATCGAAAAACATCAGCACGGCTAAGTATGAGGTGCACGGGCGCGGAGGCAAGGGGCGAGAGATTCAGAAAAACGGGAAACTCAAAACGATTCTTGAAAAACCCGTTGAATCACCGGGGCCTTTGTCCTAAGCGTTAAAACCCTTTTAGAACTGATACAAACAACTCAACTTTACGGATAGAAAAAAACATGTCATCATACAACGCAAAAGATATTACTGTTTTAGAAGGGTTAGAGCCGGTGCGCAAACGGCCGGGGATGTATATCGGGGGCGTCTCCTCCACGGGATTACATCACCTGATCTGGGAGATTTTAGACAACTCCATCGACGAGGCGATGAATGGTCATGCATCGGCGATTCATGTGACGCTGCACAGCGACGGAAATTCGGTCACCATCAGCGATGATGGTAGAGGGATCCCCGTGGACAAGCACCCAAAAACCAAACAGTCTGCGTTGGAAGTTATTTTGACGACTTTACATGCGGGCGGTAAATTTGAGGGACAAAATTATAAAACGGCTGGCGGCTTACACGGCGTAGGCGCATCGGTGGTCAACGCGCTTTCTAAAGAGCTCATCGCCACGGTCAAACGCGAAGGCAACGTTTATGAGATGCGATTTTCATGCGGGAAAGTCACGCAAAAAATAAAAAAAATTGGACAAGCTCGGGGTACGGGCACGATGGTCTTTTTTCGGCCCGATGGGAAAATATTTCCAAAAACACAATTTAATCCGAAGACCATCCGAGACCGAATTGAAGTCACTTCGTTCATCCACAAAGGCTTAAAAATTATTTTTGTCGATGAGCTCAACGGCACCAAAGAAACCTTTCAGCACGAGGAGGGCATCGTTGATTTTTTAAAAAACATTACACAAGAACGCAAAGCTATTACCGTGCATGATGCGCCGTTTAGTATTCATAAGGAAACTCAAAACGACGGGGTGCGTATTGAGATCGCCATGCAATGGACGCAATCCACCGATGAATATTTGAGAAGCTTTGTCAACGGCATCCCCACGCATGCTGGGGGCACTCATGAAAATGGTTTGCGCGCGGGCATCGGTAAAGCGATTCGAAATTATATCACCACGCATAAGCTGACGCCTAAAGGTGTGAGCCTAACCACCGAGGACCTGCGGGAAGGGATGATCGGAATTCTTTCGATTTTTATTCCCGACCCTCAATTTCAAGGGCAAACCAAAGACAAGCTTAACAATATCGAGACCTCCTCACTGGTTGATAATATCATCAGGCCGACGCTGGAACATTGGCTCAATTCTAATACCACCACCGCCAACGCGATCGTGGCGAGAATTATTATGTCGGCTAGGGCACGTGAAGCTTCGCGCGCAGCATCGGCACAAGTCAAGCGAAAATCCGCCACCAAAGGTAGGCTCACCCTTCCGGGTAAACTCAGCGATTGCACATCTAACATCACGCATAACACCGAGCTTTTTATCGTAGAAGGCGACTCGGCGGGAGGTAGCGCCAAGCAAGGGCGCGACCGTTCGCACCAAGCGATTCTGCCCCTACGAGGAAAGGTTTTAAACGCCGAGCAGGCGACGCTTAAAAAGGTGCTAGAAAACAAGGAGCTAACCGATTTAGTTCAGGCGCTAGGCTGTGGCATGGGCGGAGATTTTGACATTAGCGGCCTGCGTTATCATCGCGTGATTCTCTTGGCAGATGCGGATGCGGATGGGCATCATATTACGACTTTACTGCTTACTTTTTTCTACCGTTTTTTGCCTCAGTTGATTCGCGAAAAACGTGTTTATGTCGGTTTGCCGCCGCTGTACCGAATCAATGTCGGCAAAGAAACCTACTGGGCATCAGATGACCCAGCCAAAGAACGGATTCTTAGGAAGCTTAAATCTAATGCAAAATACGACATCACACGCTTTAAGGGGTTAGGGGAGATGATGCCTAAGGTGCTTTGGAGTACGACACTAGACCCTAAGACTAGGCGGCTTTTACGTGTGGAAATTAACGATGCATTAGGCACGGACAAAGTGGTCAATCAGCTGATGGGGAAAGATGCCTCGGCGAGATTTGATTTCATCATGGACCGAGCTGAAGAAGCGCAAGCCATCGATGTTTAAAAAAGCAAAAGAGTGATCACGCCGCTTGCGAAAACCCACTCCCGCTTTTATGTGATGCGATCATTTTAAAATACTCACTAAAATCAAGTTTCACAAACATCGCTGCTAATTCGAGGTCGAATTGCGCACCAGCGCATTTACTGATCTCATTTAAAACATAGTTATGATCTAGTTTTTCGCGATAAGATCGCGTCGAACTCATCGCATCAAACGCATCTGCCAAGCAAATCAATCGGCCAAAGAGTGGTATCTTTTCACCAGCCAAGCGGTAAGGATACCCCCTACCGTCGTAGCGTTCGTGATGATATAACACGCCTGGGATAAGGTCTTGCATCCTGGGAATGTCTTCGATAATTTGCGCGCCGATTTCGGGATGTTTTTTAATCATCTCGTATTCTTCATCGGTGAGCTTGCCCGGTTTTGTCAGCACCATTTCGGGAACGCCGATTTTCCCGACATCATGAACGAGGCCTGAGATATATACGCGTTCAACGGTTTTTTCATCTAATTTCGCTGCGATTGCTAATTGTTTAGCCATATAGGCGACGCGCTCGCTGTGACCTCGCGTGTAACTATCTTTGGCATCAATCGATGCGGTGAGCGAATGCAATGTCCCCATGAACATCGCTTGCATATCTGCATATAGCATCACATTTTCGATAAAGATAGATAGGCTGTTGGATAATGCATTGCAAAGTTTGTAGTCCACGGAATTAATTTCGCTGCCATCGTGTTTATCTCCGCCACATAAAACAGCGACACATTTCCCATCACAGATCAGCGGTATAAACAGCAGGTGCTGGGCATATTGTTCTAGCTCTGACACGCCATAGGTTTTGGTATCATCCACAATAACCGAAGCGTACTGATCGGAGGATTTCGCATCATGTACCTTGGTGAATAAATCCAAAACATCTATTCCGTTTGGCACCGGTCCGGCGTTAATAGCCTTGCCCGCTAGTTCCGCCAAGCGACAATCTTCCTCCGTTAATTTTAGAGAAAACCATTTCACCCCAACAACAACCTGCAAGTCTTCCAATGCTTCTTCTAAAAAAGCTTGGGGTGGCTGATTTACTTTCATACTCGTTGTAAGCTTGTATAGTAGGCTCAATTCTTCGTAAGTCTCGCCTAGCTGCTTACTCACCGATTGAATTTCTTGGACGTATCTTTCTAGCTTGGTTGTATCTAGACTCATCCAAGAGAGGGATTGGCTTAGCCTGGCGATTTCGTTATCGGTGTAAGCTGAGGACCTTTCAAAGTCAGATAATAACGCGCCGATATTTTCCCCGGCTTGTTTCACTAGCCCCATCATTTGCGGGCCATTTAATGCTGTACGATTGATCAAGACAATCGCGGGAATTCTTCGTGGGAATAATTCGCCTTTATTTATAGGCTTTCGTGTCATTTGGCTATTAAAGGTGATTAGCCACACGCCTTCTATCAGCTGCCTCACCATGCTTTGCTTCTGCAATATTTCAGCTTCAGATGCGATTAGTTTTTGAGTAAACATTTGACTACTCACAATAATTTTCTCAAGCGGTGAAATATTTTCATCCATTGAGACAACGCCGCCGCCATGCAATATCACTGGGCGTAAATTTAAATCCTCGAGGCGCGCCAAGAATTCCTCGGGCATTAGCCCTGTCAGATCATAACTATCATGAATCATTACGCGGCCTCCAAAAACTCTGTATCATTAGGCTTTTCCAAAACCTTCTGCGCCCAAGCCAAAACTTCCCTGGGGCTAAAGGGTTTGCTCATCACCGTTTTAATATTGACCGCATCGATATCCTCTTGGGAAAGTGTGAATCCCCTAGCGGTGAGCATAATCGCTGGTATTTTTTCATCGCCGAGACTTTCACATAATTTGCCGCACATCTCCAACCCCGACATAAAAGGCATCTGATAATCTGTAATAATCAAATCCGGTTTGCGCTCCATCGCCAAGGCGTAACCTTCTTCACCATCTTCTGCGGTGATGGTTTCAAACCCCGCATTTTTCAGCTTTAAACAGACCACATGTAAAATATGAGATTCATCATCTACAACCATAATTACTTTTTTATCGCTCATCCTATCGCTCCTTCTACATGTGTTTTAAAATCTGCAGGCTTAATCACACACCGACTGCGCAAAGGAATCTCAATACGAAAGATACTCCCTTGATTGATTTGGCTTTCTACTTTCACCCGCCCGCCATGGATATCTGCCACAATGAGCTGGGTTAAGCTTAACCCTAAGCCCGTACCTTTGGCGTACCACTCATTGGTTTTCCCTCGATAAAATTTTTCAAAAATATGAGGCAATTCATCACGATCAATTCCCACCCCCTGGTCAATCACCTCCAAAAAAACACACCTGCCTAGCACATCGACGCCTGTTTCAACGCTAAAGCCTTTAGTTCTAGGGGTAAATTTAATCGCGTTTGAAAAAATATTGTGTACTGCTTCTTCCAATAATTTAGCATCGGCAAAAACATTAAAGCCCCCATCCGCTTCGCTGGGTTTTCTCATAACCGACACCCCCTTGCGGTCACTCTCGGGTTTCATCTGATCAATCACGCCGCCCACCAATCCTTCAAAATTTAGCATTTTCATTTCTGTTTTTAATTCTTTAGATTCGATACAACTGATCTTCAAAACTTTATCGATCAAACTAGATAGCCTCAACGTTTCACTTTGAATAATATTATAAAAAGCTTGTCGGGTTTTTTCATCATCTGCTTCGCCGTCTAATAGCATCTCAACATAAGCTTGTATCGCAGCCAACGGCGTCCGAAATTCATGGGATGCACGTTCGGTAAATCTTTCACGCATATTTAAATCGGATGGCGTTCTTTGCCCGCCCATGAATGTCAACACATAGCATGGTTCACCCTTTAACTGACCTAACGCGATCTTGATGCCGTTGGAGCCAACACTTGGATGGTCATCGACGAGCACCATTTCCCCTTGCCCATCTAATATTTTTTCATCTGTTATAAACCCCACAATTCCCTCTAGGACATTTCCCTTACCCATCACCTGTTGAATTGATTTACCCACAATCTTCTTACTACCTAGATTAAACAAATTTTCCGCGACATGATTCGCGTTAACAATACACATTTCTCTGTCCAAAATAAGAACTGCATCTTCATTTTGGTCAAGTAAAAATTGCATCTCGTCGATCTGTTCATCGCGTCTTTTTTTATCTAGCTTCGTAAGCCGCAAGACTAGCCACGAACTTGCGCCGCCCATGCCAACCGTTACGGTTAAAACAACTCCGGCCCCGACAGATTGGGCCAACGCAATAGACCACAATCCTACCCCACCTGATAAAACACAAGCGATTATCACAGCCATCACAATAGCAGATTTATTATTATGGTTTGGCGAGGTCACCTGTTTTCTCCCATAAAACAAGGCATTTATTAAAAAACTTTTCTCATCATTTAAAAATATGCTATTACTACAGCGGTATACTTTGACTTTGGATCAAGTCTCAATCCATCACGCTTGCTAATAAATGCTTTGCTCTTTGATCCTTAGGATCGCGTTTTAATGCTTTGCGGTAGCGCTGGGCTGCTTGGGCGGTGTCCCCTTGTTTTTCAAACATCATCCCGCTCAAAATCAAAGGCGAGGTCTGCTTGGCATCCACCACGGCACACTTATCAAAGTATGTTGAGGCTGTTTTAAACTCACCTGATCTTAGCGCTGCCATTCCCGCCAAGAAATAGCCTTCGTATTGCTTGGGTTTGAGTTCAATCACTCGCTGGGCTGCTTCCATCGCGCTTGGGATTTCGTTTAATGCCCATGATATTTCGGACAGGCGGACCCATGCATGGACGTCATTTTTATTTTTTTGTGTCAAATCAATGTAGATTCGATTCGCACTTTGGCGGTCACCGACCCGTTCAAAACTATCTGCCAAGGCATACATGACATCCTTCCGGGCATTGTATTTTTTATTCGCGACAAGGCGCATGAGCATACGATTCGCATCTTCATACCGTTTGCTTCTATAATACACAAATGCCAGGTCCTCGCTCAATGCTAAGTCGTCGGGTTTAATCAATAATGCTTCACGATAATATTGCGCTGATTTTTTATACTCTTTGAGCATTGCGTAAACTTGTCCGATAGATGCACGCAGCCCCGCGCTGGATTCGAAGTAATTTTCATATTTGAGTAATAAGTCTAAGCCTTGCTTGGTCTGGCCTAATGCAATATGCATTTCCGCGGTGGCTAAAAGAAAATCGACATGGTCTCGCCTAAGCTTAAATGCTTTGGCGTATGACTTGAGTGCTTCTTCAAAACGACTCCACCGCTGCTGAACGATTCCTCTATAATAATAGGCTGTGGGGACTTTATCATCTAATTCGATCGCGACTTGAAATAAGATCATCGCCCGTTCAAGATTACTTTTTTCAAGCTCAATGCGTCCATCTAACACATAAAGCTTGGCATTTTTCGGATCCGAAACAAGCGCATCCATCACCCCTCGCTTGGCTTCATCTAGGTCACCGGCTTCGAGATTATTTCTAATCATCGGGATCATTAAACCCGACCGGAATTTATTCACACGCTTATGGGCAGCTGCCACATTCTTCTTATGGCCTTTGCTGCTACAACCCAAACTGGCAGTCAATAAAACCAAAATCATTGCCAATACCGTTGAATTTTTTATTGATTTAATATGCATCATCATCACCTTGTTTGAATCCATTCGAAATAATAAGGGGTAAAAAAAGCACTGAGGCTTCCGATTAAGAAGTCCCAGCGATAAGTTTTATTTGTTTGAGTCTAACACTTCTTGAGCATCATCTTCATCAT
>CAZSSX010000082.1:0-10123 GCA_964609545.1 uncultured Phycisphaeraceae bacterium | reverse complement strand
TGTGTCTTCTGACATAATAAATACCTTTACTATATGCTATAAAATCGATACAAGAGGTCGCAACACCGTGTCGCGATTTAACCCCGAGGGGCCAGTCATATCAGGTTTCCAAATTAAGCACCCCCTGCTGTTTATTTTCCAATCGCATGGCTCGCTTTGCTTAGCCGACCTTTGCGATGGTTTCGCCTTTTTCCAATTTTTCTTCAACGGTTTTAAGGATCGAAGCGATGGCGCTGGCTGGTCCTTTAGCCGCACCTGCCAAGTTTGCACCAGGAGACAAGAAGACCTGAACGATCTTGGCGTGTGCTTCTTGGCGTGTGGGGTATTTGCTTAACGCTTCGACTTCTTTTGCACCAAAGACGATGCCGTCGAGGACTGCGCCTCGGAAGTCAAATTCGATCGCTTTAGCAGCATCGATCAGCTCGCGCGCCACGCTGACTACGCTGACATCTTCTGCAACGCCGTAAACCATGGCACAAGAGCCATCGATCACTTCTTTGACGTTTTCGATGGCGGTGTCAGCGGTTGCTGCTTTGAGCAATGTGTTTTTCACCACGGTGACTCTCATGCCTTTTTTGGCAAGATCATCTCGCAGCTGATTATTGTCGTTTGATTCCATGCCACGGATATCGATCAGCACGGCGCCGCCTAATTCGTTGAATCGCTGTTTGTATTCTTCGATAATTAAGTTTTTAACTGGCTTACTCATATTGGTATCTCCTTGCTCAAATTTATAACTGAGCGGATTTTTATCATTTTCGGATTAAGCACCCAATTCCACACGAACGCCCGGCGTCATCGTTGCGGAAAGCGTGATCTTCTTAAGAAATTCGCCTTTGGATGTGGCGGGTTTCATTTTTGAGATCGTGTCGATAATAAACTGTGCATTTTCGAGAAGTGTTTTCTGGTCAAAGCTTTGTTTACCGATCGGTGCGTGGATGTTGCCGTAATCATCGTTTCGGAATTCGATTTTACCCGCTGCGTATTCTTTAATAGTGGGTCCGACTTTAGGTGTTACCGTGCCCGATTTAGGCGAAGGCATCAAACCACGAGGCCCAAGAATTCTAGCTAGCTTGCTAACCACGCGCATCATGTCGGGTGTTGCCACTGCCACGTCAAAATCCATCCATCCGCCTTCAATTTTCTTCACCAATTCATCAGAGCCTACTTCTACAGCGCCTGCTTCTTTGGCTTCTTTCACTTTATCATGACCGACAAATGCGATCACGCGTTTTTGCTTGCCCACGCCGTGAGGCAAGGAAATTGAGGAGCGAACGCGCTGATCGGCTTGCTTAGGATCAATGCCTAAGAGCAAGCAGATATCGACGGTTTGATCAAATTTTGTTTTTTTAAATGCTTTAATTTTGGCTACTGCTTCTTCAAGCGTGAAGGAATCACTTAATGGATCCCAGCCCTTGATATCTGCGTTGTAACGTTTGCCTGGCTTTAGTTTTGCCATGGATACTGCCCTTTCGATTAAGACCCTTTTGGGGTCCATCTGCCACGTGTTATGGCCCGTGGTTGGCCGTTGACTTGCGTCGGTTTTATGCTAATTCGCCTTCGACCTCAACACCCATTGATCGCGCGGTGCCGGCGAGGGTTCGGACCATGGCATCAACGCTATGGCCTGAGAGTTCTTCGCCTTTTTCTTCAACAATTTCTTTGAGCTGATCGACTGTCACTTTGCCAACTTTATTGGTGTTAGGCTCGCCCGATCCTTTTTCGATACCGGCTTTATCTTTAATTAAGACGGCTGAAGGTGGGCATTTGATTTCAAATTCAAAGCTACGGTCAGAATAAACCGTGATGATACAGCCTACGACTTTGCCATTGTAGTGAGCTGAGGCGGCATTAAACTGCTGAATAAATTGGCCGGGGTTCACGCCGTGGGCGCCTAATGCCGGGCCGATCGGAGGTGCAGGAGTAGCTGAACCGCCAGGCGCTTGGATCTTAAATTGCGATGTAATTTCTTTTTTAGCCATGGTCGGGCTCCTTGATAATCATTCTTTTTATTAAACAACCAGCGCACAACGTTGATCGAGCCGAGTAATATACCTCAATGCGCCTGCGCTTGCAAATTTCAAATCTCTCCAGATCACTAAAAAAACCTCCGCCCAACAACAAAATGCTGGGCGGAGGCTCTTTTTTTCTCTAAATCTGCTATCACAAGCAAGTTACAATATCAATCAGTTAATCCACTATGACGCAGAAGCGCATCGGTAGAAGGCGCTCTGCCTCGGAAATCTTTATAAACTTCCATCGGGTGACGGCTGCCGCCTAGCGCGAGGATCGTATCTCGGTATCGCCGACCTAATGTGGTCACTTTTTCTTCATTATCCAAGCCTACTTCCTCAAAGGCCGCAAACGCATCGGCGCTAAGCACCTCTGCCCACTTATAAGAATAGTATCCAGCACAATATCCACCGGCGAAAATATGGCTAAAAGCACAAAGCGATCGATCCTCGGACAATGGCGGCAAGCTGCTCATCGCCATGGCGATTTCTCTGCCTAGCTCTAAGAATGACTGCTGGCCATCGGGGTCAAATTGATGATGCAAACGCATATCCGTGACGCCGAATTGCACCTGCCTCATCATGGCAGAGCCGCTGCGATAATTTTTGGATGCCACGATTTTGTCAAACAACCCATCGGGCAATGGCTGGCCTGTTTCAACGTGGCTGGTCATGCCTAGGAGAGTGGGCTTATGATAGCACCAATTTTCCATGAATTGGCTGGCTAGCTCGACGGCATCCCATTCCACGCCGTTCACGCCCGCCACATCCGCGTAATCGACGGTGGTTAGCATGCCTTGCAAGCCGTGCCCGAATTCGTGGAAGAGCGTCAGAACCTCTCCAAAACTCATAAACGAGGGCTGGTCCCCCACGGGCTGGGTGCCGTTGCATACTAAATAGACCACGGGCAACTGGAGCTTGCCTTGTGTCCTGCGACGGGCCATGCAGCTATCCATCCACGCGCCGCCTCGCTTGTCAGCGGGCCTAGAATAAGGGTCAAGATAAAAACTTGCGATTTTTTGCCCAGCTGTCTTATCGAAAACCTCGTAAAACGAAACATCCTCGTGCCAGACAGTCGCTTTGCTGTTAGCTAATTTAATTTCGATATCAAATAAGCGGCCGCATAGCGAGAATAAGCCTTCTAGGACTCTGGGCATGGGGAAATAAGGGCGCAACTGGTCATCTGTAAAATCATACAAAGCTTCGCGCATCCGCTCGGCGTAAAACCCAACGTCCCAATGCTTAAGCTGCCCGTCAAAGCCTTGCTGGGCGGCGTAATCTCCAAGCGCTTTGAATTCTCGGTCTGCAAACGGCTTAGCCGCGGCGGCCAATTGCTCGGACATCTGCTCGACGGCCTGGACGCTTGGCGCCATTTTCGTGTCGATCGAATATTCCGCGAAGGTGTTAAAACCTAACAGCCCCACTTTTTCTTTGCGTAGTTTTAACTCCTCAACGATCAGCTGGGTATTATCTAATTCGCCCGACGATGCCCGCGTGACATAGGCTAGATAAACCTCTTTTCGCTGCTCCCGGCCGCGATGATGTTGCAAAAACGGACTCATCACGGGGCCATCAAGGGTAACCCGCCAAGGGCCGGCTTGGACATCGGACTGGGTATCATTGGCTTGGGCATAGGACTGGGCGGTGGTTTGTTTAAGATTTAAAGGCCAGCCTTGGGTTTGCTCTGGATCGGTAATAATCAGTTCATAAGCTTTGACCGCGTCCAGCACATGGTTAGAAAATTCCGTGGTGATCTGCGAGATTCTCGTTTGAATCTCGTTAAATCTTTCTTTAGCCTTGCCTTCTAGCCCCACGCCGCTGCGGTCAAAATCTTTTAATCTCAGTTCGATCACGCGTTGCTGGGCTTGGTCTAGCTTATCCCATGCCGAGCCGTCTTTGATTGCTTTGACGCCTTGATAAATCGGGCGAGATTGGCCTATTCGTTGTGTAAAGGTAATGATCTGAGGCATCATTTTTTCAAAGACTTCGCGTAATGCATCGCTGTTTTTCACAGAAAGCAGATGCCCCACCGGCGCCCACAGATACTCAAAGGCTTTTCCGATGGCTTCTAGCTCCACCATCAAGCCTTCCCACGTAGGCACGATATTGGCTTCGATCTCCGCCACGCGCTGCTCAAGTTCTTGGAGTTTTTGCCTTACCGCGGGCTCGATATGCTCTACCTGAATGCGATCAAAGGGGATATATCCCGACTCGACCAACAAGGGATTTTCAGAAATAGCTTCTACCATTTTGATTCTCACTTTCTATACTTATAAATATAACTCATACCTATGATAAAAAAACCATTGTACAAACTCTGGGCGATACGCAACACTGCCTAGGCTAAACCGGTGATCTTTGTCGATAAATCCGCGCATAAAAAAAGCATTCTTTGTTTTGCAAAGAATGCTTAAGAAGTGGGCCATACAGGACTTGAACCTGTGACCTCCTCGATGTCAACGAGGCGCGCTAGCCAACTGCGCCAATAGCCCTTCCACTTGCCATACGACATCATCACAACGCCTACGACAGCGCCAAATTATACACACCAGCATCCAATAGCACAAACCCTAAGCTATCCTTCCCCAGAGAATCCCCAACCGCGCCTAAGCTTATGGATCGCCTGCCCACACGGTATCAGCCATTGATTTAAAACATGTGTCTTGCTCATGTTACGTCCAAAATAGCTAATGTTGTCCCTTGGTTTTGCTCACTTGTTCTTGGTATTTAGCCGATATCAATAGCATTAGGCAAGACCCAAGAATAGACATTGGAGAGAAAAAGTGACCACCCAGCCCAGCGTAAAGCCATCTGCCCTCATGCCAAGCCATACCCATCATCTCGAAACGCCGCCTAATCAGCTGCCCCAGCTGTTAAATCAAGAGTGGCTTATCACGGCGGGGAACGGCAGTTACGCTATGGGAACCGTCCCGGGCTGTAATACACGCAGATATCACGGGCTGTTGGTCGCTGCAACCCACCCACCTGTCGGCCGCATCGTTGCCCTCAATCAAATCGCCGAAACCCTCCATTTTGCCGACCAATCCAAGCTAGAATTAGCCACCCATCAATTCCGCTGTGATCAGAACAAAATCACCCATGTCCCGCAAGGCTATACCCTACAAACCACTTTCGAAAAAGGGCTTAGCACCACTTGGCACTATCAACACCCCAACATCACCCTAAGCAAAACACTCTCTTTACACTGGAAAACACATACCGCCCAGATCCGCTACCAAGTCACCGCCAAGCAAGATGCAACCCTCAATCTAAGCCCAATGCTAAGCCTCCGTGATTTCCATGACCTGCTCAATCATCAGCACGCTGGGCCATGGCACACCACCGCTTATGAAGATCACCTGACCTTTAGCCGCAAAGGCCAAACCATCGCCTGCCAATCTACCCACGGGCAGTTCATCCAGAAGCCCGATTGGTGGTATCACGTTTATTATCAAATCGACGATCAGCGAGGCCAAACCTGCCAGGAAGATCTTTACGTCCCGGGCTATTATCAGATTCAGCTCCAAGCCAACACCCCCCAAACCATTGACCTAACCGTCACCCTAGGCGATAAGCCAGCATCCCCTTTGCCCAACCCCGAGCAAACACGCAAACAGCACCTCAAACCCATCATCGCCCATCTCCAAAAACACCTCCCACAATCCAGCGCACACGACATCCCCTCGCCGTTGGCGCTGGCCATTGCAGCCGATGATTTTGTGGTGGACCGCACTATCCAAGGCCAAGCAGGCTCAACCATTTTAGCAGGCTACCCTTGGTTTGCCGACTGGGGGCGCGACACCTTCATCGCACTGCCGGGGCTGCTCCTTTGCACCGGACGTTTCGATCAAGCCAAAGCCACTTTAAAAACCTTTGCCGATGCCATCAAATACGGCTTAATCCCCAACCGTTTCGACGACTACGACGACACCGATGCACACTACAACACCGTCGATGCCAGCTTATGGTTTATCAACGCAGCGGTGCAATATTATCAAACCACCCAAGACCAAAAAAGCTGGGACACTTGGCTATCTCAAGCTTGTAAAACCATCATCAACACCTATATCCAAGGCACACAAACGCCCACCGAAAACAACAGCGCATCGGGTAGCATCCAAATGGCGGGCGATGGACTCATTAGCGCCGGCAGCCCACAGACCCAGCTCACTTGGATGGATGCAGCTTGCGGCGGACAAGTCTTCACACCCCGACACGGCAAAGCGGTAGAAATCAATGCCTTATGGTACAACGCATTGGCCTCCATGCAGAACATCCTCAAAACCAGCGACACCACCACCGCCAAGCATTATGAAAAACTCATGAAGCGCATCAAACGCGCCTTCCCCAAACTGTTCTGGGATGAAGATCAAAACCGCCTTTATGATTATGTTTATACCAACGATGAAAACCAGATCATTACCGATACTTCCTTTAGGCCTAACCAGATTTTTGCCTGCTCCTTGGCTTATTCGCCGATGCCTCTCACCAAGCAACGCTCGATCATCGACGCGGTGAGAAAACATTTACTAACGCCTTTTGGTTTGCGCACACTCAGCCCCTCGGACCAGCATTACCAGCCCACCTATACCGGCGATCAAATGGCCCGCGACAAAGCCTACCATCAAGGCACCGTTTGGCCTTGGCTCATCGGGCCTTTTGCTGAAGCCATCTTACGCGTTGGCAAATTCTCAGATCAAGCCAAAGACGATGCCCTTTGCGTCATCAGCCCTTTACTCAGCGATTTTAATCGGCGAAGCCTAGGCCAACTCCATGAAATATACCAAGCACAACCCCCGCACAAACCCGTCGGCTGCATCGCCCAAGCCTGGTCCATCAGCGAGGTCTTACGCGTGCTCACCCTCATCGGAAAACACGAATCCCCCACATCCAGAGAGGCTTTGCCATGACCCCCCGGCTGCTCCCCCTTCAAAGGCCATGCCTTTTCAATAAACAAAAGCCTAGCGATAAAATAGCCCAAACCAAACGCCCAAGCCTAGTTCGCCAGCTTTTTAAAGCGCCCCGTCTTGACATTTTTGATATTTGAAGCCCCCCCGCTATCCCTACCACACAATCTAAGCTAGAATTATTTTTCACCTCATACTTTTAGTCCACCTTCGATGCGGAGTAATGCCCCTTAATATGGAAACAGGTCAACGCGAAACAGCTTCAGTCGTTTTAGAAAAAGCCATCATTGCCAATGTCATTTTTCCCAATTCGAATATCGACCCTCATGACCCCTTAGGCGAAATCCGCGCGCTGGTAGACACCGCCGGGGCGCTGATTGTAGACACCTTGACGCAAAAACGGCGGAAGCCCGACCTGACCACTTTCATGGGCAAAGGCAAAGTCAAAGAGCTAGCCCAAATGGTCAAAGCCCATGATGCCCAGGTGATTATTTTTGATAACGACCTGCGCCCATCACAGATCGGCAACATCCAAGAAGTCGTCGAATGCAAAGTCTTAGACCGCTCCGAGATTATCCTAGACATCTTCGCTTCACGGGCCAAAACCCATGAAGCCAAGCTCCAGGTCGAGCTGGCTCAACTACAATATACCTATCCCCGCCTACGCGCGATGTGGTCACACTTAGACCGGCTAGGCGGCGGAGGCATCGGCACCCGCGGCCCGGGCGAGCAACAACTCGAAACAGATCGCCGAATTGTTCAACGAAAAAAAATTGAACTCGAAAAAGAAATCGCAGATGTGCAGATACGCAAAACACGCGAGGTCCAAAAACGTAACCAAGACCATTACACCGTGGGCATCGTCGGATATACCAACGCCGGCAAATCCACCCTCTTTAATACCTCTACCCGAGGCGGAGCCTACGCCGATGACAAACTTTTTGCCACGCTAACCTCGCGCACCCGCAAGTGGGACCTAGGCGATGCCGACGAAATTATGCTCACCGATACCGTCGGCTTTGTCCGAGACTTGCCTCACCATCTAGTCGCATCATTCCGCGCCACACTAGAAGAAGCCATCCACGCCGACCTGCTGCTGATTGTTTTAGATGTTTCCCACCCGCGCGCTGCCCAGCAGCTTCAAACCGTTCAGCAAGTCCTAGACGATGTAGGCGCAGCAGATATCAAACGCTTACTGCTTCTGAATAAAACAGACTTGCTGCATTCCAACGCGGAGCTGCTCACCATTCAGCAACAATACCCCGATGCCATCCCCATGAGCGCCAAGACGGGGCTAGGCATTGATCGTGTCGTGAAATATCTCAAAGACCAGATCAAAGGCCAAAACCTGAGCCTCAATCTACAAGTCGATCTAACCGATGGCAAAACCATTCACTTTTTAGAAACACGTGCCCTCGTGCAAGATCGACGCTACAAAGATCACCATGTCATCATGAAAGTAAAGCTAGGCAAACTTTTGTATGATCAGCTCCGAGGCTGGGGCACAAGCGCCAAAGAAATACCAGACGACCAAGATGAACACGAGCCGGCTTAGCATTTTTGTTTGATTGATCGTTTCCCCCAAGATTAAACCTCCCGCGTAAAATAGATTTTCTCGTGGGGACGAGAAGGGGAAATAGCCGATAGTAGCGGTATTGATTTTCAATTGTTTTTCAGCACTTTTTTAACCTTCTATTTTTTCATAAAGACGACCAGTGGCAGACCTCCTTAACATTACACAGCAATTACTGA
The DNA here is from genome assembly GCA_964609545.1 of uncultured Phycisphaeraceae bacterium. GTDB lineage: Bacteria > Planctomycetota > Phycisphaerae > Phycisphaerales > Phycisphaeraceae > CAZSSX01. The sequence continues at coordinate 1,452 of CAZSSX010000082.1, read as the reverse complement.
TTCGCTTAAAGGGCTACCCCCCTTACGCGGTTGTTATCGAAATCAGCATCATTACCCTCGTCATCTGGGCCATCTTTAAATTCTTAAAAGGCACACGTGGCGCACGCGCCATCAAGGGCGTGATCTTACTCACCATGATCACCACCGTGCTAGTCAAATTCTTAGGCTCCACATCAGCCTTTGCCCGAATCTCATTTTTATATTCTAATTTCCTCTCGTTTGCATCCTTAGCTTTGGTCATTGTTTTTCAGCCCGAGCTGCGCCGTGCCTTTGTACGCATCGGCGAAGCGAGACTCTTTACCCGCACCTCGGGCCTGCGCAAAGCCTCGGTCATCGAATCCCTAGTCTCCTCCTTTACCTACCTGTCACAAAAGAAAATCGGCGCCATCGTCGCGATCGAAAAAACCGTAGGCCTAAAAAATCTCATCGACGGCGGCGTACGCATCAACGCATCCATCACACCCGAACTTTTAAATACCATCTTTTGGCCTGGGTCAGCATTACACGATATGGGCGTGGTCATCCAAGGCGAAAAAATTGTCGCCGCAGGCGTCCAATTCCCCCTAGCAGAAGGCGATAACTATGGCTCGGAGCTAGGCTCCCGCCACCGCGCAGCCATCGGTCTTTCTCAAGAGGTCGATGCGATTATCATTGTCGTCTCAGAAGAAACAGGTATTATCTCCATCGCCCAGCGAGGCCAACTCATCCGCAATCTTTCCATCGATGGATTACGCTCACAGCTCACCCGTGGATTAGAAAAAGTCAGCTTAGATCAGCCATTAGAGGATCAACAGGTCTCCCTCCCTTTAGGCGAGATTGAAACATCCCATCATCAAGATTAGATTTATGAAACAGAAAACATTAGTGAATCATCTCAAAGATATCTTCATCGCCGCAGCGATCGCGCTATTGATTTGGCTTTACGCAGAAGCGGAAAACGTTACGACCAACACCATCGAATTTAATATCCAACTGACCTCTCCCTCCGGCGAGCAGATTTATTTATCTGACCCGAGCCTCCACACCATCACCATGGACTACAAATCCTCCACCGGACAGGTCAGCGTCATCGATCGCACCCTCAAAGACAAGACGATCAAGCTCACCGTATCGCCTAATCCGGATCGCACCACCCAGCTGATTAACATCCGGAAAAAACTGGAAGAATCGCCGGAGTTTAAAAACTTAGCGCTGAATATCGAAAAACTGCTCATCGATCATCAGTCCAAAGAAACAATCACCGCTGATATCCAAGCCATGAAAAAAATCAATCTTAACATAAAGCTAGCCGTCGCAGATGAAGCCCATGTCGTCAATGACTCTTTGGCTTTTACCACCAAAACAGCACAGGTCATACTCCCCCGATCCCTCGCTGCCCAGCTCAAAGACAAACCCCTGCGCGCCACCATCACCCCCTCGCATTTATCAAGCGCCAAGCCCGACCAAAACCAC
>CAZSSX010000081.1:0-10191 GCA_964609545.1 uncultured Phycisphaeraceae bacterium | reverse complement strand
CGCCAAGCATTACAATCCACCCGCCCGTTCCCTTGGCCAAGCGTCAAAAAATACAGGCTCCGCACTGACTTTATAGTATAAACAATTCCCCCACAACCTGCCATTTTTTTAAAACCTAAGCCATCAGCTTAGCCAACTCAAAAGCCATTTCTAACGACTGCTCAGCATTTAATCTCGGGTCCACCTCGGATTCATACGCAGCTTTTAACCCCTCATCATCTAAGCCCCTCGCCCCGCCTGTGCATTCGGTCACGTTGTCTCCCGTCAATTCAAAATGCACACCGCCTAGCCTTGTTTTTTTCTGCTGATGGATTTGAAATGCAATTTTAAGCTCACCTAAAATATCATCAAAACTCCTTGTTTTATAGCCCGTGCTAGCTGTGCGCGTGTTGCCATGCATCGGATCACACACCCAAAGCACATGCAGCCTAGCCCGAATAATCGCATCGATCAAGCCGCCCAGCCTGCCCTGGATCTGACTCACACCGAATCGACAGATCAGCACAATTTTGCCTTTGGCATTACTCGGATTTAATTTCTCAACCAAAGCCACCAGCTCGCTAGGCTCCATGCTATTGCCCACCTTAACCCCCACCGGATTTTCAATCCCCGCACAATAATGCACATGCCCATGATCAATCCCCCGCGTACGATCCCCAATCCAAGGCAGATGCGTCCCCAAATTAAACCAGCCCCGGCGATGAGGCACCTGCTTAGTCATCGCCTGCTCATAGCCCAAATGAAGCGCCTCGTGACTACAATAAAATTTCACCCGCTCCAATGCCCCCACTTTTTGCCCCGTCAGCCTCTCCATAAAATCAATAGAACCCCCGATCCCCTCAATCATTTGCCGATAGGCCTCGCCAAGCTTGGCGTGTTTTAAAAAATCAAGATCCCAAAATTCAGGATGATGCAAATCTGCAAAGCCCCCATCCATCAGCCCCCGTATAAAATTTAACGTCATCGCGCTATGCTGATGACCAACCAATAACAACTGCGGGTCTGGCTTTCTAGCCTCGGGCAAAAACTCGGGCCGATTGATATTCCAACCTCTAAAACTCGGCAGCGTTTCCCCACCCCGCGTTTCGCTATCACTACTGCGAGGCTTAGCATACTGCCCCGCAATCCGCCCCACCCGAATCACCCGCTGCGAGCCGCCATAAACTAACACTAAACTCATCTGCAAAAGCACCTTGAGTTTATTAACGATGATTTGACTATTGCAATCGGTAAACCGCTCACAACAATCCCCGCCTTGAAGCAAAAACCCATTCCCATCCATCGCATCTGCCAGCTCCCGCCCAAGCGCTTCAACCTCTCCACTACTAATCAAAGGCGGCAATGCGTCCAACTGCTCCAACACCCCCTCGTATTCAGAGGTATCCCCGTAAGTCACCTGTTGTAAAGCCTCAAATTCACGCCATGCCTTTGGATGCCACATGCCCATATTCCTTAACCCTAAAACCTAGAGACGACTCAACAAATCCCCCAACCACTTGAGTACCTATGTTAGCGCATAAAAAGTCGAAACACTCGCCCGACCTTTGGTCTGCATTTAAAATCAACAAAACTACCCGTTGTTTTCTTTAGCCGAATCCTCACAAGTAGAATCCGTCCCGCAGCAACATGATCCAGCCGAATCATCCGAAGCTTCTTCCGTTTGCTCTTGATCATCGTCTTCTGACTTTTCTACACTTTCCGCTGCTCCACCTGTAATAAGCTGATGATCGATATTACTTTCAACCGCACGCAAAATCGCATCGGCGCCTTCCTCTTCAAATATCCAGCTGTCGACGGTAATCTTCGTTCCATCCTCAGAGATCACATAAGAAATCCGTTTCGCTCTTCTTTTTTTATCTAATGCTTTGATCTGCTTAAACAAAATCTTGCCCTCACCCGAGCTTGAAACACCCTCATCATCCACACCAATCCATCTACCTAGCGTTTTGAAAAACCCAAAACCAAAAAATGCAAAACAAACCAAAAGCACAAAGCCTAATACTTTTTGTATCACAATATCCGCATCGGTTCTCTTTTGCACCATGGTCATCTCGGTAGGCCAATGATTCTCCGAGGCAATCTTATCCCATTTGATCTGAATTTCAGAAGTATGCTCGCTAGGATTTTCAAATTCAACCTTCAAAGCTTCTAAACTATGATAAGCCTTGGCTTGATCCGGATACGAGATGAAGCCGTCTTTGAGAAATAACCCCCCAAAAATCAACATGCCCAGCACCATGATTCCAATCCTGATTTTATAGTGCATCGCAACTTTAACTTTATTAACCATTTAAAAAATCCTTCAATTTTTTTTAATTTCTACTGCCCCCCACCAATCATCTCGCCCTAACCCAATACCCCACCCCAGAGTATCGGCTAAAACAAGTTTTCTCTCTATAAATGACACCAAGCCATACGCCACAAAAACAAAATCATGCCATCTAGATCCACCCCCCGCAACGCTACCCCTTTTTGACATCATGACATCTGACGCCAAAGTTTTAGTCCTCATCAAATTTTCTCGCCACCAAATCTTTTAATGCATCCACCGCCTCCTGAGCATCCGCCCCCGCCGCTTCGATCACCAAATCCGTCCCCTGTGTCGCAGCCAACATCATCATCTGCATAATACTTTTGCCATCCACCTCTTGCGTGCCTTTTTTTACCGAGACCTCACACTGATAACCGCTGGCCAAATCAACAAACGCCATCGCGGGCCTAGCATGTAGGCCTAAACGATTAATAATCTTGACTTGAACTGATACCGTTGAACTTTGCATAGACACCGAGGTGTTCTCCAGAGATAGGCCATAGGATGGATAACAGACATCCTTTAAAACCCCCGCAGACCCTTTTTTATTTCACCAATGTCATTACGCTTGGATTTGTTGCGAATCTGCCTCGCGTAATAAATCCACAATATCCTCTTTAGAATTGGATTGTCTGAGGAATCTTCTAAAATTATCTTTTTGTAAATTTGAAAAGATAATTTCCATCGCTTGCAGATGCTCATCGGGCTGATCCGCTGGTGATGCCAGTAAGACGACGCTATACACCGGCAATTTATCCAAAGCGGAAAAGTCAATGCCCTTTTGGCTAACCCCAATAGCGGCGACCATTTTTTTAACGCCATCCGCTTTGAGGTGTGGCACCGCAACGCCTTTGCCAAACCCCGTGGAGCCTTTGGCTTCTCTTTCCAAAACTTTGGCGACCATTTCTTTTTCTTGGTCTTTGGCGATGCTACCCGCACAGACCAATGCCGCGATGAGTTCTTTAATCACATCGTCACGCTCGGTGGATTTTAACTGAGAGACAATGGCTTGTTCAACCACAAATTCTGCGAGTTTCATAAATAATATCCCTATCTAAAAAGGATCATGCCGGGCCATGATTCTGATGGTACCACTGAATTATACACCGCCGGCCACTTCTTCGCATCCCTAGTTCACGTTATGCTTCCGATTTCGTAATTTTTCTTTATGATCGGTCAACATACGTTCTATTTTATTAACGCACTCCGCCACCGCGTGATACAAGTCTGGACCATGCACGGTACAAACAAACGGGCCGTGCATTTCCGCGCGAACAATCAGCTCCACCTCGTAATCATGCTTATTATTTTTATCAAAAAGCGCTTCGATCTGCGTCACTTTATCGAAATAGCGTGGCAATTTCGCAACTTTTTCCAAGACGTAGGCTTTGATCGCTTCGGTGACTTCTAAATGTTTACTGCTTACGGTAATATCCATGGGGATTCTCCTGCTTTGATTTAGGTTTTGGAATTTATTTCTTTTTTCTGTTGCTCAGTAGCTAGATCGGTCAATTGATGATCGGGGATAATCACCCCACCACTGACGGTAAAACGTAATGCTTCGTCGATCGAAATCGGCAAATCGATCGTATCTGATTTGGGGACGGTGACGACATAGCCTGTAAAAGGGGTTGGCGAACTGGGCACAAAAACCGTAACACAGTGCTGCTGAGCGTGTTGCTGTATCGTTATAAGCGTTTCGCCGGTGACTAGGCCGATGGACCACATGCCTTTGCGTGGATATTCCACTGCGACGACTTTACTGAATTTAATTTTGTCTTTGCCATCTGCACCAAACATAAAATCCGTGATTTGCTTGACATGGGGGTAGATTTGTTTGAATCCGGGTATGCCTGTAAGCATATTTTCAGCGGCATTATATAGCCGTTTACCTAGGAATGAGCCCAGTAGCCTGCCGGCCAGATAGACGAGGATTACCGCGATTAACAGGCCTATGGTGTCTAAATAGGCCCATCCGAGGAATGTGTATTGATTCCATATGCGTTTAAAGGCATTGGCTCTGGCTTCTGTTTTGCCGTTGATGCGTACCCATTTTTTTCTATCGCTTTCAATCTCGGGCAAGGTATAATACTTGGCTGCGAGGGTAATACGCAAGCCTTTTTTGAAAGTTCGCATGTGCGATTCGAGCAATCCGATTAGATTTTTATCCTGTAATAGCTTTTCTTTTTTCAATCTGTTTTCTTTTTCCTGCTTTTGCTTGGCTTGTTTTTCGCTTATTTTGCTCGATTTTTCCGTTTTTTTTGCGTTTTTTTCGTCTTTTTTCTCTTTTTCGGACAATTTTTCGAGCTTATTTTTGACAACATTGGGCTGTTTTTGGTGTTCAGCCTTCATTGCTAATTTGTGACCGGCAAGGTTGTCACGTTTTATTTCACCGATTTTTGCTGGCGATTCTTCCTTATTTGAAAGATGATCTGATTGGCCTAGGTGCGTGCGATTTTTAGTTTGTTCTTTTTCATATGATTCGATAAATTTATTTTTTGCGGCATCGAGCTGTTTTTGGAATTCATCGTTGTGTTCGCTGATCACTTTATCGCGATTGCGTTCTTCTTGATTTTTCCATTTGACCTGCTGAGAGCGGGACATTTTATTATATTCGTAGATATAATCTTCTTCTTCTATTTCTGGCCATTCATAGAGACTGACCACGGCATAGCGGAGGCCGGAGTTAATGGGTTCTGCGATTTTTTCGGAGAGAAACTGATATCCAGCCACGAGAAAAAAGATCGTGAGTACTGAGGGCAGTAAGATACCTAGTCCCCGAAAGAAAAATGTCCTAAAACTTGGTAAAGATGACGATTTTTCCTGATCTGCCATATCATAAATACCCTAAAAAAACACGTACCGAACCCACAACAACACAACGGCACCCAAACATCAGTGCCTTTCCGAATAAGAATACGCTTGGTTGGGGCGATCGTCAATCAAAAAATGCAGCTGTTCACACCTTATACAGAATCGCTATGCTTATTTTCCTTACACCATGGCTAATGGGTGCCGTATACTTCTTATTATCGGCAGAAAGATCCGCTTATAAAGTGTATAAAAAAACCGCAGGCTTTATACCTGCGGTCATACCGGGACAGCAACCTAGATTGATTCGTTGCTGTATCTATGAGCCGACACGACTCATTTATTGAACGCAATATCCTTTAAGCAATTCTGATGCCAGACTCGTTTTTCGCGGTTTAAAAACCGCAAACAATGACCAACAATAGATTTATATCGCGTTAATCGTCTTTTTCATTTTCTCAAACTGCTCCATTTTTCTCTTTATGATTGAATGGCGCTCTCTTTTTGATAAAAAAACCGCAAAAACAGAAAGCGCATCCTTTTATTTTTACTCTTTTTGACGCGATTTTAATTTCCAGCCTTCTTTTTTGCCTATCTTTTCAAAACGTATCGGGTATAATGAAAAAAACAATAAATTCTAATACTGGTTACGTGTCCTAGAATGATTAGCTTGTTTTTTTATTTTTATCTTGATTTTGAACAGAGCGATAAGAGCCCCCTTATGAATAAACGCAATAAAATACTCCTTTCAGGTTGCCTCGGTTTGATTTTATGTAGCTCCCCTGTGGTTATATCGCCAAGCCATGCGCGATCTCTCTGGCATGCCTTAGGCTTCGGGGGCAGAGCTCAGGTTCCGGGCCTCCATTTGGTGGCCCGAGATAATGGGAAGGGTAAAAACAAGAACGCAAAAGCTAATCAATCGATTTCGGCCACCCTTCAGAGCACTACTGTCACCTGGCAAAATAATCTTCGCACCAAAATATCTCAGTGTAATGTCTCGTTTCAGGTTGCGCTAAAAATGGCTACCAGCTCTAATGTTTTAGCTACATCCAGCGCATTGAAGATCTCTCATATCACATCGCCTACGGGGCAAGCCATGAGGTTACCCCGCCGCAGAATCCAGCGTCAGAATGTTTATTACAATAAAGTTTACCGATATAATTCTCAAAAAACCGTTAGTTTTAACGCCAGCGGTAGCATTATGGGCCTCAAAGACATGCCTAAGGCTTTTCAAACGGTTAGCGCTACGCTTGCAATGATTACCGCTACGCAGACCAAGACGGTTAAGATTTCCAAGATCAAAGCCTTTAAAAAACCCATCGCTGTGACACCTACTGCCAGCGTTACGATCTTAGAAAATAATCTGGCTAACAAGCGATACAATGTGAAATTCAACTGGATGGTCAAGGCGCCGAAACTATCTCCACGGATTACGATTTGGGGCTTAGACTTGGTTGTTAAGCCTGTCTTGGTCGATCAAAACAATAAAATCTACACCGTCAATTCGGCAAGTAGTTCAAGCAAAGGCTTGCGTCAAGGCACGGTCACTAGCACACAATCCTATTCTTTCCGTGTGGGTCCTGATTTTAAGTTCAAGGAATTCCGGTTTCAATTCCACACTCAGATACAACAGGAAGAGATCTCTATCGAATTAAAGCACATTCCGCTTTATACGGGAAAATCTGGTCCTCAGCACCTTTAATTCTTGATGATTTTAGATTTAGGGTTATGAAGATCAACGCCATATGAGATGCCAGCCTCCATTTTTAGCTTGGGGTTTGATACACCAAATAAATATAATGTTTAACGTTAATGGTTTTAGTCATATCTATGTTATAATGAGTCAGCGTATTTAGGCTGTAGGTTTCTGATTGCAGATGAAAGTCCGCGTCTAAATATTCAAGATGAAAAGGTTGTTAGTATGCCCCAGTTTACTTTTCGGATCGTTACCCTTTGCTTGTTATTTGCTGGATGGTGGTCGACGCCTGCTTTTGCCCTGGGGGTAGAGCCTAGGGATGGTGTACGGTTTATTAGACCTCAGATTGCTATTGAGGAGCCACAACGATTTATCGAACCTCGATTTATGATTTTGCCTCCGGCCAAGCCTGTTGGACCTGTGCCAAGACCTAAAGTCTCTCGTGGCAGTGGAAAAAGCGTCAAAGCGCCTATTCGAATCAGTTTGACAAATCTAAGCCTCAATTGGAATTATAATGCGCGTAATAAAAGCGCTAGCTGCTACCTTTCTATTGGTTCTCAGCTGATGCTGCCGTTAAATACTCGTATTATCGCGGCATCTGGTAATTTGCATCTGACCAAAGCGGTCTCGGCATCTGGGCGCGAACTGACGTTGCCTGCCCAAAACAACCGATCGAATTATTACCGCAATCTTTCTCGTTACCCGGGGCAGACCTCGATTACCCATTCTTGCACGAGTTCGATGCGCGGGCTTAGCCAAGTGCCCGCATCGATTAAGCTGCTCACGGGGAAGCTACCTATTATTGAATCTGAAGATAGCAAGCTGGTGGTTATTAAATCTTCAAAAGTAACGGGCAAAATCCAAAAAATCACGTCTCGCGCTAATGTGGTTGTCACACAGAACAAACAGCTCAACACCCAATACACCGTGGCTTTTGATTGGACGGTGAAATGTCCGAATATCGATAAACGAACCAATATTTATAGTATCACTTTTGTTCAGCAGCCTATCTTGATCGGGCATGATGGTAAAAAATATTCGCCTTATTCTACACGTACCTCCAACAACCGGCTAAGGCAATCGTTGGCTACAGGCAAAAACACCTATCTCTTTCGGGTTAATCCCGATTTCAAATTCAAAGCGTTTCAGATGAAGATCCATACCAAGGTGAAAAAATCATTTTTGCACGTTGCGATTGAAAATATCCCTTTATATCTAATGCGATCGACCACGAAGCGTTTTTGATTTTTTGATTTTAAAAAAACAAAAACCCCGCGACATGTTGGCATGGCGCGGGGTTTTTTAGTTGCTTTGAATTGAAGTTTAGATGATTTTAGGCAGCGGCGCTTTTGCGTCTACGCCTGCCCACGGTTCTTTGCGCTTCGTCCATGCGCCTGCCTGGCTGCTCTACGATTTGCTGGCATAATTCTTGGGGGGATGATGCCCAGAGGTCTGCGCCGATTTCTTGGGCTAGGCCTTCTGCTCGGTTAAAGACGCCGCCTCCTACTGCGATTTGCAATTTGGGGCAGACACCGATTTCTCTGAGTTGATCGATGAGTAGTCTGGTGAATGGGACTGCTGCGGGTGTGACGCCGAAGATGACGAGCAGATCGGTATCCATTTTCCCTATTTCTTCGACGATTTCGTCATTTGCGATTCCGCCTCCGCTAAAATAGACATCGTATCCCGCGGCATCGAGTAGGTCTGAGGTGATTTGCGCGCCGAGTTCTTCGGATTCTTCTGGGCCACAGAGTACCATGCATTTTTTACCTAGGCGCTCTGAGATGGGCAAACGCATCTGCATTTGGTCCACAAAGCATCGCAGTAAACGGGTGCTGTAGTGGTGGGCCATGGCGGAGATTTCGTCGCTGCGGTATAGGTTTTGAATTCTTTCAAGGGTGGGCCAAAACAATTTCGAGATAACTTCAACCGGTCCACAGTCGGCATCTAGTATTTCTTCGAGTACTCGCCGAGATTGATTGCGATCTCCACTGATAAGACCTGTAAAGAATCGCTCTAATATCACATCACGTCTCATAGGCAAACTCCATTTTATAACATGGTTCCTGTCAACCTTTGCCTTCCTGGCGTGGTCAACTCAATCACTGGCGGGCGATAATCCGTGCCCTGTCTGCGCGATCGAAGCATCATGCTTCTGGCAGGTACTGTTTTTTCGGTCAGCCTATTTTTTTTGTCCAGCGGATTGTTCTCTCTGCTAGGTTTGGAGCGGACGGTTAGTACATACTGATGTAACACTTTTGTTTTACTTAGTTTATAGCAAAATTGATCGCGTCCTATAAACATTTTCGCCGTCACGGGTTGGGAGTTTTTGCGGTTCAATATTATCGGATCCTTGATTACAATACTGTAACCTTGGTTTGGGCATGATTGAGACGGCGGGATTGCTGCTATTGCATTTGGAAAAAATCGCGGGCTAAGCATCTTAATCGTTACAACCCTTATTAAAAGCATAAACCCTACAGGCGGATCTGTTATAATGACAGTGAGTATTCCTCATATCCAACAGGAGACCTTTATGCGTATTGCCAAATTTCTTAGCATCGCACTTTTGAGCGGCTTAGCATTATGCCCCCTTTCGTGCCAAAGTTATATCAATCAAACCACGGGGAGGCGGCAATATCAGATGCTCACCTTAGAGCAAGAGATTGAGATCGGCAGCAAATCGCAAGGCGATTTTATTAAAAAAAGTGGCGGGCATATCCCTTCAAAAGGTATTCAGCGATACGTTTCTGATCTGGGTCATCAGCTGGCTAACCAATCTTTGCGCAAGGATTTGCCTTGGGAGTTTCATACGCTCAACTCGAATTCGCTCAACGCCTTTGCATTGCCGGGCGGTAAGGTTTTTATTACGCGCGGTTTATTGAGCAAGCTTAAATCTCGGGCAGAGCTTGCCGGTGTTTTGGGGCATGAAGTTGGGCATATCACCGCGAAGCACTTTAATGATAAAATCGCACGCAATACGCTGACGAACCTCTTGGGCGCGGGGATCAATATTTATGCGAGCAGTCAAAAGAATAAGAATATCAAAGCTGCGGGTACCATCGCGCCGGCACTTATTCAGACGATTTCGTTATCCTACGATCGGGATCAGGAGCTGGAATCGGATCGGCTGGGGCTTGAATATATGAGCGCGCTGGGCTTTAACCCCAAGGCGCAGGTTCAGGTGATGTATGTTTTGAAGGGCGCATCGGGCAATGCGCCTGCTGAGATTTTTTCTACCCACCCCCACCCCGAGACGCGTATTGCGGCATTGAAAAAACTGTTGGTAGAAAAATATCCGCGACATAGCGAGCCTCGCGCGTACCAAACAGATGCAGCGTCTTATCGTGAGCAGGTGCTTGATGTGTTGAAT
>CAZSSX010000080.1:0-10202 GCA_964609545.1 uncultured Phycisphaeraceae bacterium | reverse complement strand
CTAGTGCTCTTCCGATCCATCCGTTGCCTTTGTTGGTGCCTGTGTGTGCGGTGTGCCAAATGTCCATGGAGACAAAGTGGCTTCTGTTGGGGTTTGGGTATCCGACGCCTTGTATGACAGCGCCCATGCCGTTGTCGATGAGTTCTTTGATACCTGTCATGCCGTTGTTGAGCCCAATGTTGTGCTGGTCTTTGAAGGTGAGTAGGTCTTTTTTTTGTAGGGCTAGTGAGGGTCTGAGGCTGTAGTAATCATCTGCGCCGTAGGGTACGACGGTGTTGAGGCCATCGTTTCCGCCGGCGAGTTGGACGATGACGAGGATTTTGTCTCCGGGTACGCCCGATAGATTTGTGTTATTTGCTCCCATGGCGGTAGCGCTGTTTTGGAGGAAAAGCGGGACGGAGCTTGCCATGGATACCATGGCCATGCCGTTTTGCATGAAGTGTCGTCTGGTGTATGGGGTTTGATTTTTCATGTTGTTTTTCCTTTGTGATTTTATTTTTTTAGACGATTTGAAATTCGGGCATAGCCATGATGATTAAGATTGAAGCGAGGATGGTGTTGCTATTGACTTGGCCTTGTCTTGCGTCGAAGAGGTCTTGTATTGTTTTTAGTACTTGCGGGCTAGGCTTTGCGCTTAATAATCTAGCGGCGAGTTGTTTTGCGATTTCTTTAGGTTCAGTTGAATCGACTAGTTTTTCGGGTTGGTATTGGATATCATCGGTGTTCCAGTTTTTGTTATTGGGGAGTTTCCCCGAAGCGATATAGGTTGTGATATTGTGCCTGGTAAAAAGTGTTGCGGTGTTGATCCAGCTTCTTCCGCCGTCCCATCCTTTGACGCTGGGCGGGTCGAATAGTTTTTGTCCCATGATGGCCATGGCATCTGAGAGGACGGCGATATCGCGCGGGGGTGCGTTTAGTTTTCTGATGGTTCCGACGATGAGTTGTGCGGGGCTTTTGATTTTGTGTGCGATGATGGAGGGGTCGTAGAAGTGTTTTGATTTGAAGATTGTTTTGAGTACGGGTTTGAATTGAAATTTTTCTTTTCTGAGTAGGTAGGCGATTCGGTCGATGACTTTTTGTTGTGATGGGTTGGGTTGTGCTTGTATGTCTGCGATGAAGTGTTTGTAGAGTTTGAATGCGACGAATTTGTAGCATGCGCTTTGTTTTAAGAGTATGCGTACGAAATCTTTTCCTTGGTGGTAGCCTGATTTTCCGAGTATTTTTTTTCTGCCGTAGTCGTGTTGTTTGTTGTTGAATACATAATCGTTGTCGTTGAATGTTCTTCCGGTGAGTGCTCTTGCGCCTTCTTTGATGTCTTTTTCGGTGTAGTTTCCTTGGCCTAGTGTGAATAGTTCCATGATTTCACGTGCGAGGTTTTCGTTTGGTTTGCCTTTGACGTTTGAGTTGTTGTCTAGGAAGCGGATCATTGCGGGGTCTTTGATGATATCGTAGGCTAGGTCTTTAAAATTGCCTAGCGCATTTTTCCGTAGGGTTTGGTGTTGTTGGTAGAGCAGGAAGCTGTCTCTGACGGTGCGGTAATTGCTTGCAAAATGACTGTGCCAGAGGAGCATCATTTTTTCTTCGAGCGGGTTTGATGTTGAGATCATGCGTTCTAGCCAGCGGTTTGCGAGTGTAGCGATTTGCTTACGGTCTTTGTTTCTGCGGATGTTTCTTGCTTTTTGAAGTTTGCTTAGGAGGACTTCATCGTTGAGTTTTCTGGCGAGCCTACGTGCTTTTTTTTCTTCTCTTGTTTGGGGTTTGATGAGGTCTTTATCGATTTCTTGGGGTTGGAAGTAGGCTTGGGGTTGTGGCTTGAAATCTACGAGGAGGGTGATTGCTTTGTCTAATCCTAATTTTTGTAGTGCTTGGATTTGCTGTGGTGTTCCGCCGAAGCCCGCGCGGTCGAGAAGATGTGCTGCGTGTTGGTAGGAGAATTGTGTTTTTGGGATGGTGCTAAGTGATGTTTGTATTTTCATGACGGGTGTCTCCCTTTTTGGGGTGTTGCTGTTCGGGGTATTGGGTTATTTGGAGAACGCTTAGGGGATTGTTTTATTGCTGGTGGGTTTCTGATTTTTTTGAATTATTTGTTTTTGTCTTTGATGATATGGATTATATCGTCAAAAAGTGTTTTTTTGTGTATGAAATTGTTGTGTGTGGGTGTTATTTTGGGTATGTAAAAAGCCAAGCAACCGTTTAGATGTTGCTTGGCTTTTGTGTTTTTTATTTTTTTATTTGGGTTAGATTTTGAATTTACCCACGAGATGGCTGAGGTCTTGGGCGAGTGATTCTAGTTGCGCGCCGTAGTCGTTTGCGCTTGCTGCGTTGTCTGAGGTGATTTGTGCGCCTTTGTCTACGCCGATGATGTTTTCGGATATTTCGGAACTTGCGATGGCTGTTTGGCTGATGTTGTGTGTGAGTGTTTGTGCGGAGAGTGATGTTGAGTTCATGTTTTTGGATATTTCATTTGCCGATTGTGCTTGTTGTTCTACTGATTTTGCGATTTTGTTTGAAGTGTTGTCTAGGTGGATGATCATTTCGTTTATTTGTGATATTGCGGATACTGATTCGCTGGTTGAGCCTTGGATGGCTAGTATGCGCTCTCGGATATCTTCTGTTGCATCAGCGGTTTGTTTGGCGAGTGATTTGACTTCGGTGGCGACGACGGCGAATCCTTTTCCGGCTTCTCCTGCTCTGGCGGCTTCGATGGTTGCGTTGAGTGCTAGTAGATTTGTTTGTTCTGCGAGGTCGTTGATGACTTTGATGACGTCACCGATTTCCTCAGCATCTTTTCCTAATTTTGTGACTTTGTTATTGCTGTCGTCTGCGATTTGTGCGACTTTTCCAGCTGATTCTGATGCTTCGTCTGCATTTTGTGCGATGTCTTGGATGCTTTTGGTGAGTTGTTCGAAGGAGCCTGAGACTGTTTTGATTGTGGTTGCGATTTCTTCTGTTGAGGTTGCCATGCCCGACATGTTAATGCTCATTTCTTCTGATGCAGCTGCGACGGTTGTTGATTGTCCTTTCATCGCATCTGCTGAGTCGGTGAGCTGTGCAGCTGTGGAAGTGAGGTTTTGGGATGTTGTTTTGAGTGTGATAGCATTTTTGTTGATTTCTTTGACAATGTTTTTGATGTTATTATTCATGTTGTTGACATCGGTAACGAGTTGTCCTACTTCTGCGGTTGCTTTGACGTCGCATCGTTTGGTGAGGTCTCCGTTTGCGATTGTTTTTACAAATTCTGCAATTTTGAGTATTGGGTTAGCGATTTGTTTACCGAAGATCATGGCGCCGAATGCGACGATGACGCTTGTGATGATGGCGATCATGATTAGCCAAGAGATGAGCTCTTGGCTGGCATTTTGTGAGGCTTGTTCCATTTTTCGCACGTCTTGGAATGCTTCTTTGGTATCCATTTTTGCGATGAGGCACCATGTCTGTCCGAGGACGTCGACGGGGCCGTAGGCTTCGATGATTTGATCTCCGAGGTAATCGGTGACATCCGAATCGTGTCCAAATTTTTTGTGTGTGATTGCGCTATCGATTGCGGGTGAAATGTATTGCCCATTTTTTGGATTTTTGAATGATTCGATAAGCGATCTGTTTTTTGGATCTTTGTGTGAATCGGATCGCATGAGGTGGTCTTCGCCGACGAGTATTGTTTCGCCTGTTTCTCCAAGCCCGCTTCTTGTTGCCATGATTTGTGTAATTTTGTCTATTGGCATTTGGAAGATGGCTACGCCGATTCTTTTGTTGCCGTCGAATATGGGGGAAGCGATGAAGCTCGCGGGTGCTTGGTATGAGGGTAGGTATTGCTTGAAGTCGATGAATACGAATTGATCTTTTGAGAGTTTGTTGGCTTGTTTGAAGGCTTTTGCGATGTTTGTGTTGGCTACCGGGCCATTGAATAGCGATGTGGCGTAGTCTAGTTCTTTGAATACGGAGTAGACGATATTTCCTGTTTGGGAGTCTACGAGAAAGATGTCGTAGTATCCGAATTTTTGGAGATAGCTTCGTATGATGGGGTGTACTTTTTTGTGTAGGCTGCTATAGGGCGTATTGTCATTGCTTTGGTTAAGTGCTTCTTTTTGTCCGAGGGGTTTGGGGTTTGATGAGATGTAGCGGTATTGTGCGGTGATTGCTTCTTTGCTTAGTTTGTTGAAGTAGGTTTGTATGTCTGGTGTCTGTCCGTTATTTTGTTTTTGGTAGGCTTGTGCAAATTGTGTTTGGTAGTACTCTCGTAGGTGTTTTTTTTGTGTCTTAAATTGTTGGTCGGTTGTTTTGAGATCTTGCTGGTAGTCTTGGAAAAAAGTTTGGAAGTCTCGCATGGCATGGACGGTCATTTGGTTTTCTGAGAAGGTGAGTATTTGATCTCTTGTGCTGTTGAAATAGTCTTGGGCTTGTTTGATTTTAATATCACGCTGTGCTACGAGTTGGTGCTGCGTGGCAGTGATTAGGGCTTCTTCACCGGTGTGGGTGAGGTCTATCATTTGGCTATTTGCTTTGCGTTCGAGTATGACGGTCGCGATGATGAGTGGTATGACGCCGGCGCAGAGCAGGATGAGGATGATTTTCGATTTTAATTTTAGCTTTAACAAGGCGTGCTCTCTTTCGTGGGGTGACAGATGAGTTATTTATTCAGTTTTGGCATAGCGGGATTACTTGTTTGGCTCCGGCTTGCCTGGTGGATTATGGAGTCGGCCTATGACAGTACTTTACGGCTGATGGGCAGACGATTGATTGTATTACTTGTGTTTTCGTCTGAAACGGGGCGTGATTTGAATGCTGCTGTTGAAAATTTTAAAAAAAAGAAGAGATGAGAACGATTGGTTTTCTCGTTATGAGATAATAGTGAAGCAGGGGCTTAAATATGTTATTTAATATCGGATTGCTGTGTTGAAGTCCGGGCGTATGATGGGCGATGGTTTTTTGGGTATGTGTAAAAAAGAAGGGCCTGAGCGGGAGAGTTGGGAGGGCGGGCGATATGGTGATTTAGCTGAGGTCTGCTTGTGTGAGCTTGAGGGTGGTATGACACATTTTGTCGAGTCTTTGGATGGCGCCTGGGTCGGTGAGGCTATTTCCTGGGTCGAATTGTGAGCTTTGTGCGTAGAGGATTTGCGGGACGATTAAGCAATGGAAGTCTAGAACGAGTGTGCTTGCGAAGGACATGACAGACATATAGCTGCCCATGCCACCTGCGGCGCATGCGAAGGCGACGACTTTATTTTCCCATGTAGCTTTGCCGGTGAGTTCGATAATATTTTTTGCAGCAGCATTGAGATTATAATTATAGATTGCAGCGGTGATGATGATGGCATCTGCGTCTTTGAGTATTTTGGCGATTTGATGGACTTGAGGATGGCTGTAGCAGGAGGAGGCATCGCAGAGGGGCAGGTCGTATTGGCGGAGGTCTATGATTTGGGTTGTGGCGCCTAGTGCTTCTAGCTTTTGCTGGGCGAGTTGTCCGATTTTTTGAGATTTACTTTTTGGGTCTAGGCTACACGAGAGTATGACGATTTTCATTTTGATCTCCGAATGATGAGGCGCTGGGTTTATGTTTTTTTGTTTGATCTTTTGCAGGGGAATTGTACTGGGGGTAGCGTCATGACGCAAAATTTATTAGACTGTTTTGATGTTTATTGATTTATTATTTGAAGAGTCTACGCGTTTCTATTATTTCTCGGTGGTGATTACCGTGATTATCAGCATTGTTTTGCATGAGCTAGCTCATGGCTGGGCGGCGATTCATGAGGGGGATGATACGCCGATTCGGCTGGGGCACATGACGGGTGATCCGCGGGTGCATATGGGGGGCTTGTCGCTTGCACTAGTTTGCGTGATGGGTTTGGGGTGGGGTGCGATGCCGGTGAATCGGCGAAACTTTCGACGTAAGTATTCAGACGCATTGGTCTCTTTTGCGGGGCCGGCGATGAATCTTTTGTTGTCATTTTTGGCGTTGACGACTTTTGCTTTGTTGATGAAATATTCTACGGGGATAGCTGAGCGTGCGTTGATAGATCCGGGGCATGCGAGTGTTCGGTTTGTGGAATTTTTATATACTTTTGGTCAGTTTAATATAGCGCTTTTTTTCTTGAATATGGTGCCGGTGCCGCCTTTGGATGGTGCTAGTATTTTATCTGATTTTCATGCTGGTTATCGGCGGTGGCTGAGTGATCGGGTGCATATGCATGGCACTTTTTTTATGATGTTTTTTGTATTGATCTCAATGACATCGGGTACGGAGTATGGGTTGTTTCGTATCGCGGGGCGATGGGCGGGTTGGTATTTGAGATTATTTTATTAGGCGGCGAGGGGTTGGAGTGATATGTGGTCTGTGTTTATGTGGTTGTCGGAGAGGTATGATTGGAGCATGGCGATGTATGATGCTCTGACTAGGGGGGTGTCGTTCATGCCTAGGTCTTCTCTGATTTGCATGACGTCTTGGTGGGATGGGCCGTCGATTTCGATGAACTGTCCGATGTGTGGGATGGTGTCTAGGCAGATGCGACATTTTTTGTAATAGTAGATTTCTCTTTTTTTCTCGAAGCTGAGTATACGCTTGTATTGTAGGGCTTCGAGGAGTTGGGCTGCATCTAGGGGGTTGTGTACTTCTACTTCGTGTTCGATGCGGTTTTTGACGTGTCCGTGCGCGCGGGGTCCTTTGTGGGTGATGGTTGCTTTTTTGTGTGGCCCGCCGATTTGATGTTCGACGCGTAGCCTTAGGCCTTGATCGGAGGCTTTGAATTTGCCTTGGCTGCAATCGAAGAAGGTGTTTGTTTCGATGATCGTGTGCTGCTGCTGACATTGGATGGCGTGGATGGTTGTCTTGAGAGCTTGGGGGTTTGTGATGAACATTTTGATTTCGATATCGATAGCCACGGTTTTCTCCTGATGAAAGGTGGTGTGAAGTGGGATTGCTATGGGTGACATCGTGAGAATGCGGGGTTTACATTAGATGATTCTGTGGGGGGGCTTATAATGGTGAGAAAGGGTGGGGTTATGCGGGTTAGGATGTTGTGCCGAAGATGGATTGCCTGAGATGGAGGGCTTTACTTTTGACGGCCGCTTTTTTGAGATGTTTGAGTGTACCTAGATAGTGTTTGTAGTAATGGTCGAAGGTTTGGTCTGAGCATAGTAGGGTGATGGGTGATTGGAGATTGGAAGCTTGGGCGATGGCGCTGAGGAGTTTTTGATCTTTGGGGTGGATGCCTAGCTCTTGTGCGACTGAGGTGAATATTTCGGGAAGATTTTTTGTGTTTTGTTTTTTGTTGATATGTTTGTAGATGAGGTAGGCTAGGCTGAGGATGGCTAGGGGGATCAGTAGCCAAGAGACATCGCTTGCGGACTGCCAATTCTCGCTTTTGAAGGCATCGCTAAATTGCTCGAAGGTGAGGGTTTTGGTGGGCGCGGCGTTGGGGATGTTGCGTAGGGCGATCATTGTTTATCCTGTGAATTTGTGGGTGTTTTGTGTGTCTTGTATTTGCTGTAGGATTTGTTGGATGACTTGTTGGGCTTTGTTTTTGACTGTGGGGTCTGGGTCTGAGATGGCCATCTCGGCGACGTGCTTTGCCATTTCTGAGATGCCCATATTTTGTATGAGCCAAAGTGCGCTGGTGCGGTGATTGGGCTTATGGTCGTGTAGCATGTGTGTGAGTTGGTCGAGGGCTTCTTGTGTGTTTTGGTTGAGCAGTGCGCCGATGGCATTTGCGCGCGGGCGGTTGGTATCTTTTTGTGCGATTTTTTTAAGGGTTTGGAGCTGGGCTTGGGGGCTGCGTTTATTGAGTGATTCGATGGCGTTGGCTCTGACACGGGGGTTTTTGTTGGCGAGGCATTTTTCGAGATCTGGCAGAGTTTGGGGCGAGGTGGATGTGCTTAGGGCTGATGCAGCTGCGGAAACGATTTTGGTGTTGTGTGAATTGAGGAGGATGGTGAGGGCTTGCTGAAAGAAGTCGCCTTGGTTTAGGAAGGTGATGATGTTGAGGGCTTTGATGGTGTGCTGGGGATTGGGCGAGCCGAGTTTTTTGCCTAGGGTGTGATGAAAGTGTGGGTCGATTTTGACGAGGGTTTGGCCTAGCTGTGTTTTTTGTGGGTCGGTGAGTTTGGCCCAATGAGTCCAGAGGCTGTCGAAGCCGATAGGCGCGAGCCTGCGTGATGCGAATCGGCGAACGGGGGTGTGCTGTGAGTAGAGTAGGTCTAGGAGGATGTGGTGGAGTTGATTGGGGTTGGCGTGTTGTTGGTTGACGGTGTATCGCGCTGCGGTGAGTGCGATGTGTGGGTTTTTATCTGCGATGAAGTATAGGATGGCTTTTTGGGCGGTTTGGCTTTTTTCTGTTTTTGCGATTTGCATGAGGCTTTTAAGGGCATGGAGCCTAGCGATAGACGAGGTGAAGGCTTGGGCGGCTTTGAGAGGGGGGATGGCCCAAGGCTGATGACCTAGGAGGGTTTGGATCCATTGGATGTAGCCGGTGGCGGGGGTGTCGGGGTATTGTGCGATGTGTTGGGGCTTGGGGATGAGTTGTTTGGCGTCTACGAGGTTTTGTAGTTTTTGATTTTTGGTTTTTATTTTGAGCAAGTGGTGCGTGTTGAGGATGGGCTGAAGGTTGTTTTGATCGCTTGCTTTTCTGATGCCTAGGAGCGCTGCGTGCTTGAAGAGGGGGTGGTCGATGAGGGGGATGCAGGCGTTTAGGGTTTGGGGATAGGTCTGGTGGGCTAATGCGGATTTGATGGGCGTTGCGATCATGTCGATGTGGTGGGGGTCTTTGGTTTGGGTGACGTCTTGGGTCAATGCTGGGGCGCATTTGAAATAGCATTTGAGGACGTCTTCTTGATTGTGCAACTGATATGTTTTGACCGCATCGAGGATGGTTTTGCAGATGGCTTGGAATTGGTCGGCGCTGGGGATGGGGGTCTGGTCGGGTTGGGTTGATAATGCCCATGCGGTGATGTGGGTGAGTGCTTGGGCGGCTTGTTTTTTGATCGCGGCGGAGCCATGCGTCAGGGCGCGGTTAAGCAGGTAGGCTTGGTGAGGGGATTTTGTTTCTTGGAGGATGTGGATGGCGTTGGTGAGGGTTTGAGTATTGGTGCTTTGGAAAGCGTAGCGCAAGGCGTGGTAAATTTGCTTGGGGTGGGCGATGATTTGCTGCTTGATAGGGTCGGGCCAAAGATGATAGTGAGTGATGAGTTTTTCGAGGGTGTGAGGCTCATGTCTTTGGAGGAGGGCGTTTGCGATTTGAGAAGCAGCCTGGGGCGCAGCGGTGTTGAGCGCTGCGGAGAGTGCGTGATCGATACTGGGGTCTTTGTAGTTAGCGAGGGTTTTGATGATTTTATCGAAGGCAATCATTGAGGTTTATCTTAAAAGATGGGTTTTGCACATAGGGTGCATCTGGTGAGATAGCGTGTGGACGTTTTTATATGTATCGACATAACGGGATAAATGGCTTCAAAAGGTTATTTTTGGGGGAAAGGCTTGTGTTTTTGGCTATGGCGTGTGTTTTAGGGGGTTATCGGGGGCGTAAAATAAAAAATATGTCAAAAATGAAAAAAAAGTGTTTCAAATGATGAGCTGTGTGTTTATAATCCTGCCTGAAATAAAAAGTTAATCGCTTATTTGTGTAAATGAGTGGTTGATTGTAGCTCTGATTGCTAAAGGTTCAGATAAGATGAGTATAAGCCATAAATCCACGAGTTCTCAGGTTTTCCGTTTGATGGTGTATCGTAGGCCGTTGCATCCCGAATTGTTTAATTTGCAAGGGCGCCAATGCCATGCGCAGGCCGAGTATGAGGTGGAGACTTGGATTACGCCAGGCGGTCACGTGGTGCGTTTTCAAAATGAAGAGAGTTATTTGACAGAGACGGTGATTGAGAGCGGAGATCATTTGCCCGAAGCGGGTTTGATTCATGCCTTGCCTTGCTTGGGTGAGAAGGATTATCAGCTGGATCATAAGGAGCATAATCTACAGATCGGATATGTGACGACGATTCAGACGGAGATGCTCACCGAGAACCTGTTTTTGGCTACTTATAAAGAGATGCGGGAATTCGCCAGTGAATCTTGCGCTTTGGAGCACGAGCGGCGGGACCAGAACGGTGGCTTAGTGTATTCGGTGCTTGATGTGCAGAAATACAAGAAAGAATTTCATTTGCAATCGTATCATATGTTTGGCGCAAATGGCTTGGTGCTTCGTACGCAGAGTATTTTTGAAGTC
>CAZSSX010000079.1:0-10289 GCA_964609545.1 uncultured Phycisphaeraceae bacterium | reverse complement strand
CCATACTAATCGCATCACCCACAATCCGAACCCCCTTGCCCGACAGCTTCAGCGCATTGGCAACATAAGGCCAAAGCGATTCCCAATCCACCTCAGACACTTTACCCTTCATCCCCTCACGACTTACCTCCGCTTCCCCGCTTCCCGCTTTAACCCCATCCAACCCCCCGCCATCCCTCGGCCCCTGCTCTTGCTCTTGCTCGCCAGCCAAACCCGTCCAATGAAATCCTTCTTCCAGCCAACGCAGCCCATGTTTCACCACCCAAGGCTTATACTGATGCTCAAACCGATCCCCCAAATGCTTACTCTGATTAACAATCCCAGGCATCACCATCACCAAAAAAATCACCACCACCAAACCTCCCACACCCATAATCAAAGACGTGCCCCCCAGTCGCCCCACACCCAAAAATCGCCTCATCAACCCCACCAACGGATTAAACGCATAGGCCAACGCCAATCCCAGCAAAATCGGCAGCGTGATCGCCCGATTCTCATAAACCAGCAACCCCACAAAAATAACAAGCAACACAAAACAAATGTCACGCACCCAACGAATCTCCCACAACCGCGTCTTCTTATCCAAAATCGTGACCCTTTATCAAATACTTATATCAACGCAAAATAAAAAAACAACGCCTCCCCTCCTATCAAGCACCCATCGACAGCTATACAAAAAAACTTTATACAAAATCAGCCACATGAATCGTCCGCGGAAAGGCTTCTAAAAAATCAAACACATCCTCAAAATCATCAAGCCGATCCCCCTCGGTTTTATGCAATAAGCCAGCATCGACCATCGCAAACACAATCTTCCCAAAATCATAAGACCTCAAAATATTCCACCGTCTAAGCACCGTCAGCGCCAGCAGCCCATATTCCCCCACCGCATAATCTTTCAACCCCCAACACAACTGCTCACCACTGACATGCCTAGAATCCACATCCTCATCCCCCACCGCATCCCCATACTCTTGCTTAGAGGTATATTCCAGCCCTCGCTGAACAAAAAGAAAAGCATCCAGCGGAAAAGGCGACTCCTTAGCAATCTGACTCATCTCCATCATATGCAAAACCAACATCCTTCGGATAATACAATTAACTCTTTTAGAAAATTCACAAACCTGCCCAATCATTTTAGCCATTCTATAAGACAAGAGCAAAAAAATAATCACATTTTTACCCAAAGAAAACAGGCCCCACAAAACACACCCCCAACACCAACCAATAAACCGCCCCTCACAACAAGCACAAACCTCAAAATAATCACAAACAGACACCCCAGCCCACAAATATTCCTCCCCGCCAAGCGCTCCCACCCTATTTTTACCCCAAAAAAAGAAAAAGACACGCCCCTCTCACAAAGCCAGCCCCCTGTTAACGACATAAAAACAACGAATTTACACACAACCGAGCTTATTTACCCAAATATCGTTTTTTTTGCAAAAAAAAATAAACAAACGCTGGCATTCGCTCAAGCTTCTGGTACAATCAAAACAAGCATACGCATTCATCCCTTTTTTATGATAAATGCAATGCCAATAATTGTAAGTAAGCCTTATTCAACGCATGCAGCAATTTCAATTTCATGATCTTTCACACATTTTCATGTGTTAAAGAAAGAGAAACGACATGACAATACTTTTGTTTTTTATAAAATGCCAAACTTAAAACATGCAATTTTGAAGAGAAATACAGCCATCGGACGTTCCCATGGCTTATCAGAGGAGTCTATCTCAAACCATATACCAATCTAATTCAAATTAAAAAATCTAGTCAGTCTAAAAAAATCAACAGCCTGACTTGTTTTTTACTTTAATAGAGGTACATTGATTGAATAACTCGTCTATTTTTAATGTGTCACAGCCTGAATGGGATTTGGGTTGAGAGAGAAACAACAGGAGATGAAGAACATGAAGAAGAGGAAGCACCTATTAGCTGGCGCATTGTTAGCATCATTCGGCCTTGCCGGTGGCGCCACTGCAACAGATTATGACTTTGGCTTTGAAAACATCGAACTATATGATGTCACAGGCGGCGGAAAAGTACTTGTTGATCCCGCGACCTACGGCACATTCGACCCCGCCAAAAATTACGCCGCCAGCTTCGACGTCACACTAGCCACATCAAATCTTGATGCCAACCAAGTCGGCATCGGCGGATTTGCCCTAGATCTCAACCTCGGCAGCTTCACCGCCATCAGCTGGACAGCCGACACAGCCGAAAACTGGTTTGATAACAATGACAACGGCGATGTTGACAACGACCTGATCGCCGTCTCCGGTACCGTCAATTTCAATAAACAATTCACTTCAGCAACCCTAGGCACCGCCATGATCTCCGTCGATCCCGCGACCGCCAACGCATCCATCAGCTTCGCTAACCTGTCTGCAGGAACCGTGGACAATAACGACTTCGTAGCTGGAAAAACAGCTGTCTCAGATACTAGCGAATTATTGATTAAATTTGACGCCGCAGTGACTGCTATCCCTGGCGACTTCGATAGCGATGGCGATGTTGACGGTGCAGACTTCTTAACATGGCAGGCTGGATTTGGTACAACCACTGGTGCAACTCTCGCCACTGGTGACAGTGACGCTGATGGCGATGTTGATGGTGCTGACTTCCTTACATGGCAAGCTAATTTCGGAACCTCAGCCGCAGTAACCACAACAATACCGGAGCCCGCATCAATGCTAATAATAAGCCTTGGTTCTCTTGCCATGCTTCGTCGTAAATAGCACAACTTTTACTAGGAGTTTATTTGAGTATAAATTCCTAGATACTTAATTTTTCTATTAAACATTTATGGAGATCAATATGAAAATTTCTACAAAATCGCTTATCATGGCGCTAGGCCTGACTGCTTGTGGTTCTGCTAATGCCGCCAGTATGCTTGATTTAACGGTCGTCGAATTAGATGGTAATAAATTCAATCTCTTGGCAGAAGTCACTGGAGACGTAACTGGTGGAATCGCTGGATACAATCTAATCATTTCTGGTTCTGATAAACTTTTCCATCGGACACCTAAATACATTACTCGTGTATTTTCAGAAGATGAAGGCGAAGAAATTGACGTACAAAAAGGTTTTACCGCTGGGCGTGGATCTTTGACTGGTGATGGTGCACTGTTTGCGGGGCAAAATTCAACCGATGCTCTCACACTTGTATACGGACTAGGCGAAGAATCAGGTGGAGAAGCTGGAAAAACTTGGGAATCCCCAATACTTCTCGCTTTCGGCCGTTTTAGTGGTGATTTTAGTAACGTCAAAATAGACGGTTCTACTTCTGCTGCCAATGTGTGGGATCAATCTAGCGGAACAGGAGCTCATGCCGTAGACGGTGTCAATGTGTCTTATGTCCCAATTACTCCTGTCCCAGAGCCTGCGTCAATCGCAATGCTTGGACTAGGCGCCCTTGCAATGATTCGTCGTCGTAAATAATTCATCTCGCATGAATTGACGATCAAATCATAAGCAATAAAGCTTAATTTGAATACTAACAGGGCGCCCCACAAAAGGCGTCCTGTTTTTTTATCCCCTCTTAATACCAAATAGCATCAACAAAAACATAAAACGCCCCTACAAAGAATCTCCCATCGCATCACTACCTGCCTACCACACATCTGCCATCGTCACCGATAGCCCTCCACCCCATGCCCAGTCCTCCCATCATTCTTTTTCAGCAGCCCCCCTAGGCCAAGGCTCCGACAATGGCAAAAGATCGCCCCCTCCAATCCCTTCATCCAAACGGTCTACACCCACCGCATCAGCTAAACCAAACATCCCCACCCGTTCACGCCTAAGACTCACCAAATGCCCGCCCGTTCCCAAGGCTTTACCGATATCCCGCCCCAAACTCCGAATATAAGTCCCCTTGCCACACACCACGCGAATATTCAGCACAGGCCATGCATAATCAATCAGCACAATCTGATCAATCCTAACCCGACGGGTCGGCATCACCACCTGGCATCCCTGCCTAGCCAGATCATAAGCCCGCTTGCCATTAATTTTGATCGCACTAAACATGCTAGGCTGCTGCTCGATGATCCCCACAAAACCAGCTAAAACCTCCGAAATACGCGCCAAACTTGGCGGTTTTTCCACAAAAATTTCCTCTCGATCACCCTCCAGATCATCGGTCTGTGTAAAAGCCGACAGATCAATCTCCGTCTGGTAGGTCTTCACATCGTCCACAATCTGCTGCGCCAGCTTCGTCGCTTTGCCCACACATAAGACCAAAACGCCCGTCGCCAAGGGGTCAAGAGTGCCCGTATGCCCTACTTTTGCAAATCCAGTGGCCCTACGAGCTTTAGAGACCACATTCGCACTGGTCCAACCTAAGGGCTTGTCTACGACCAATAAGCCGTTAAGTAATGGATTTTTATTTTTTCTGCCTCTTCCCAATGTTTTTTCCTTTACAAATGATTTCTGGTCGATATAATATAACATCAAGTCGCAGCATGAAAAATGGCCGCAGACATCGGAGAGGTGTCCGAGTGGCTGAAGGAGCAGCATTGGAAATGCTGTATACGACTTGTTCGTATCGAGGGTTCGAATCCCTCTCTCTCCGCTTTACCTTGCCACCCACCCCACGGCCCGTAGGTTCGCTTTTTAAGCTTGAGCCTGCGGGCCATTTTTATTATATATCCGCACTGCTAACCGGTAAATCCGATCTCTTTTTAATTTTTCCCGATGCGCTGACGCCATTGATCGACTTTTGCACAAACATATCCCACCGCGTCTATCAAGATCGCCCTCATCCTCCCCCCGTGAGATTAAAAAAAATGCCACACCCTATTTCTAATGCCAAAGCCTCTGATCACAAAATAGTCTAATGCTCTGATCACAAAAATGAAAAAAACGATTGCGTTTCCTCCAAGTCCCCAAACACTACATCGCAAGCACAAACCAATAGCCTAGGACAATCGCAATCAGCGAAAAAAAGATGCCCACCTTTGCCTGGCTAAGTTGAAAAAAAATAGTTTCCTCCAGCCCCTCCCGAGGCTCATGCCGATAAAGCCAAAGCACCAGCACACCCGCCGTGGCAGAAAACGGTGTCAAAAACAACAACGAAGTAATCAGCCAATCATTAAAAAACACCGGAAAAAACCACAGCATCACCGTGCCCAATAATGCACACAAACCAGACCACACCGACGTAATCCCAAGCGCCGGCGCCCATGGATAATGCTTCTTACAATCCCCCTTCATCTGCCACATATAAAACAGCACCGCAATAATCACAAAAATATAAAGACCAAACTGCACCGGGATCGTCATCGCTCAGCACCCTTTCAAAAGAAAATCAAACGCCCCGATAAACAGCTTCAGACGTACAAGTTTCATAAACCCGCACCTCGCTAAGCAGCTCAAGGCTAGGCTTTAAACGATCAAAAATCCACACCGCCAACATCTCCGCCGTCGGGTTTTCTAACCCCTCAATATCATTGAGCAAGTAATGATCCAAACGCAAACGCACCGGCTCAATCGCCTTCTTAATATCCGCGTAATCAATCAAATACCCCTTAGCCGGGTCAACCTCACCACACACCACCACGCCCACCTTAAAGGAATGCCCATGCATACGCCGACACTTATGCCCCTCGCCAAAACAAGGCAAAAAATGGGCCGCCTCAAAATCAAAAATCTTTGTCAATGAAATATGCATCACAAAACCCTATCCTAATCAAAAAAAAATTAAACGCCTCGGCGCTGCGGATCCCAAATAATCTTATGCAGCTGCGTCTGCAATCGAACATCAAGACGATCCGCCAAAATCCATCCCGCCAACAAATCAATATCAAGCCCCTCAACGCCCGCAATCTCTTTGCCCCCCGCCATCTCCGCCGCAGCAGAAACCAAAATCGTATCCACCCGATCATGCAAATCGTACCGCTGAATTTGTTCCTTCATCCAAACATAATCCCCCTCATCAGTCAGCACAAATTTAACCTCATCACTCGCCCGAAGATCCTCCACATTACCCCAATCATTGCGATCACATTCCCCACTGCCAGGCGTTTTAAAATCTAAAATACGAATAGACCGAGCATCGCAAACCGAAATATCACAAGCCCCAGATGTCTCAATCAAAACACGCTTACCCCCATCGCAAAGCTTGCCGATCAATTCATGCACGCCCTTCTGAAGCAACGGCTCCCCGCCGGTAATCTGATAAAGCAAAACCTCACCATCGCACAAACTCTGGGCATAAGCAATAATCTCATCAATCTCGCGCGCCCGTCCCTCATGAAAAGCATACGCCGTATCACAATAATGACACCGCAAATGACAACCCTTTAAACGAATAAAAACACACCCAAGCCCCGCATAGGAAGACTCGCCTTGAATCGAATAAAAAATCTCATTAATCAGTAATTTTGACATCGCACTTCCATAGCCACAAGAATAAACCTAGCAGCCTATTTTAGCTTGAATCTGCCCCCATGACCAACCACCACCCATCAAAAAGAATCCACCCAGTAAGCAACACCCTATAATCCCGCTATTGCTTACAAAAAAACACGCCCTTTGATCTCTTTTTCACCAAAATAAAGATGTGAATCCAAAACAAAAAGGGTAGAATAGTCAACCAGACATCAAGCCGATAAGAAATGATGCCCCCCTTGGCATAAAGCCAATTGGCATTTCCTCCCCAACCAACAGCGGCCTACACAGGTAATGATCATATGGCTCTTTTCAAACAAGACTCGGCAAGACGCCGCGACATCAAAAAAAATAAACCCAAAGCCCAATGCTTCTGGAAGACCTGCCACAAACAACCACAATTCCAACTCGCACTGACCATGATTCTCATCACCGCAATCCTAGGCGGATGGCTAGCCTCACAAGGGCGCAGCCAACTTAAATACAAACTCAATCAACTCATCGACAGACCCATCGTCGCCCGCGTCAAATTCTCAACCATCGACAAACAAGAAACACGCAAACGCCGCAACGATGCGAAAAACAGAATCTCCCCCGTCTTCATACTCAACGACACATTCTTCCTCGCTCTAGACAAAAGACTCGAAGCCATCATCCACATCGCAATAAATAAAAAAATAAAAACGATCAAAGACCTTAAAAATCCACCCCTTGGCCTCACCGATCAATCCCTACGCGACATGCGAACCAGATACTTTGACCGCCAAGGCAAATTACTCCCCCTATGGAAAGAACACAAAGGCCTCTACTACAAAAACGTCTTCACCTCCCTGATCCTCCTAGACCCCACCGAATACAAAAACACCGTCAAAAATGAAAAACTCATCTCCATACAAAACAATATCCAAGCCCTCAAAGCCCACAAACTCGTAGACTACGCCAACGTCTATCAGCTGCACTCTCTGGATGACAAAAAACAAAACATACAAAGCACCATCAACAACATCAACCAAGCCTTAAACTTCACCGAAATACCCAATTCCCTCATCGCCACACTCAACATCATCCTCAACGACGTCGTCGCCAAAAACGCCAACCCCACCTACCTCTACGACCAAGCCGAAACCAAAAATCGCAAAAAACAACCCGCCGCACCATCCAAAATCGTCACCCTCATCTTCTCCCAAAATCAGCCCATCGTCCAAGCCGGACAAAAATTAAACGCCATAGACCTAGAACGCCTGCAAATAGAAAATCAACGATACCAAGCCTTCCTCAAAGCCAACGCGCCCTACAGACAATGGTACTACCGGCTAGGCATCTTCGCATTCTTCGCCATACTCGCAACAGGGCTCTGGGGCTACATCGCCGCATACGAACACCGAATTATCCTCAATCCCACACGAGCATTCGCCATCACCGCCCTCATCCTCCTCTCACAAGCCATCGCCATCTTCGGCAGCATCCTCGTCCCACAATTCACACTCGCACTAGCCGTCCTACCCACACTCATGGCAAGCATCATCATCATCATCGCATACAACCAACGCTTCGTGCTCGTCGCCGGCGCACTGCTAAGCGTCATCATCGCCCTAAGCCTAAACATGACACTAGAAACCGCCATCGTACTGATGGCAGGCGTCAGCGTCACGGCCATGCAGCTCAACGATGTCAAAACCAGATCAAAACTCGTCTGGACAGGCATCGCAGCAGGCATCGCCATGGCAATCGCACTCATCGCCACCGCTTCCATCTCAAGACCCCTACACATCCCCAATCAAATCACAGACATCTTCAAAGACGCACTAGTCGTCCTCGTCGCAGCTATATTCACCGGGCTAGTCACCCAAGGCCTACTCCCCGCCATCGAAAAAGTATTCCGCGTATCCACCGCAATGACACTCAAAGAACTCAACGATGCCTCACACCCACTACTGCGAAGACTAGCACAAGAAGCACCCGGGACATACCAACACTCACTCAGGCTCGCCGACATCGCCGAGGAAGCCGCCATCGCCATCGGCGCAAACGGGCTACTCTGTAAAGTCGGCGCCATGTACCACGACATCGGAAAAATCAACAAACCACAATACTTTATCGAAAACCAAGCCGGCGGACCAAACAAACACAACAACCTATCACCCGCAATGAGCCTACTCATCATCGTCGGGCACGTCAAAAACGGCGTAGAAATGGCCAGAGAATATAACCTACCAAGACCACTCATCCACTTCATCGAATCACACCACGGCACCACACTCGTCGCATACTTCTACCACGCACAAAAAAAACGACAAGAAGAACAAGGCAAAAACCAACCCGATGAATTCGACTTCAGATACCCAGGACCCAAACCACAAACAAAAGAAGCCGCAATACTCATGCTATGCGACACATGCGAATCAGCATCACGCGCACTCACCGAACCCACCGCCATCAGGCTAGAACAACTCGTACACAACATGGCAAGCCAAAGACTACTAGATGGACAATACGATCAATGCAATCTCACCCTAAAAGAACTGCACACCATCGAAGAATCAGTCACCAAAACGCTATGCGCCATATACCACGGCAGAATTAAATACCCCTCAGACAACACAAAAACAAAACCACAAACAAACAACGCAAACACAAAAACACAAACCGCATCATAAACACAACAACAACAAACGCATCCTCTCCTCCCACAAAATCCACCCTCTCCTCTAAAGCACGCCCTTGGTGCTAGGGATATCATCATGCGTCACCGCCACAGCCTGCCTTAATGCCCTGCCAAAAGCCTTAAAAATACCCTCCGCAACATGATGATCATTCCCCCCCGCACAATACCCGGGCACCTCAATATGCAAATTCATCTTCGCATTATTCACCACCGCATTAAAAAATTCTTTCACCAGCTGATGATCAAACGTCCCGATTTTGCCATACGGATCATTAAACGACACCGCAAAAACAAAAGCCTGGCGCCCCGACAAATCCAAACTCACACGCGCCAAAGACTCGTCCATCGGAATCGATGCAAAACCATAACGCTCAATTCCACGCTTATCCCCCAACGCCAAATCAATCGCCTGCCCCAGCGCAATCCCCACATCCTCCACCGTATGATGATCATCAATATGCGTATCACCCTTAGCCATAATCTTCAAACCAAAGCGCCCGTGCTTGGCAATATGATCCAACATATGATCAAAAAAACCAACCCCCGTCTCATGCCGATACCCACCCCCATCCAAATTCAGCGTCAACTGAATCTGCGTCTCGTTCGTGTCCCGATTGATCTTAGCAATACGATCCCGTTTAGCCATCTGTGCAACCCTTCAAAATATCATCAAGCGCCCGTAATAGCGCCTCGTTCTGGTCATCTCTGCCGATCGTAATCCGCAACTTATCATCAAGACGAGCCTGGTTAAAATATCTCACTAAAATATCACGCTCAGCAAGCGCCTGATAAATCTCACCCGCCCCCAAGCCCCCCGTCCTAGGCTTAACCAACAAAAAATTAGACGCGCTAGGACCAATCACCTCAAAACCACGCCCACTCAGCTCACCCGCCATCATCCCTCGGCTGGCAATCACCTTCTCCCACGTACCACGCGCATAAGCCCCATCCTCCAACCCAGCCACACCCGCAACCTGAGCAATCACATCTACATTATAACTATCACGAGCCTTATTCAAAGACCTAATCAACCCCGCATCAGCCAACCCATACCCCAAACGCAAACCCGCCAAAGAATAACCCTTACTCAGCGTCCGCAACAAAATCACACGATCGCAACCCTCACTCACCAAATCAACCGCAGAACCATCCGCAAAATCAACATAAGCCTCATCAATCACAAGCACACCCCGAAAATCAGCCACAATCCGCCTAAGCACATCATTGCCCA
>CAZSSX010000078.1:0-10427 GCA_964609545.1 uncultured Phycisphaeraceae bacterium | reverse complement strand
ACATCCATTTCACAGCCAGCGTCAAAAACGACAATATCACCATCAACAGCACCCTCAAAAATCTCTAGATCGATCTCATCCTCTCCCTCAAAAACCAGCTCGATATCTTCGAAATCATCAGAGCCTTCCGTCTCGCGTGCCTCTGCAACACGGGTTTGGCCTACACATACGCCGGCGATCAATCCGCTCAGCGCCAAAGCTTTCACGCCCATCCATTTACGTTTCACATCCATCATTGAACTGCTCCATTATGTTATGCTATCTTAAATTCAGACGCTCCAACGGCATCATTACCGATATAGTACCCACACCCAAGCAAAACTAACGGCCCTATTTCCCAAAATAATTAAAAAAAATCTCCCCCCCCCCGCTTCGCTTCCTCGGGCTTAGCGCGCTTTATACAAAAAAAGTCTTCTGCATTGAAACAATGCAGAAGACTTTTGTGGGTATTGTTATTTAAAATCGCTTACGCGTTGATTGCGGTGATTTTTACCTTGATATAATCTTGGCGGTGAGATTTCATTCGCAAGTAGTTCTTACGGCGTTTAAATTTGACCACGGGAACTTTTTTCGTTCGGCCTTGCTCTAAAATATCTGCCACTACCGTTGCGCCATCCAGCATGGGTGCGCCGATTTTGACATCATCGCCCTCTGCTGCATAAAGGACTTTATCAAAGGTGATGGTAGACGCATCCGCGCTGAGGTCGCGAATGGCCACATTAATGATATCGCCTTGCATTACTTTAATTTGGCTGCCGCTATCTTCAATCACTGCATACATGAGTTTATTTCCTATTTACTTTTTTTACTATAAATTGGGTTTTGTTTATTAAAAACACAAAGCCCATTGATTCAAATTCAAGTCCAACATCATAACCTACCTTGCCAAAGATGCAAGCCCGTGTCGATAAATACACTAAAAATGGATTAAGTCTTTTGTTTTACAGGATTTGCAACTTCCAGTCCGATTCATCGGCAGCATCACGTGTTTAAAAAAATATCCCTTACAAGTCAGATGTTGCCTGCCCAAACCCGATTTGTCGCCTGGGTGCTATCGCCGAGCGCTTCTTTATCGGGACCGATCCTTCCACACAATTTCACGTACATGGGAGGCTTGCTCTTTCCCCATTTGTGAGTTTATTGTAAGATAGCCTGCCTCGTTAGGGCGAGTAGCTCAGGGGTTAGAGCAGGCCACTCATAATGGCTCGGTCGCGGGTTCAATTCCTGCCTCGCCCATTCTTCAGATCAAAAGACGGATAGCCGCCAAGGCCTCCGTCTTTTTTTATGTTTCATGTTTTTATTTTTGTGTTTTACCCTTGGTTAAAGACACAGGGCAACCTCGCGGGGCAGCTGCATTAAAAATTTCCAAGCAAACAAACTTTGAGGTACAATGCGTGGCTATGACTCATGCGCGCCCTACTGTTTGTGGATTCTCCTTTGGGAAAAACCTGACTAAGCTTAATTATCCTATCGAAGCTGCGGTTCATTCTGTCTTGCCGTTGTGCGACGAGTTTGTTTTTGCGGTGGGTCAATCCGAGGACGATACGCGACAACGCGTGGCTAATATTTCGCCTAAGATCACGATTATCGATACGCAATGGCCTGAGATTCAGGTGGACGGAACGGTACTGGCGGTTGAAGCCAACAAAGCCTTGGACGCGGCCCAAGCCACGGGCTGTCGCTGGGGGATTTATATCCAGGCTGATGAAGTGATTCACGAGGACGATTTGTCACTGATGGAACAAGCCATGGCTCGACACGCCGATGACCCGCAAATCAAAGCGTTATTATTTCGCTATCTGCACTTTGTTTTAGATTATCAAACCACTGACCCTTGGATGTATCACAAAGCTTCGCGCATTATGAAACTTGACCAAGGGTTGCGTATTTTTGGTGATGCTTGCGGGCCGGGGATGCCTCAATATACGGGCAACAAAAACGATGGGTATTTAGATAAAAACCACATGGGCAGTCACGTCGCTTGGGCGGAAGGGAAAAATGCGCAAGGGCGAACCGCTCAAGCACGCGTGTTCCACTACGGCTGGGTCAAGACCCGTCAGCAGCTAGATACCAAGTTTGAAATGGTGGAAAAACTTTGGTGGGGTTCCCTTAGCCAGGAAGAAAAAGAGAAACGCAAAACCAATAAATTTGGCGATTTCATCGGCCGCTATGGTTTTCTAAAAAACTATAAAGGCTCGCACCCCAAGCTAATGAGTCAACTTATCCAAGCCCATGAGCCTTACGGAAAAAATCGCAACCGATGGCTCAACCCACGGTTTTATCGCGAAATCTTGAGCCATGGATTCAAAGGCTAGCAGTGTTTTTAAAATCCATGCTTGGACACTTTTAAAAACTCAATCATTGGCATTATAGATTTCTCGATCCAACACTCGGTCGTTGGATAATAAAATATCTAAGCTGCGGCGATGGCGCGTGCGCGATCGGAAAAAGGCTTGAATCTCTTGCGGGGGAATTTCATAGCTTAGCTGATATGCACCCCCGCCAGACGCAACGCCGTATTTCACCAACAACGGCTCGATTTCTTCATAATTGACTAATGCCATATCTGGGATTTTAAGCAAGAATTTTCGCGGAGCCAAGCGTCTGCGATTCAGCAAAATCACATCCACCCGAGGCACCATGATGCCCCCCGCATCAAGCCAGGCGATGCCCCTTAGCACACGCTGCTTTAAACCAAAAAGAGAAATTTGAGGCACCACCATCTCGCTGCCTAGAGTCTGCTGTAAATCACCCCGGCCGTAGTTCCATTGCCAATCTAAAATCTGCTGCTGCTGGCTTAACAGCATCTCCGCATTTTGATTTTGATCTTGTTCGCCGGCGCGTTTCTTTTTACAAAATTCACGGTTGGCCCGATCGTAACCTTTTAAGAAAGTCTCGCTTTGGTATGCAACGGACGCGCCATGAGCATCCAAGCATTTGCCACGCATCCCGCAGCTTTGGATCAATGCCTCTAGTTCGATCACCGCTTCGCGAGCAAAATAGCTGGGCTGGCCTAAATGCAAATCAAAAGTCACCACATCACCAGCAGGCTCTTGGGCTAAATGGTAATCAAAATAAAAATAAACGCCTGTGTCTGTATGGGTATACCACGCTTGATCATGGCCTACGGTATAGCCACTGCGTGCGCAAAAATAAGACTCAAAATCCGCGTAACAAAAATCACCCGATGGCCTCAATGTCACCCGATACAATTCCATAAATACTGCCCTATCCACATACTCAACACGTTTTAAAAAAACACAATCCTAGGCGCGATTCCCGCGCGCCCAGCATAACTGTTCCTCTCCATCTCTGCAAAGTGCATGCGAGGGGGCCGCTATTTTGTCTTGGTCACACTTTGTGCAAGGCATGCCCACCGATGCGCGCATATAAAAAACGCGCTGCATTAAATTTTAAGCAGCGCGTCATTTTACCCTTGTTTTATAGTCTATTTATGCTTTTCGCCCACGTCTTTTTAAGCATATCATGCCAAGGCCTAGCAGGTAAATCGAGCTAGGCTCGGGCACACTACGCATCACTAAATCGCCTAGCAATGCTTGGTCTGAGTAAACGCCATGCACCTGATCTGACCCGACGCCTTTGCTTAGGATGGCTTTGGCGTTAGCGCCTCGCAACCAACCGGGGACGAGTTGATTACCGTGGCTGCTGTGTTGCCATTTATATTCGGGTAAGTTGCCCGCGCCTTGGTCTTTCAGGTCTTCAAATGCGATGGTATCTGAATCCGGGCCATAGAGTACGTGATCGTGGTCAGCGGTGACAATGAGCAAGGTATTGCTCCAATCATTTCCCGCGGTTCCCGCATCGAGATATTGGATCACAGATTCTACTGCATCATTAAAGTCGATGTGCTCCTCGACCATCCGCCCCAAGTCATTGCCATGCATCGCCCAGTCTACCGCGCCGCCTTCGATGCTTAAGAAAAAGCCCTGTTCGTTAGTACCCATATGGTTCAACGATGCGCGCGTCATATCCGTAAGTGTCGGCATATCCGAATTTTTGGGGTCACCGATTAGTGTCCCGTCGCCATCTCGTTTATATTGAAAAGTGCTGTATGCGCGGGGGATCATGGCCAATCGTTTTCCGGCATCGACGGTGTTCACGCCGTTGGCTAAGTTTTCAATTTCCTGCCTGCTGGTTTTGAGGTCCCAGTCCGTGCCGTTGACTGTAAAGTTTTTCCCGTCAAAAGCGCGCGTTTTCGTGACGCTGCCACTTTCTGTTCGGAGTGCATTCCAAAGCGGCGCATCGAATCGATTACCCGTGGCTAGATTCGAGATGACGCCGCCCACGTCAACGGGCTGATTATTATCGTCAAACTCTGGATGGCCCGCGCCACCGATAACATCTACCACGCCGCTGCCGAACATTTCGTAGGAAATTTCTAGATAGTTGTTTCGGCTAATGTTATGCGCTCCGCCGCCTGCTGCCACGGTGGCGTGATTATAACGCACGGTGGAAATGGTGCCGACCATTTTGCCGTTGGCCTTGGCCGCCTGGGCAGCGGTGACTAAACTGTTGCCATAGCCATCGACATTGATGCCGCCACGGTAAACTTTTTTGCCCGTCATCAATGCGCTCATGGTGCCGGCCGAATCGGGAGCTGTATTTTTAAGCCATTCATAACCCGCAAAATTCGCTGCATAGCTAGGGTTATATGAAGCTTGCCCAGCGACGGGGGTATCATCCCAAGCTTTGTTTGTGTTATAAACCAAGCTCTGGTCTTGGGCATTGGTATCTAGTGCGCCCGCGCCACTTCGCAGGTTGTAAGTTGAAAAAGGCACCTTGATAAAGCTGCTATTATCATAAGGCTCGGCGGTGCCTGTATAATAATTCGTAGCTTGATGGGTGTTATATCCCGCGCCATCGGAAATCATCAGAATGACATTTTTGATCGGGGAAACCGCCCCCAATGCGGGCAGCCCGGCTAAACTTATGACACATCCGCCAGCTAATAATGTTTTAAAATGATTCATCTTTAATACTCCTAGTCTATTATGATTACGCAAAAGTAAGTTCAAGCCAAATGCTATCTGCGCAATGATAGCCCTTGGACAATCCCAAAAAATTCCAAATTCAATCATCAGACTCAGCGCCCACATGATGCTTCGGCTTGGCCTGTTTAGCATGCAACCTTGCCTGCCAATGCACAACACGATACCCGTCAATTGTGAGCAAATCACAACCAATTTGTTATATTGCAAATAAATTTACATGAGCAATCAAAAGGCATCCAAACCAATAAAACCAAAACCCAAAGCCATCCTAAGGCAACACCTCTTTCAGTATCGCGCCCCCAACAGAAACCATCAAATCAATCACAAAAAAAGTACCGCGCCAATCAAGGGCCGATGTCCCACACGCAGCCACTCTTACAATTTTTTCTGATATCAACCCTTTCTGGTGCATCTTGGCTTAAAATCAATTATCCTATGATTCATCTAAGCCTTGACGTCATATGGCTTATTCACTTGCTTTTGAATTAGGACAAATTTAGCAATGCATATCAATGATATTTTCAAAGCGCATAACACGACGCTCTCTTTTGAATTTTTTCCGCCACGCACCGATGAGCAGGCAGCGCTCTTGTTTGAAAACATCTCACACCTGCAAGAACTCAAGCCCAATTTCATTTCCGTCACCTATGGCGCGGGCGGATCCACGCGTGATCGCACCCATGATCTTGTGCTTAAAATCCATTCCCAAACGCCACTGACTGCCATCCCTCACCTAACCTGCATTGGGCATAGCGAAAAAGAAATCACGCAACTCATCACGCGCTACGCCGAGGAAGGCGTTTCAAATATTTTGGCATTGGCGGGCGACCCGCCGAAAGAAAATCTCAACTACGATAGGCAGCGTGACGACTTCCGATATGCTGCGGATTTAGTCCGATTCATCAAAAAATTTAATGACAAAAACATCCATCCCGATAGCAGAGGCTTTGGCATTGGCGTGGCGGGCTTTCCCGAAGGCCACCCCGCGACGCCTAACCGCATCTTAGAAATGGATTATTTAAAAGCCAAAGTCGACGCTGGAGCTGACTATATTTGCACGCAAATGTTTTTCGACAATCATGACTTTTATGACTTTAAAGACCGCTGCGAATTAGCGGGCATTCATATCCCCATCATCGCGGGGATCATGCCGGTAACCACGCTCAAAAGCATGGCGCGGATGGCTGATTTTGCCGCCGGCTCGCGCTTCCCCGCGGGACTAATCAAAGCGATGAAGCGCACCGGAGACGACACCGCCGCGGCCAATCGCGTTGGCGTACACTGGGCCACCGAGCAATGTAGGGACCTGCTAGACAACGGCGTCAAAGGCATTCACTTCTACACCCTCAACAAATCTCAAGGCACCCGAGAAATCTATCGCAGTTTAGGCATCCGAAGTTCACAAGCACTCTAAATCTAAAACGACGCACCACATACCTGCAACAATGGCTGCCCCCAATCCCAAAAAAAGTTTTTTTCAGACAGCCCATTGAGTAGCGTACTAAAATGTGAAACACGATAGAAAAAACAATTTTTTATTTTTCAAAAGCGCTAGAGCCCTTGCTTAAACCCATTTGCGAAAACCAAAACGGCAGGCTCAAGTCTCCGCCTAGCGCTTTG
Organism: uncultured Phycisphaeraceae bacterium; assembly: GCA_964609545.1. GTDB lineage: Bacteria > Planctomycetota > Phycisphaerae > Phycisphaerales > Phycisphaeraceae > CAZSSX01. The sequence goes on along the minus strand of CAZSSX010000078.1, from coordinate 3,795 downwards.
ATCCTGCCATCCTTGCCTATCCATACCGCGCGCTTTGTCCCCGACACCCCTAGCAACCCGCTGATGGATTGTTTTTTTTGTGTTTCTTGATAGCAAGGATATCCCGGCAGCATCGGCCCGTTCACTTTTTTCTTGCATTGCAACTGGACAAAAAGAAATGCCACGTCTTGGCCAGCTTGCTGTGCGTGGCCGAGTAAGCGGTTGATTTCTTGTTGCAATACAAATAATGTCTTGTAATCCTCAAAGCGGTAAAAATACAAAATCACATTTTTGCCTCGATGCTTAGCCGGCCACCACTGGCCTTTGTTCACCGTTTTAATTTTAAAATCAATGATTTTGCCTAGCAGTTGATACGCGCTATATTGTTTTTTCAAAGCCTCTTTGAGCTGCCCATCATATTGTGAATCTACCTGCATCACTAACGATAGCCCGAGCAATGCTTGGCTCATCCCCAAACGATCGTATAGCGCCAACAACGTCACGCCTGCATCCCGCGCCATCCGCTTAGCGGTGTGGCTGGCATCATCCTCAGCCCCTTGGATGCGATAATAAAATTTTTCCAACTCTTTCATCGGCTGATACACCTGCTTTTGCCAAGCATTGCCTTGGTAACGCCAATCCATTATTTTGGCCTGCGTCTGCCAAAACTCGGACATCCTATTTTGCCTCGTATTGCCCAGCGCGTTGAGATTTTTTGAAATCATCCGTAGTTGTTTGTTCTGTCTTTTTTGCGGCTTGATCTCTGCTTGGGATAAAATAATTTGCCCCAATACCGACCACGCTTCGCCCCGAATATCTTTTGCGATCCCATCGTCTTGGGCGATGTCTTTAATGGCTTGGGCTAAACTTTGAAGCTGCTTGGCGGTGAGCTGATTTTTTTTGAGATTCAAAAGCTCCTGCGTCCTAGCGATAATCGACGCGGCATTAAGCTCGATGGCTTTTTTGATCTTAACTTGCTCGCTGGCTTGCGTAAGCTTTGGGGCAAGGGGTTTATTGGCTCTGGCGTTGCTCTGCTGGGCGTGGGCGATTGGGCTCAATCCAAGCAGCGGCACCAAAGAAAGCAGAATGAAAATACGATTTTTCCGAGACATATCATCAGTCCTCTGAGAATCAGTTAAATGCCTGTATCTGATTATAAGCATCTGCTAATAGCATACCCGCAACGATTGATCCTGTCGCATGGGGGTCTGTTTTTGCAGCGGAGCCAGCCCGTGTTTTTTGCTGTGTCGCACAATCATGAAGCTGCTGATCGGCAAAAAGAGCCGTCTGCTGCGACCAAATAAAAGCAAAGACCCCCCAAGGCTGATTCGTCGTATTATCGGGCTGGGTATTTTCCTGATGATACAGCGCAATCTCTCGCACCCGCACGCTCCAGCTTTTGTTTCGTAATAACAACGCGATATTCGCCAGCGCGTGCAAGCCTGTCAACTCTCGATACGTCCAAGCATCTAAAGTGACATTCTTTTCCAAAGGGTGCAAGCTTCGGCCATCGCCGACTCGCTGGATAATATGATGCACAATCCCCTGGGCTATTTCAAGATCAATATCCCGCTGATCTAGCTGGCCCAATTGCGCTAAGCATAATGCCTGAAATAACACCAACGCGGTCTGCTCAGCGGGAGGGGCTTGATGAGCAAACTGCTTGCAATGCGCGATGCTCTGGGCCAACTGCTCTGTCAACGATTGGCACCGCCCCCACAGCGCGCTAGGCATCGTTTCATACGACCGCTGATACGCGCTTAAAAGCAAATGCAACGCAAAAGGATAATAAACATCTCGGCTATGGCCCGCGGGGTCTGCCAACCCATATTTCCCCTTGGCATCGGGCAGCACGCCATTGAGCTTTTCAAAGCCCGCTGCGATGGCCCCGGACTCGACTGATTGCCCCAGCAACAACCGCCCCGCATCCACCGCAATGGACAAATCCAGCCCCCGCGCCCGCGAGGCCGTGTGGCTCTGGGCACTGCTTTGCTCGAGAAACCCTTTCCCCATGCTGGACAAGATCCCGCCATACTGGTTAAAATAATCCTTCATTGTACAATCCCTTTAGAGGTAAGCCACAGGAGCATGTGATGGATAAATGGGTCGAAGTCCGAGGCTTTAACAAGTCTCTTAAAACATTTAAAGTCTGCGTCCAAGCAGAGGATCAACACATTGTCCTGATCAAAAATGAACAAGGCCAATACGCGGCGATCGACAATGCCTGCCCCCACGCTGGGCTGCCGCTCGAGGAAGGCGATGTTCACGACAATATTATAACATGCCGTTTCCATGGCTACAGCTACGCGCTTCAAAATGGGAAAAATATCGACTTCCCCGATACAGAAACCCCCGCCAAGGTTTACAAAACCAAAGTCCAAGAAGGCCGCGTCTTTGTCGCATTAGAGGATCAAGCGTAAAACAAAATGCGCCACACCGCCACCCACACCCACATCACATCAAAAAACCGAAGGATTGAAACCCATGCCCACTAAAATACTCCAGCACCTTGAAAGCCAAAGCCAAACTGCCATCGATTCTTTGACCGACTTCCTACGCATCCCCTCCATCAGCGCAGACCGCGCCTACGATAAAGACTGCGTGCGCTGCGCCCAGTGGATTGCCCAGCAGTTCCGATCGCTAGGCTTAGAAGTGATCATCCACGACACCCCCGGCCAACCCATCGTCACCGCCAAACCCCTAGACCAAGACGTTCTCAATCCCAATGCCCCGCGGATTCTCTACTATGGACATTATGATGTCCAGCCACCCGACCCGCTAGAGCTTTGGCAGTCGCCCCCCTTCGAGCCCGCCATCGTCGATGGCGCCATCGTCGCCCGCGGCGCCAGCGATGACAAAGGTCAGGTCTGCTGCATCCTCGAAGCATTGCGCGCATGGAAAAACATCAGCGGAAAATTCCCCGCGCCCTTCACCCTGCTGATCGAAGGCGAGGAGGAAAGCGGCTCGGAAAACCTACAAGCCTTTATCAAGCGAGAAAAAGACTACCTCAAAGCCGACGTCTGCATTATTTCGGACACCTCCCTCTGGGATATCGGCGACCAGCGCAAACCCGCTATCACTTACGCACTGCGAGGGCTTGTTTACTTTGACATCAAACTCCACGGGCCTAACCGCGATCTCCACTCGGGCGTCTATGGCGGAACGCTGGCCAATCCCGCCAATATTCTCACACGCATCCTCGGTCGCCTGCAAGACGATGATAATAAAATCACGATTCCGCATTTTTACGATGATGTTCAGCCGACCTCGGACCAGGTCAAATCAGACTGGCAAAAGCTAGGCTTTAAGGATGAGCAATTTCTCGGGCCGCTAGGCGTCCAGGCCGCTGGAGAAGCGACATACACCACCCTTGAGAGGCGCTGGACACGCCCAGCCTGCGACATCAACGGCATCTATGGCGGATATGCTGGCCAAGGGGCAAAAACCGTCATCCCCGCATTTGCAGGGGCAAAAGTCTCCTTCCGCATCCCCGCAGCCATGCAAGGAGACAAAGTCGCCAAGCAATTCGAAGCGTGGCTCAGATCACAAAACACCCATGGCTTAACGTGGGAAATCACAAATCTCGGGCATTGCAACCCCGTCGCTGTCCCCACCGATAGCCCCTTCATGACCGCTGCCAAGCAAGCCATCTTCTGCGCCAGCGGCGAGCAAGCCGTCGTCATTGCCGAAGGAGCCACCATCCCCGTCGTGGCTGATTTTAAAGCATTACTCGCCATCGATAGCCTCTTGGTGGGGTTCGGCTTAAGCGATGACAAAATCCATTCCCCCAATGAAAAATTCGATCTGGACTGCTTC